>SVGV01000021.1 GCA_015056185.1 Clostridiales bacterium | reverse complement strand
GGGCTGTGCTGGGGGATCATAACGGGGTGTACATGGGCTTCCACCGTCTCGCCGTTATCCTTACCGATGCCTAAAAGTTTGATGACATAGCCCAGCTCTTTTGCCAGCTGGATGTCCATTGCACTGATCTTGCTGATGCCTTCCCTAAGGACGTCATCGGGCTTGACCCGCACGCCAAAGGCCAGACCGCAGAGGATGCACAGCTTGTAGGCGGCATCAAAGCCCTCTACATCGGCGGTAGGGTCGGCCTCGGCATAGCCCAGGCGCTGGGCATCGCTGAGGGCTTCGGCATAGCCGGTGCCGTTCTGGGCCATCTGGCTTAAAATATAGTTGGTGGTACCGTTGATGATACCCATGACGCTGCTCATACGGTTGGGGCGCAGACTGCCCATGAGCATGCGGATAACAGGCACGGCACCAGCCACGCTGGCCTCAAAGGAAAGGCTTACGCCGCCCTTTTTGGCTGCTGCGTTTAATTCTTCCCAATGTTTTGCCATCAGCTCTTTATTGGCCGTTACATAGTGTTTGCCGGCTTCCATACACCGCTGGGCATAGCTTAAGCCGGGGTTGACGCCGCCCATGGCCTCCAACACGATGGAGATGGAATCATCCTTTAAAATATCCTCGATATCGCCGGTGATGAGGGCAGGGTCCACGCCGGGGCGGGGTTTGTCCACATTGCCGACCAGGATCTTTGCGATCTCAAATTCCACGCCGTCACGCTCGCTGATGAGGCCGCCGTTTTTACTGAGCAGATGTACGATGCCGGTGCCTACCACACCGCAGCCAATGAGGCCGATCCTAACTTTCATGAGTGTCCTCCAACTAAAATACTTTATTGGTAAATAAGGCCTTTGCCTATTTTTCCTCGGTGTTTAACCGGTATAACCGGCGAATGCCCTTTAAGGTGAGCAGCTTATCCACGTGATCGATATGTTCGCTGCACCGGGCGATGACATCACACAGACCGCCGGTGGCCACCACGGTGCTGCCGGGCATTTCTGCCTTCAGCCGTTTTAAGATGCCGTCGGTCAGCCCGGCAAAGCCGTAGACCACGCCGGCCTGCAAGGCATCGGCAGTGTTATCCGCAATGGCTTTTTCGGGGTTTTCAAAGGTGAAGCTGCTCAATTTACTGGCCCGGCTGATGAGGGCATCGGCAGAGGTCTGGATGCCGGGGGCGATGGCGCCGCCCACAAAGCAGCCGCTGCCATCCACCACGCCAAAGGTGGTGGCGGTGCCGAAATCAACAGTGATCACAGGGCCGCCGTATTCACCATAGGCCGCACAGGCATTGGCGATGCGGTCTGCACCCAAAGAGGCCGCTGGGCTGTAGTGGATCTTCACGCCGCAGTTGAGCTTGCTGGAAACAAAGATGGGATCCAGCCCAAAGTAGGTGTGGACCATCCGCTCCAAGGTATAGTTGAGCCCGGGGACCACACTGCTGATCATCACGCCGCTGCAGTCCTCCATCCTCATGCTCAGACACTGAAAAAAGGAATGCATGGTGACGCCGTATTCATCGCTGCTGCGCTTGTGATCCGTACGGATCCGAAAGCTGCGCACCAGCTCATCCCCACGGAAGATGCCCATTTTAATGTTGGAGTTGCCAACATCCATGACAAACAGCACCTGTCATCCCTCCTTGCTACTATGATTCTACTTATTATAGCAGTTATCCCCCGTTCTCACAATGATTTCACCCGTGGCTTTTCCCTTTTCTGCCCCGGGGTTCTATGCTATGATAGAACCAAACAAAGGAGGGATCGCTATGGTATTGGGACACGCTCATGCAGGGATTCGAGTAAAGGATCTGGACCGATCCGTTGCGTTTTACAAGGACATCCTGGGGTTTACCCTTGGCCGCTATAACGAGCTTGATAAGGGGGATTCCGTCACCCGCATCCGGTTTATGGACCACGGCAGCTTTTCCATCGAGCTGGTGGAGGATGCTGAATACACCCAGCAGCCGGGTAAAAGGCAGATCCATCTGGCGTTTTATGCCGATGATTACGATGCCACACTGGCCACGATGCGTGCTGCAGGTGTGGTGTTTGAAAGCGACGAGCCCCGCATCGCCATGGGCGGCCGCATCATCTTTTTTGCCGGCCCCGATGGGGAGCGGCTTGAACTGATGGAGCGCTAACAAAGCATCACATAGGTGTAAAGCCCCATTTGCAGATAGCACAAATACCCTAAATAAGGCGCCCACAACCAGGAGGCCAGGGTGGAATACTCCATCCCCCACAGGGCGCAAAAGACCCCGGAAACCAGACTCAGGAACAACGTGAGCATGGCGAGGGGCCCGTTGATGGCAGCAAAATACAGGTATGCCCCAAGGGGCATCAGTGCCAGGTGGCACATACAAAGGTAAAGGCATTTGCCCCTTAGCCCCCGTTTGCGGTAAACATAGCAGCAGAGCCCCACCGGCAAGGAAAAGGCCAGGTGGATCAGCAGCAGATCACCGTTTATGGCATTGGGGGTAAAATGGCCCATGGGCATCGCTGCCCACCCCAGGGTAAACAGGGTGGATAGTACCCATAAAGCTGTGACCCCGGGTGGTTTTAGCCTGATTTTGTGCGCCGGGTTCGGTTTTGACTGATCCATTTTACATCACCCCATATAACCTATGCGGTGGTGTGCTTCATTATTTGTTGCTTTAGGAGTGAATGAACATGCGCATTCTCATCTGCCCCGATAAATTCAAAGGTTCTTTGGCCGCCCACCTGGTGGCCGAGGCCATGGCCAAAGGCATCCATGCCGCTGACCCCAGCGTAGAGGTGGACCTGGCCCCCATGGCCGATGGCGGTGACGGCACGGTGGACGCCTTCCTTTCCGCCATGGGCGGCAAAAAGGAAGAGGCTGTGGTGACGGGGCCGCTGGGAGAAAAAGCAGCGTCCTTTTACGGGGTGCTCCATGGCGGCAGTGCGGTGGTGGAGATGGCATCTGCCAGCGGCCTTGCCATGGTGCCCCAGCACTTGCGCAACCCCATGAACACCAGCAGCATCGGCACGGGTGAGATCATCCGGGCGGCCCTTGAGACGGGCGCAAAGGAACTCATCGTAGGCATCGGCGGCAGCGCCACCAACGATGGGGGCATGGGCATGCTGCACGCATTGGGCGCCCGTTTTTACGATGCAGACGGAGCAGAGCTTACCGCCTGTACCGGTGAAGAGATGCTCCGCGTGGCCCGCATCGATTTAAGTGGGCTAATGGACCTTAGCGGTATTAACATCATGGTTGCCTGTGATGTGACCAACCCCCTGTGCGGGCCGGAAGGTGCATCCGCCATCTTTGGCCCCCAGAAGGGCGCCGATGCTGAGATGATCAAGGTGCTGGATGCAGGCCTGAAAAACTTCGGCACCCTGTTAAGCGCAGCAACCGGGCAGGATACCATCCATACCCCCGGGGCGGGTGCGGCAGGGGGCGTAGGCGGGGCCCTGTATGCGTTGGGTGCAAAGCTCATCCCAGGGACGGACCTCGTGATATCCGCTGCGGATCTTAAGCGCCGTATGGCCCAGTGTGATTGGGTTTTAACGGGGGAAGGCGCCACCGATGCTTCCACCCTGTTTGGTAAAGTGCCCCACGCCATGGGCCGTTTGGCAAAAGAATTAAACAAGCCCGCCTTATGCCTTTCCGGCAGTTTGCTGCCCGGTTACAAGCCTGTTTATGAAGAAGGTATTTTAGGGGTGTTTTCCATCATCAACCGCCCCATGGAATTAAACGACGCCATGGAGGGAGCCGCTGAGCTTTTGACGGAAGGTGCAGAAAACATCACAAGAGTTATGTGTGCTTTCCTTTAAGCATAAAAAGCCCCCACCCTAAGGCGGGGACTTTTTTATGCCGGTGGGATCCGCAGCCGTTAGCAGCCGCAGCCGCAGGAACGATCGTTGTAAGCTTCATAGCCGCAGCCGCAACGGTTGTGAAAGCCAAAGCCACTGCCGCCGCAGAAGCAGGACAGCAGCAGGATGTAGATGAGCAGTTCGCAGGAGTTGCCGGAGCGGCCAAAGAAGCCACCGCAGCCGCTGGAGCACTGATCGCAATTGTTGGCGTAATCGGCCTCGCAGCCGCAGCCGCAGCGGTTGTTAAAGCCAAAGCCGCTACCACCGCAGAAGACGGAAAGTAAAAGGATCAAACAAAGGGGACTGCAATTGGTCATGTGATTGCCTCCTAAAAAGGTGATTGGAGCTTTTATCAAGCTCACTTTATACTACGTTTGCCGTAAAAAAAGGTGCAGGAATTCCCAGAATCAATTGCGGTTTCCCTTACCTTTTGTTAATATAGTATTTGTTCTTTTGAATTGGAGGTTTTTTATTATGTCTGAACTGACCATGGATAAACTGGTAGCCCTGTGTAAAAACAGGGGTTTTGTATACCCCGGCAGCGAGATCTACGGCGGTCTGGCTAACGCATGGGATTACGGCCCCCTGGGCGTAGAGCTGAAAAACAACATCAAGCAGGCCTGGTGGAAGAAGTTCGTACGCCAGTCCCCCTATAATGTAGGGCTGGATTCCGCAATTCTGATGAACCCCCAGGTATGGGTGGCATCCGGCCATGTAGGCGGCTTTAGCGACCCCCTGATGGATTGCAAAAACTGCCGCACCCGTTTTCGGGCAGACCAGCTGATTGAAGAATACGCCAAGGAAAACGGCCTTGAGGTAAAAGTGGACGGCATGACCGGCGAACAGTTGGAAGCTTTTATTGCCGAGCACAACATCCCCTGCCCCGATTGCGGCAAGCATGATTTTACCGGCATCCGCAAGTTTAACCTGATGTTCCGCACCCATATGGGCGTTACCGAGGACAGCGCAAGTGAAGTATACCTGCGCCCCGAGACCGCTCAGGGTATCTTTGTAAACTTTAAGAACGTTTTGCGCACCAGCCGCAAAAAACTGCCCTTCGGTATTGCCCAGATCGGTAAATCCTTCCGTAACGAGATCACCCCCGGCAACTTCATCTTCCGCATCCGCGAATTTGAGCAGATGGAGCTGGAGTTCTTCTGCATGCCCGGTGAGGACCTGGAGTGGTTTGAATATTGGAAGAACTTCTGCGTGAACTTCCTCTACTCCATCGGCATCAAGGAAGGCAGCATCAAGATGCGCGACCATGAGAAGGAAGAGCTTTCTCACTACAGCAACGCCACCACGGACATCGAATTCTACTACCCCTTCGGCCTGAAGGAACTGTGGGGCATTGCAGACCGCACCGACTTTGACTTAAAGGCCCATGCCAGCGTCAGCGGTGAAGCCCTTGAATACCTGGATTCCAGCAATGGCCAGAAGATCGTTCCCTACTGCATCGAGCCCAGCGTTGGTGTAGACCGCCTGACTTTGGCTGTACTGTGCGATGCCTACGAAGAAGAGGAACTGGACGGCGGCGATGTGCGCACCGTGCTGCACCTTTCCCCTGTACTGGCCCCCTATAAGGCAGCCATCCTGCCCCTGCAGAAGAAGCTTTCCGAAAAAGCCCTTGAGATCTACAACGACCTCAGCGCTGACATGATGGTGGATTTCGACGTGACCGGCTCCATCGGCAAACGTTACCGCCGCCAGGATGAGATCGGCACCCCCTACTGCGTCACCATCGACTTCGACACGCTGGAGGACGGCACCGTTACCATCCGCGACCGCGACAGTATGGAACAGATCCGCATCCCCGTGGCAGAGCTGAAGAGCTGGCTGATGGAGAAGATCAACTTCTAAGGAGCAGACATGATCGCATTTAATCACTTTAACTTTAATGTGCTGGATTTAGAAAAAAGCCTTGCTTTTTACAGCGAAGCTTTGGGGTTAAAGCCCATCCGTGAAAACCACAAAGAAGCCTTTTCTTTGGTGTTTTTAGGGGATGGCGTTACCGGGTTCTCTTTGGAACTTACCTACATGAAGGACCGCAAAGAGCCCTATAACCTGGGCGAAAAGGAATATCACCTGGCCTTTGTGACCGATGAATTCGACGCCCTGCACAAAAAGCACGCTGAGATGGGCTGCATCTGCTATGAAAACACCGCCATGGGCATCTACTTTATTGAAGACCCCGATGGCTACTGGATCGAGATCGTGCCCAAGCGCAACTAGTAAAAAGCCCCCAGATGGGGGCTTTTTGTTTGCCTTAATGAAAACCCTGTGGTATACTGTGCAAAAATTTGGAGGGAAGACCATGGCATACCTGCCCATCATAAAAGACCAAACGGAGCGGGCTCTTTGGAGCATTAAAAACGTCATTTACTGTATTCCGCAGGACATGTGGCAGGAAGAATACTGCGCCATGCCCTTATTTAAGCATGTGTATCACACCCTCCATTCCCTGGACCAGTGGTTCATCAACCCGGAGCAATACACAGAGCCCCCCTTCCATAAGCCTTCCTTAAACGATTTAAATACCGTTACCGAAGATGTTTTGACCCGGGAAGAATTGCTTTGTTACTGCGATTCTGTGTGTATGAAAATACGCAATTATTTGAATAACCTTACAGAAGATGATCTTCTTGCCGCGCCCGAAGGATGCCCCAACAGCCGTTTTATGCTCATGCTGGCCCAGCACCGCCACCTAAATGCCCACCTGGGCATGCTGATGGGGTTCATCATTGCAAAGACCGGGGATTGGCCCCGGGTGATGGGCGCAAGGGAGGATTACCCCACAGAAGAAATGCCGTTATTCTACTAAAACAAAAAGAGCTGCACTGCAGCTCTTTTTTTATTTTGTTTTGCCAAATCTCATGGGGCAGATGGTGCGGCAGGTGTTGCAGGCCACCACTCCCCCGCCGGGGTAGGTATGGGGGCGGCATAATGCCTGTACCACGGTGCCGTTTTGGATGGCCCCCGTGGGGCAGTTTTCCATGCACCTCGTGCAGCCCGGAATACAGATGCTATCCTGAGGGGGATCCGCCTGCAGGAAAAGATCCGTCAGCACCACACCGATGTTCACCCAGTTGCCATACGCTTCATGAAAAAGCAGGGTGCTTTTGCCCATACTGCCAAGGCCCGCCAGAACAGCGGCGTGCTTTACGCTAAGATACCCTTGCTTTTTCAGGGTCGCTTCCTCCCAGGAGGCAACGGGGCCATCGGCGGGCAGGGGCAAGGCGGTGCAGCCGAATTCCCGTTCCAGCATCCCGGCGCCGTTTAGGGCGATGCGATCCAAAACATCCGGCTCAAGGCCATTAAAATAGCCATACAACGTCAGGTCTCCCATGGCCAGGCCCTTGGGCATGGCACGCAAAAACGCGATGACGCTTTTGCACCCGGGCAAAAGATCCTTGGGGTGATGGCCATGGGGGGCATCCGTAAAGGCGTCAGCCGACGCAATGCCGCATGCATCCGCCCCCAGGGTGGTGAAAATCTCTTTTACTCGTTGTTCTTTCACAAAATCATCCCTTTTCCAGCTCCCGTTGGATGCGGTTTGCATATTCATGGGGCAGCAGGGCCGTTAGAATGGTGCCCTCTTCCCCGTATTCCTCCGTCAGCACCGTTCCGTTTTGGCGGATACGGTTGACGATGCCGCCCAAATGGTAGGGCACCGTCAGGGTGACTTTGACCCGTGCTTTATGGATCTCTTCCGTAATGGCAGCCTTTAAATCATCCAGCCCACGGCCCGTTTTGGCACTGATGGGGATGCCCTCATTACGGCTGGCGTGAAGGGGCTGATCCGCCTTATTCAGAGCGATGATCCGCGGGATGGTGCCTGCGCCCAATTCCTTTAACACGCCGTCTACCACCTGCATCTGGTTCTGCCAATCGGGGTTGGAACCATCCACCACATGGACGATGAGGTCCGCGCCCACCGCCTCTTCCAAGGTGGAGCGGAAGGCATCAACAAGCTCATGGGGGAGCTTTTGTACAAAGCCGACGGTATCCGTCATAAGGCACTCCACATCCCCCAGCTCCGCCCGGCGGGTCAGGGGATCCAGGGTTGCAAAGAGTTTATTTTCCGCCAGGGCATCGCTGCCGCACAGGGCGTTTAGCAGCGTGCTCTTTCCAGCGTTGGTATAGCCCACCAGGGCTACCGTGGGTACGCCGCTGCGCTCCCGCCGGCCCTTCTGGATGTTCCGCTGACGGTCCACGCTTTCGATCTCCTGTTCCAGCTCATAGATGCGGCGACGGATACGGCGGCGGTCCACCTCCAGCTTGGTCTCACCGGGGCCGCGGGTGCCGATGCCGCCGCCAAGGCGGCTCATGCCCACGCCGGTGCCCGTCAGCCGGGGCAAAAGGTACTTCATCTGGGCTAATTCTACCTGCAGTTTGCCCTCACGGGATTTGGCCCGCTGTGCAAAAATATCCAGGATGAGCCCGGTACGGTCGATGACCTTTGCGCCGATGAGGGCCTCCAGGTTCCGTGCCTGGATGGGGCTTAGTTCATCGTTAAAGATGTATAAATCTGCATTGGTCTCACCCCGGAGCAGGGCCAGTTCTTCCGCCTTGCCCCGGCCCACGTAATAGGCATTATCGGGACTGGGGCGGGACTGCACCGTCATATGGATGGGCACGCCCCCTGCGGTACGGGTCAATTCGGCCAATTCTTCCATGCCCGCTTCTTCCAGGCCCACCAAGATGGCGTTTTCATTCTTTTCTTTTGCAACATAGGCCTCAAACCGCCCAATGATGCGATCCGCCACAAAAACCTCGGCCATGAGGCTCTTATGGCTGAAGAGGGAGGGCGGAATGGCGCCAATGACCTTTGCTTCCTTCTCGCTGGTCATAAAGGCGGCGTACATGTGATCCGCCTTGCCATCCTTTACGCCGATGGCCGCCATGGCATCAAACTTGGCGCTGGTCAGGGTGCCGATATCCACCCCGGATACCATGCCCACACCGTTGGGGTGGGTGTGGATGCACCGAATGCCGCACAAGCGATCGGTGTTGCGGCGGGTGGTCAACTCCGGCATGCTGACGCGGTTAAAATGGCCGATGCTCACATCGCAGATGGAGCCGTTGCGCTCAATGAGTACGCTGATCTCACGGCCCAGCAAAGCAGTGATGCGGGCCAGTTCATCGGCTAATTCCCGGTTGATAAACACATCCCGCTGCATGCGGTATTCGTAAAGGGCCTGTACCTGTTCCATCAGAACGTTGGAAACGCCCCTGGTATTTCCGTTAACTTTCAGCAATCTGCTTCCTCCAAAGTAGGTCTTATTTGGTAGTGTACCGCATGGGCGGCAAGAAAACAATTGCACCGGGTGGGATTTCCCGCTAAAATGTAAAAAAGTAACGCTACAACTGATCTTGGGAGGGGTTTCTCATGTTGACAGAGCAGGATCGTCAAAGATATATGCGGCAAATCGTAATGAAAGGCATCGGCGAAGAGGGCCAGCAAAAGCTGAAGGATTCCAAAGTGCTGGTCATTGGTGCAGGGGGTCTGGGCTCCCCCGTACTGTTCTACCTGGCTGCTGCCGGCATTGGGGAGATCGGCATTGTGGATAACGACACCGTGTCCCTTTCCAACCTGAATCGCCAGATCCTCCATACCGATGATGACATCGACGTGCCCAAGGTGGAATCCGCCGTCAATAAGCTGCAAAAGCTGAATTACGATACCAAATACAATGTGATGCAGCTGTATCTGGATGAAGGAAATATGGAAGAGATCCTTTCCCAATATGACCTTGTTGTGGATTGCGTGGACAACAACGAGACCCGTTACCTCATCAACCACTATGCGGTAAAACTGGGTATTCCTTTGGTGGAGGGCGGCGTTCGCGGGCTGGAAGGGTACATTTTACCCATCTTACCCGGCAAGACCCCCTGCTACCGCTGCGTCTACCCGGAAAAAACCAACAATGCCCCCGGCCCCATCCCCATCTTGGGCGGCACTGCCGGGGCTGTGGGCTCCATGCAGGCTGTTGTTGCGGTGCGGATGCTGCTGGGGCAAAGTGTGCCCGCCGGCAAGTTGACCTTTTTCCAGTTTGCCGGGCTTACCAGTTACCAGATGGAGGTCTTCCGTGACCCGGATTGCCCCGACTGCGGCAAACTTTACTGATCACTTCGCCAACTTTTGTTCTGCCGCCTCAGGACTGATTTTGCCTTCGGGGGCATAATTGATGTTGATGAGTACATCTAAGGGGCTGTACACCGCCTTGACCCAATAGTAATTCGGCTCCATCCCCACGTAGATCCGCTGGCATTCCCGGGTGAATCCTTGTTTTTTCTCTGCCAAACCATCGGCCTCCCATAAAATCGACCTTCGTCGTCAATTTTATGGGATGATAGCACAAAAACCGGTGGAAACGCCACGGTTTTTGCACAATCAGTGGGGATTCGACAAAAACAGTGGCAGGTTATTGCGGGTCTCCGCCTATTTATCATTTAATTATGATATGTTGATTCATGATGATATCTGCCATGAAAAGCAATGAAAAAACCCCTTCAAAGGATTTTGAAGGGGTTTTGTGATTTTGTAATCTATTCATCCGATGGTTCAAAAGGTTCCTCTTCTGCTTCGGGGATCTCCTCTTCTTCCGCAAGGCCTGCCATTTGCAGCAAGGTGCCGCCGATAAGGGGCAAGCTTGCGGGCACCTGGGCAAATGCGCCAAGCACGCAGTAGATCAGTGAAACCAGCAGCGACATGATGAGCAGATAGCTTAGGGTACCCAGCAGCACCTGGACTATGGGGTTCATCATGCTGGTAACAGAGGTAAACAGATGGGATGCGCCCAGAAGCAGCGCCACAGCAACAGTGATGACCCAAACCGCCATACTCTGCATACCGTGGAAGCGCACCAAGCGGTCCTTTCTGCCGTAGATCAACGCAGTGATGGCGCCGATGGGCGTTAAGTAGGCGATGGCACTGTAGGTGCGCTGTTTGCGGCTATCCACCGCAGCCTCATCCCGGGGAGATTCTTCCCGGGGGATGCCGCCAAAGAGCTCATCGAACTCCTCTTCCGGGAACAATTCATCCAGATCCGGCTGATCGTCTGCTGCTGCATCCGCCTTTTTGCCCGCAAAACCCTTGAGGCTTTTGCGCCAATTGCCTTTTTGTGCTTCCTGAGGGGCAGCATGTTCTGCATCCTCCAAGTCAGGATCCATGGATTCCGGGATGTCCACTTCAAAATCGTCTTTCAATGCTGCACCTCCTTTCGGCTTCACAAAACCATCATATCATACTTTATTCCAAGAACAACGATTTTATAGGGGGATCGGTTAAAATTTTCCGCCCAGTTTGCCGCCTGCACCTTTTACACCGCCGGTGGCAAAGCTGCGGCCCTTCATGGATTCGATAAGAGCGGATTCAAAGGCATAGGAATTCTTGCGTTTTTCCTCAGCACCCTTTAATGCGATGGCGATCAAACGATCCAGCAAGGCGCTGTAGCTGACGCCCTTGGGCTCCCACAGATAGAAGGCCAAAGAGCCGGGGATGGTGTTGATCTCGTTTACAAACAACTCGCCGGATTCCTTGTTCACAAGGAAATCGATGCGGACCACGCCTTTGCAATCCATGGCGTTGAAGATATCCACTGCCATGGTCTGGATGCGGCCGGTGAGTTCCTCGCCGATGTCGGCAGGGATCTGCCGCGTGGGGGCCTTGCTGCCCTTGCCACCTTTGGCGCCCCGCATGTATTTATCCTCAAAGGTCAAAAACTCTTCCCAACCCATGGGTTTTTCACACAGGCTGGCCTCGGCAATGCCTTCGCCGCCCAAAACGCTGCAGTTGATCTCCATGGGGTTTTCCACGCCCCGCTCCACGATGACCTTTCTGTCATAGCTGAAAGCAAGATCCATGGCTGCGATGAGCGTTTCACGGTCGTTTGCTTTGGTGATGCCGATGCTGCTGCCAAGGCTGGCGGGCTTTACATAGCAGGGGTAACCGATGGTGGACTCTGCTTTGTTGTAGGCAGAATCTTTATCCAGCTCAAAGGCGGTGCGTAAAAACTCCACATAGGGCACGGTGGGGAATCCGCAGCCTAAAAAGACCTTTTTCATGAGGGCTTTATCCATACCGGCAGCACTGCCGCCTACCCCCGCGCTGGTATAGGGGATATCGCACAGTTCCAGCATGCCCTGCAAGGTACCATCCTCACCATGCATGCCGTGCATACAAAGGAGCGCAGCATCGATGTGGATCACACGATCCCCCGCCAGGATGCCTTCACCAGGGATCTGGGAAAGGCGGCAGGGTACCGCTTTACTTGCATCGAAGTTTTCGTAGATGCTGATATCCGTCAGATTTTTGCCGGTGTACCAAAGGCCATCCCGATGCAGGTAGATGGGCAGTACGTTGTACTTGCTGCGATCCATGTTCTCCATAGCCTGGACGCCGGTCACGATGGAAACGTCGTGCTCACAGGTGCGGCCGCCAAAGAAAACAGCAATGTTCATCATGGTAAGTTCCCCCTATTGTTCGTTATAGTTATCGGGCAGATCGTTCTCAAATAAGATCACATCCTTGGGGCGTACCAAATGCCCCAGGATGGCAGTTGCTTCATCCAGATTTTTTGCGGTAAACAGGAATAATTCCGGGAAGCCGCATTCCAATAAACCCTTGCGGATGGGTGCCGATTGCTTTTCACCGATCAAAATGGCGATGTCGCAAACCTCGGCCATGCGTTTGCCAAAGGCGTAGTTTTCCGCCTCCTGCCGCTCACCCAATTCCACCATGCCGGGGGTGATGCAGATCTTGCGGAAGCCATGGAACATGGAAAGCACATCCATAGCCGCCCTAGCGCCGCTGGGGTTGCTGTTAAAGGCATCGTCGATGACGAGGGTGCCGTTGCCGGGGTTAATCAGCTGCAAGCGGTGCTCCACAGGCTCCGCTTTTGCGATGCCCCGGGCGATCTCCTCTAAAGTGAGGCCCAAAGCATAAGCCACACAAGCACAGCCTAAGATGTTGCTGATGTTGTGTTTGCCTAAAAGCCCCGTGGTGCAGTGGATGGTGCTGCCATCAGGCGCGATAAGGTCAAACTCACTGCCAAAGGCACCCGCCGTAATATTGGACGCACCCATATACATGCCGGTTTCACGAAGGCCAAAGAGGCCCTTGTTGCCGCTGTGGGTCTTGTAAAGATCCTCGCAATAGGCATCATCTGCCGCAAAGAAGCCAATGCCGTCCTTGGGCAGGGCCTGCATCAATTCGTACTTGGTGCCGGCTACATTTTCGATGCTCAAAAAGGTCTCTAAATGCTGGGGGCCGATGCTGGTCAAAATGCCATACTGGGGATGGACGATATCGCACAGCTCTTTGATCTCCCCTACCCTGCGGGCACCCATTTCGCAGATCATCACTTCATGCTCTTCCGTGAGCATTTCCCGCACCATACGGGTGATGCCCATGGGGGTGTTGTAGCTGCTGGGGGGCACCAAGGTGTTGTATTTTTCCTTTAAAATGGCGCCCAGGATGAACTTGGTGCTGGTTTTGCCGTAGCTGCCGGTGATACCGATGCGGATGAGCTCCGGACGGCGGCGCAAAATGGCTTTGGCGTCATCCACAAACCCCTGATTGATGCGGTTTTCAAGGGGCTGACGGATACGAGCCACCAGGGCTACCGTTTGGGGCAGCAGCATTAAGGGCAGCAGCAAAATAAGCAGGCAAAGAGCGTAAAGGCGTCCCGCTGCCAAGGGGCGCATCGTAACGCCAAGGAGAAGCAATGCTGCAATGGCGGCAATGCTGATGATGACCGCCCATACCCAAACGAGAATGCGAAAGGTTTTTAGCAGGCGCTGCATCCGCGCCGTTTCCACAAACTCTTTTTTTGCCTTGGCTTCTGCCTGCTGCTTTTTCAGCTGATTGCATTTGAGCCACAAAACCACTGCCATAACACACAGCACTGCGGTGCCAAGGCCGGCAGCAGCATCCTCCAGCAAGGGCAGGAAGAGCGCTGCAAACCATACGCCGGTGCAAAGGAGCAAGAGGGTATCCCGGTCTTTTTTTGCGCTGCGCACAACGCTTTTTGCATACCCATCCAGCTGGTAGCTATCCAGCTGCAGTAAATGGAAGAAGCGCCTGCTGCAGCCCATGGCCTGAAGCACCATGACCGCAGAGATCACTAGGATTGGCAATGTGTAAAACAAGGTTTCCATGGGCGTTCCTCTCGATTAATGGTCCAAAAACTGACGGGTGATGACGATAAACTGCTGGAATTGATCCAAATAGGCAAAGTGGCCGGCGCCTTTTAGGGACACAAGGCCGCTATCCGGGATCTTTTCTTCCATCAGCTGACCCATCCACAAAGGGGTATCAGTATCCTCCGTGCCCCAAATGAGGAGGACGGAGTTTTTGATCTTGCTTAAATACTTGGTAAGGTCTTCATTGACGATCTTGCTGAAGCTGGCCCGCATGACGGGGGGCAGTACCTGATATTCTGCACTGCCGGCGCCTTTCACCCGCTTTTCCACATCCACACCCACGGCTTTTAACACTTTAACGAGCCATTTTACCTTGACGATCCGCTTGCAGAGCTTATAGGTGTACACCTTGCGGTAATAGGTAAAGGTGCGTTTGGGGCGGATGCCGGCGGCATCGCAAAACACCAGCTTGCCGAACAGATCCGGGTATTTGCTGCTGAGCTTGATGGCCACCCGGCCGCCGAAGGAATGGACGATGGTGTCACACCCTACGATGTTGTGGCGCTCCATAAAGGCCTTTGCTACAGCAGCGTAATCATCCACCGCATAGGGGGTAGAAGGGGTATCGCTGCCGCCATGGCCGGGAAAATCAAAGGCGTAGACGGTATGATCCGTGCTGAGGTTTTGGATGACAGGGTAAAAGCTGTCGATCTGTGCGCCCCAGCCGTGAAGCAGCAAAACGGGCTTACCCCTGCCCTGGATGCGATATTCGATTTCAAGGCCGCAAATGGTCTCCCGCATGGTGCTTCCCTTCCAAAAGTATTACAGAATATTATACCTGTTTTTCCGTTAAGGCGCAATTACAAGGGAGCAGTACATCACATATGCATCCTCGCCGTTGTCGGTGTAATACCGTTTGCGCACCCCAACAGAGGTAAACCCATGGCCGGTATAAAGCCGCTGGGCCGGTATGTTGGAGACCCGTACCTCAAGGGTCATATCCTCTGCCCCTAAGGAGCGGGCGGTATCCATGAGGACCTCCAGTAAAAAGCTGCCTGCACCGTTGCCCCTAAAAGCGGGATCAATGCAGATGGTGGTGATGAAAGCTTCTTCCATGACCACCCAGATGCCCCCAAAACCGATCATGGTGCCATCGTAAAAGGCGCCAAGGTAGGTGGCATTGGGGTTTTCCAAAATATCTTTTCTGAGGCTTTCGCAGCTCCAGGGATCGGTAAAGCACAGCTCTTCCAGCCGCACGGCATCTAAAAGATCCTCTTCCTTCAAAAGCCGGAGGATGAGTTCACCTTCCATTGCGCAGCCTTTCCGCCTGGCTTTGGCGCATGTAATCGATCCGGGCCTGGGCATCGCTTACAAATAAATTTTGTTTCAGAGCCGCAGCTGCAATATAACCGGCTTTGAGCATGCCGCTTTCTTTGGGGGCGATCACCGCATTGGGCAGTGCCTCTAAAATGGCCTCTTTATGAACGTAGGCGCCATCCCCTAAAACATAGACGCTTTCATCGCCGATGGATCTGAGCACTTCTTTGAGCGGATAGGGGCCAGGTGCTAAAACGGCCTCATCCCCCCGGTAGACCGCTGCGTAAACCTCACCGCGGCGGGCATCCATCATGGGGCAGGTCAATTTGGCTTTGCCGGCGCCGCCCTCTTTTAAAGCATATAAAGTGGGCACGGGGGCAATGGGCACGCCAAGGGCAAGGCTTAACCCCTGGGCGGTGGCCATGCCGATGCGCAGCCCCGTAAAGCTGCCGGGCCCCGCCGCTACGGCAATGGCATCCACCGAGCTTTTTTCCGCCCCGGTTAGGGTAAAGAGGGCATCCACCATGGGCATGAGCTTTTCGCTGTGGGTCAGGCCGAGATCCAGGGTGATCTCACCCAGAAGGGTGCTGTCATACAGGGCTGCGCTGCAGCTTTTGCTGGATGTATCCAATGCCAGTATCCTCATTGTGCTGCCTCCCAACCCCGGATGGAAAACTTACGGAAAGCTTCCCCCGTTTTTTCGATACGTATCTCTATGCAGGTACCCGTGAAGATATCCTCTGCACCGTCGGGCCACTCAAAAATGCAGATGCCTGCCTTTGCAAGGTATTCCTCCACTCCGATGTCATAGAGGTCATCTGGAGTGATACGGTAAAGATCAAAATGATACACGTTTGTGGGGCCATCGTATTCGTTGACGATGGCAAAGGTGGGGCTGGTAACATAGCCCGTAAACCCCAGCCCATGGCAGATGCCCCGGGTCAAAGCGGTTTTGCCCGCGCCCGGTTCCCCATAGAGGAGCAGTTTATCACCACTTGTGAAAAGGGGAGCCAGCTGCTCCCCCAGGGTTTCCGTTTCCTCAGGGGACTGCGCTATAAGCTCGATTCCCTTCAGAAGGGTCTCTCTATTCATGGCTCTTAAAGCCCTCCCCCATGACCTCGCTTGCGGTGTTGACCACCACAAATGCACGAAGGTCTTCTTCTTTTACAATGCTCTTTAAACGGGTAAGCTCTTTATTGCTTTCCAGCACGCACATGATCATGCCTTTTTCGTTACCGGTATAGCCACCCTTAGCGCTTAAGTGGGTGACGCCCCGCTCCATTTCATCCATGATGCGGCGGCTAATGGCATCGGCCTGGTCGCTGATCACATAGACCATGCGGGCACTGCCGGGACCTTCCACGATCATATCCATCACCTTGGTGCTGACATACAGCGCCACCATGGAGAACATGCCAAGCTCCCAGCTGAAGCACAGGGCGGAAAGCAGCACCACGAGGCAATCGATGAAGAACATGACCCAGGCTACGGAGATAAAGGGCAAAAACTGCTGCAGCAGCTTTGCGGCCAGATAGGTGCCGCCGGTGTTGCCCCCGTTACGTTCAATGATGCCAAGACCCACGCCCATGACCACACCGCCGAATACGCTGGCCAACATGGGGTCCGTGGTCAAAACAGGTACGGGGATGTAATCCACTGCGATGGAAGTCAAAAAGGATGCATAAAGGGTGATCAGTGCGAAGGTTTTGCCAAACCTGCGGATGGCCATTAAAAACAGCGGCAGGTTGATGACAAAGATGGTGGCACCGGTGGGTAAAGACATTACATAATGCAATACCGTTGCAAAGCCACTGACGCCGCCTGCAGCGATCTTATTGGGCACCATGAACATGCTCATGGAAAACGCCATGATGAGCACGCCTGCGGTGATCAGACCAAACTTTTTAGCAAATTCCAAACCTTTTCCCACGATTGGTACTCTCCTTACTACTGAATGCTTTGCATCAGATTATTATAGCACGTTGCGTACTGTTTGATAACCCCGCAGGTCATGCCTCATGGGGCAAATAGGCTCTATACAGCATCTCCACCGTGTTGTAGGGCGTCATAGCGGTGCTGCCGTACTTTGCCATGGCGTATTCCCCCGCGATGCCGCACAGATGGGCGGCAGCCGCAGCTGCATAGCCTGCTTGAAACCCCTGGGCTAAAAAGGCACCCAGTACCCCCGTTAGCACATCGCCGCTGCCGCCTTTGGCCATACCGGCGCACCCGCGATTGCAAAGCCAGGTGGCATCTTCTGCCGCCACCACCGTGACCGCGCCCTTTAACAGCACGGTGCAGTCATAGCGTTTTGCCGCCGTTTCTGCCATAGCGATGGGGTCCGTAAGCACATCGCAAAGGGGGATGCCCAGTAACCGGCTCAGTTCTTTAGGGTGGGGCGTCAGCACAACGGGTGCGGATGCCTGTTTGCACACATCCGGCCCCAGTTCCGAAAGCCCATTAAGGCCATCGGCATCCACCACGGTGGGCAGGCCGCAGGAGAGGGCCAGCTTTAATAATTCTTTCACCCGTTCCCCCCGGCCAAGCCCCGGGCCCATGGCCAGGGCAGTTTTGCCATCAATAAAAGTTTGAAAAGACGGGGCATCCATTACCGATGCCACAAGGGTCTCCCGCACGCGCATGGCGTAGACCTTTGCGGTATCGGCATCGGTACCCAGTGTAACGATGCCCGCACCACTGCGCACGGCGGCCTCTGCGGTAAGCAGGGCAGAACCGGGCATCTCCATGGAGCCACCGATGATCCCCAAGCGCCCATAAGTGCCCTTATGGGTATTGCGGCTGCGTTTGAGGCTTGCCACATCATCCTCAGTAAATAAATACCGTTTGCGGGGCGCCAAATAGGGGTTTTGCAGCACACGGTGGTATTCCACAGTGCCGGCATATTCCGCACCGGGGTACAAGACCACGCCGGGCTTTACACCGCTTAAGCACACCGTATGATGGGCACGCACCGCAAAGGGGTCACACCTGCCCGTATCGGCATCCACACCGGTGGGCACATCCACCGCAAACACGCGGGCGCTGCTTACACCGGCGATGTACCGGGCACAGCGCAGGTATTCCCCCGCTAAACCAAAGCGGGCGCCCGTACCAAGGAGGGCATCCACCAGGATATCGGCATGGGGGATGGCAGAAACATCCTCGGGGAAGGGCAAAACACCCTGCCCGGTGAGGGTTTTATATTCTTCATAAAGGGCCCTAAGGGCGGGGCTTTTACCCATGATGACCGCATAAGCTGTCACCTCAAAACCCCTTTTATAAAGGCTGCAGGCGGCTGCAACACCATCACCGCCGTTGTTGCCGCTGCCGCAAAAAACCAGCACCCTGCCTGTTTTGTGCTCACGGCAGATGGCATCCGCCACCTTATCACCTGCGGTTTTGATGAGCTGAAGTTCGTTGTTATATTGGGCGATCTCCGCCGCATCCATGGCCTTGATATCGGCCGAAGTATAGATGGGGATCATTTTGCTCCCCCTGCGTAGATGGCGTTGCAAATGGCCCGTGCCGTTACCTCGGCTGCGGCGGCAAAAATCAGGTTTGCATCCTCCTCCACTTTGCCGGTACAAAGGGAAAAAGCGGTATCTCCATCGTTGAGCATATGGACGGGGCGGATGGCCATGGCATAGCCATCATGGGCCAGCATAGCCAAACGATGGGCCTCATGCTTATTGAGCTTTGCATCGGTAGCGATGCAGCAAATGGTGGTGTTTTTTCCGGATTCCCCCGCAAAAGCAAGGAGATCCGTCACGCTGTGGCGCACACCCAAAGAGGCATTGTAAGAGCCCGCAATGATGCTGCCCGTGGTGTGGTCATGAATGTTGCCGCAGGCGTTGACGGCAACGATGCACCCAACGGTGGCCTTGCCCACCTTCATGGATGCGGTGCCGAGGCCGCCTGCCTCTGCCATGGCGGGGCCAAACAGCTTGCCTACGGTGGCGCCGGTGCCAGCACCCACCAAGCCCATGGATCGGTCATCCTTACAGGCAGCGGCGGCGGCCGCATAGCCATCTGCTGCGGTGGGGCGCACTTTTGCATCCCCCACCCCAAGGTCAAAGATCACAGCGGCGCCAACCAGGGGGACTTTTGCGACGCCAACATCAAACCCGATGCCCTGCTCTTCTAAATAATCCATCACGCCCTGGGCCGCTGCAAGGCCAAAGGCGCTGCCGCCGCATAGAGTCACGGCGTGTACCAAAGGCACCATGGCCCCTTCTGCAAAGGCGTCGCTTTCCCGGGTGCCGGGGGCGCCGCCCCGTACATCCACGCCGCCTACGGCTCCATCGGGGGCTAAAATAGCGGTACAGCCCGTTTTTGCTGCTGAATTGGTGCTGTGGCCTACCAAAATACCTGCTACATCGGTGATCGCACCGTTAAACATACATACCATCTCCTCTGACGCTGACGTCCCCCGCCAGCACGGAATGCATCTTACCCTCCTGATCCCGCAGGACCAGCGCGCCATCGGGGCCGAAGCCCAGGCACCTGCCGCTGATGCGGCTGCGGTGGGAGGATACCGTCACCTGTTTGCCCACGCAGACGCTCCAATCCACGTATTCCCGCAGCATGGGCTCAAAGCTGACTTTCACCATGGCCTCCTGGTAGAGATCAAAGAACTCCGTGAGAATCATGGCCAATAGCTGGGGGCGCACACAGCTGCGGCCCGTTTCCATAGCCATGCTGGTGGCGATGCCCCAAAGCTCCCTGGGGAACTCCTGCTGTTTTACATTGATGCCGATGCCCAGTACAAGGTATTCCACCCCATCCGGGTCGGCACTCATCTCACACAAAATACCGCTGATCTTTCTGCTGCCGCAGAGGACATCGTTGGGCCATTTGAGCCCCACGTTTCCCAACATTCCCAAAGCGGAGATAGCCCTTGCCACCGCTACCCCTGCCATCAGGGCAAACTGATGGACCTGCTCCGGCGGGACGCTGGGCCGAAGGATGATGGAGCAATAGATCCCTTCCCCCCGCTTGCTAAGCCATTGGCGGCCCTGGCGGCCCCTGCCCTCGGTTTGTTCTTCACACACCACCACAGTGCCGTGCTCTGCCCCTTTTAAGGCCAGCTCCTTGGCTTTTTGGTTGGTACTGCTAAGGGAATCAAAATGGACGATCTCATAGGGCGCCTCCTGGGGAGAAAACCGGTAGACCTCCACCAGTTCCGGCAAAAGGAGGTCGCACAGGCCGTTTAAACGATAGCCCGCATTGGGTTTGCACAGAATATCGCACCCCATTTGGCGCAGTTTATCGATGTGCTTATTCACCGCTGCGCGGGAGATGGAAAGCTGGTCTGCCATCTCCTGGCCGGATACAAACTCACTTGGGTTTTGCATCAGCAGCCGGATGATCTTTGCGCGCATCATTCCCAATCCTCCTCTTTTAACCGGGCCATGGCCGTACGGATGGTATCATAAGAAAATCCCTTGGAAAGTAGCGTCCGCTGGATGGATGCCTTTGCCTTTTGATCCGTCCCGCGGGTCTGGCTGAGCTTTTGCACAAGGGCGATGCAGTTTTCGGTTTCCCCCTCGGCATCGTATTCCATCAGTGCCGCCTCGATGATCTCACCAGTTATGCCTTTTTGGCTGAGGTCATAGCGGATCTTCCGCCTGCCCACAGCACCGCGATCCAGCTTGGTACGCAGATATTCTTTACAAAAAGCAGCATCGTCAATATAGCCGTAATCCACCAGGCGGGCCATGACTTCGGCGATCTCCTCTTCGGGGTATTGCTTCGCCGTAAGGTAATCCGTCATTTCTTTTTCCGTCCGCATACGGTAGCCCAAATACCCCAAGGCTCGGTCCATGGCACTTTGGGGTTTCCGCTGCTTTTTTTGCTTTTTGTTTGCATTCTCTTCCATGGCTGCATTATACACCAAATGGGACTTTTACCGCCATAAAAACCAAGTAAAAAAGCCCCTTTCGGGGCTTATTCCTCTTCATTTTCCACAGGATCCAACAGGTGTACCATTCTGCTTAATTCTGCCTTGGTCAGGGGCCGTTCAAACCCAATGCAGATATCACAATGATTGCCGCATTCCGGGCAAACGCAGCGGCATTGGATCCCCTTTTGTTCCTGCACCATCAGGGTGCCGCATTTTTCGCATCCGCAAACCATAACCTCACCTCTATGGTAGTTTACACCTTCTTTTCATTGGCCGCAACCTTGCCGTATGCAGTTTTTTTTGCTACACTGACACAAAACCACCTGATCGGGGTGATTTCATTGAACGCAAAAAAACTCATCTGCTGCATCCTTACCCTGCTGCTCATTCTGCTGCCTGCCTTTGCCGCATTTGCGGAAGAGGGCACAGCGGAACCGGAAGTGGATCTAAGCCATGTATACCCGGAGGATCCCACCACGGCATCCGGCGCCCGGGGGGAACGCACGCTGCGCATCCAGCAGCGGCTGAAGGATCTGGGGTATTTATACTACCGTCCCACGGGGTATTTTATGTCGTTGACCAAGGCTGCCGTCATCGCCTTTCAGAACAACCAGAGCATCATGGCAGATGGCGCCGGTGTGGTGGGGGAAGAAACCATGGATTACCTGTTTTCCTCCCTGGCGAAACGCAAAAACGTCCCGCCGGAAGGGGGCGGCACCCCGCCTGAGGTCAACATCTACGGTTCCGTTGGGGCATTGCTCCCCTGGGAGGATATGGACAGGCTCATCGCCGTGGGTGACAGTTTTCAGGTGATCGACCTGAACACCTCCATCACCTTTACCATGACCCGTCTGGGGGGCAAAGGGCACATGGATGTGTGCACCACCGACAACACCAGCTACCACAACTATTTAAAGATCTTCTCCGGCATGGTCAGCACCAACAAGCGGCCGGTGCTCATTGAATACAGCGAGGATCTTTACGCCGCCTCTCTTTACGGTATGCCCCATGGGGAGGGCAACGGCGGCAAAATGAACGGACACACCTGCTTGTATTTCAGCGGCAGTTCCTCCAACGCCCTTGGCCTCAAGGATGTGGAGCATGACGCAAACGTGCAAAAAGCAGCGGGATTACGGTAAATAAAAAGAGCGGATCCACCGCTCTTTTTTTATTTGCTGTGGTACCGGTAAAGCACCGTCTTGCCCCCAATGGTTTGGCTGATGCACAGCCCATCCCCCATGGGCGCGATGCTCCCCTTGCCGATGCCGCCCAGTTTTTCGATGCCACCGGTGGCAGCAACGTAGCGGTATAAGATGCTGTTCTCATCGGCATCTGTAAGGGTGTAGTAAAGGGTGCTGCCGTCTTGCGTCCACACGGTTTCTTTTACGATGCCCTTTTCCACAAGGGTTGTCTCGCTGCCGGTGTTTACATCCAGCACCGTTAAACATGGCAGGGTTTCTTTCAGCATCCTACGACGTAAAAGGGCCGCCTGGCCGGTTTTACCCAGGGTAAACCCATCGGCAAAGCCCAGGGACATTCTGGTGCCATCCTCTTTTAAGCGGTAGAAGGTGTACTCTTCTCCCCCATCCAGATCACAAAAATACACGCTGCCCTGGCAATACCCAAGGGACGGCAGATCCACCGTGGTTTGGGTGAGTTTAACCACATTGCCTGCTTCATCGCAGCTGTAAATGCCGCCCCCGCCATAGGCATACACGGCAGATTCCCCCACTGCGGTGCACAGCACATTTTGCCCCATACCAAGGGCAGAAAGGTTTTTAAGGGAATCGTTCTTCAGGTCATACCGGTAAAGGGTGCTCAGTTCTCCGCCCCCTGTTAACAGCAGCAGCCCATCCCCTTTTTGCGTAGACTGGGCAGCGGTGATACCAAGGGCAAAATCGGGTTCCACCTTAAGCTGCCGCTCCGTTCCCTTTGTGCTGAGCAGCAGTTTGCTGCTGCCCTCCTCCACCATAAGCACCGTGTCGCCATCCTGCCAGCTGCACAAAAAGCGGCGGCCGACGGCAAAGGCATTGGTATTTAGGCCGCCAAGGGCTGACATCACCTCAGCCATATGGGCTTCTTCCTCCGATTGGATGTATTCCGGCAGCTGCCCGGGCTGCAGCGTAATGATGTATTCCCCCGCAGTGGCCGCCGCGGATGCATCGGCTTCATCTGCATAAGGACGGGAAAGGTAGCCGATGTGTTTTCCATCATCACAAAGGGTTGGGGTGAGGTCCGCCGCCGGTTCCCCCTGCGCATAGCGGTAATAGGCCGCCCTTCCCCCATCTTTTTTCTTTAAACGGATGATGACGTCACTGCCCCGCTCCGTCACCTCTACCCCACTTGCGGGGCCAATGTGCACATAAACCGTGTTTTCCTCCCCCGCCAGCAAAAAGGCATCGTTCAATATGCTGCTGCCGGTAAAGGCAGAAGCCGATGCGCCGCCCAGGCTTACCACCATCCGATGGGGAGCCTCTGTAAACCCAATGCGGTATTGGGGTAATGGTTCAGAGTAAGCAAAGGACAGGGTGATGGTTTCCACCCCGTCCTGAGAGATGCGGCGGAGCTGTGCAAGATCTCCGCCGTTTTGGGCATGACCGCCCGTATATTCCATTCCAAATTCATCCCAGTTTTCGCTGCAGCCGTTAAGGAGCAGCAAACATAACAGGATCCAAACAGAAAACCGATGCTTCATCCACAGCCCTTTCCGGGTCAGCGGGAAAGCAGGCCCTCCCGTACCCGTTTTACTTCTTGGGCTATTGTTTCCATGCAAAGGGTCTTCCATTCGCCATCCCGGTACAAAACATTGCCGTCCACCATGGTAAGCACCACATCGGAAGATTTCGCACCGTACAGCACCGCTGCATAGGGATCATCACCAAAGGGGGTGAGATGGGCTTTTTGTACATCCAGCAGGATGAGGTCTGCGACCTCCCCTTCTAAAATGGGACCGCCTTCCACGCCCAGGGCCTTACGGCCGTCCACCGTGGCCATCTTTAAAGCTTCAAAAGCGGTGATGGCAGCGGCATCCCGGTTAGCGCCCTTCTGCAAAAGGGCAGCAGTGCGGCATTCGCTGAGCATATCCAGATCGTTATTGCTGGCGGCGCCATCGGTGCCGATGCCCACCAGGACGCCCTTTTCACGCATCTTTACCACGGGGGCAATGCCGCTGCCCAGCTTTAAGTTGCTTTCGGGGCAATGGCACACGGCCGCGCCGTGGCGGGCAAGGATCTCCATATCCTCTTCGGTGATATACACGCAGTGGGCAAACAGGGCGGGGACATCCAGCATACCCAGGCTTTCAAACAGGGCCACAGGGGTCTTACCGTGGCGTTCGATGCACTCTGCATGTTCCTTTGCCGTTTCGCTGCAGTGGATGTGCAGGCGCCAGCCCCGCTCTTTTGCGTATTTGGCGCAGTAGGCCAAAAACTCGGGGGTGCAGGTGTATTCCGCATGGGGGCCCATGGCGTACTGCACACGGCCCTGGCTTTCCACCACATAGCGGTCGTCGTATTCGTT
>SVGV01000020.1 GCA_015056185.1 Clostridiales bacterium | reverse complement strand
AAACCTCCTCATCGGGGAGCCATTGGGTGACCCGGTCGGAAAACACAATGCCGCTTAAATGGTCGATCTCATGGCAGAGGCACTTTGCCATAAAGCCCGTGCCGTTGATGACGGTCTTTTCGCCGTTTTCCTTTAAGGCTTCCACCCGCACTAAAGTGGGACGGACGAGGTAGCCGAATTTGCCGGGCAGGCTCAGGCAGCCTTCCACCACCTCCTGCTTGCCTTCGCGGTGGGTGATGCGGGGGTTGACGAGCTTTAAAATGCCGCCATCGGGCAGTTTGATGACGATGAGTTTTAACAAGATGCCCACCTGGGGCGCAGCGATGGCGGCGCCGTTATCGGTGGCTAAAAGGGTATCTTCTAAATCCTGCAGGTGGCTGCGGATGGCATCATCCACCACCGTGACCTCTTTGCACTTTTTGCGCAAGAGGGGATTGGGTACCGTTAATATGGGTAAAACAGCCATGGGGCCTCCTTAAAGTTGGGATAGAAAAAGTATATCAGCATTGGCGGATACTGGCAAGGCGGGGGATGGGATGCACCAAATGAAAGGCCCCCGCAAGGTGGCGGGGGCATAAAAAGCAAATGGTTACAGGATGGATTGGATGAACTCTTTGACCCGGGCATCCTTGGGGTTGTGGAAGATATCATAAGGGGCGCCTTCTTCTAAAATGTGGCCGCCGCCCATAAACAAGACTTTATCGGCAGCTTCCCGGGCAAAGCCCATCTCATGGGTGACCACCACCATGGTCATCTTTTTTTGCGCAAGATCCCGCATAACGGCGAGTACCTCGGCGGTGAGCTGAGGATCCAAAGAGGATGTAGGTTCATCAAACAAAAGCACATCCGGGTCCATCATCAGGGCACGGGCGATGGCCACGCGCTGCTTTTGCCCGCCGCTCAGCTGGCCGGGGTAGGCGGATTCTTTGCCCACAAGGCCAACCATCTTCAGGTGTTCCATGGCGCGCTCCATGGCGGTCTTTTTATCCTCCTTACGGACGTGGACGGGGGCGTAGATGAGGTTATCCATAACGCTGATGTGGGGGAAGAGGTTGAAGTTTTGGAACACCATACCCATTTTAGAGCAGATGCGCCGCTGTTCTGCCTCTGCCACATAGCTGCCATCTTTTAAGAAGGATTCTCCCTGCACCGTAATGGTACCGCCGTTGGCCTGTTCCAGCCCGATGAGGCAGCGGAGCATGGTGCTTTTGCCTGCGCCGGAGGTGCCGATGACGGCCACGGTCTCGCCCTTTTCTACCGTAAAGCTGATGCTTTTTAACACTTCATCCTGTCCGAAGGATTTCTTTAAGTTTTCAACGCGGATCATTTCTTCCATACTGCCACCCCCTTAGTAGTGATACTTCTTTTCCAGCCAGCGGAAGAGTACCGTAAGGCCGTATGTCATGATGAGGTAGAACGCCGCTGCTACCAAATAAGCCATGGCGTTGACATCCCGGTTGACGGCAGCCTTTGCAAAATACAGCACCTCCGTTACGCCGATGGCGGTGATGAGGGCGGTATCCTTCACCAAGGTGATGGCCTCGTTGCTGATGGCGGGCAGAGAGACTTTGAGCATCTGTGGGATGACGATGAGCCGCGTGGTCTTCCATTTGGAAAAGCCCAGGACTTTGGCGGCCTCGTACTGGCCTTGATCCACACTTAAAATGCCGCCCCGGAAGATCTCACAAAAATAGGCTGCGTAGTTTAGCACAAAGGCCACGCAGGCGGATTCAAACCGCCCCATCACAAGGTAGCGGCCGATGCCGGGGATGGCGGTGATGCCATAGCAAAAGAAGAACAGCTGCAATAACAGGGGGGTGCCCCGCATCAGCCATACATAGCCCCCCGTAATGCCCCGGATCACCCTGTTTTTGCTGATGCGCAAAAAGGTGAACATCAGCCCCAGGGGCATGGAAAGGATGATGGTGATGAAGAACAAACCTACGGTGTACTGTAATCCACCCGAAAGGGAAGAGGCCAGTTGGCCGAGATACTCGGGACTCATTTGTCTACTCCTTTAAAAGTAGGGTTTGCGGCATGCCGCAAACCCTACCCTTGTGTATGTACTCTGTTTACGAAAGTGGCTTATTTGCCATCGGTGCTGATGATGTAGCGGCCCACGACTTCGTCCACCACAAAGGCTTCTACGCGGCCTGCTTTGAGATCCATAAACACGGTGACGTTATCGGCAAGCTCTACGATCTCGGCAACTTTTTCGGAAACGGGGTTCTTCTGAAGGGCGCTCAATGCGGTGGAGCCCTTCTGGAGGCCTACCTTTTTGCCTTCGAGGTCGCTAACGGATTTAATGCCGCTGTCTTCCGCCACGATGACCACCTGACGGTTTGCTACATAGGGCTTGGTGAAGTACATGGCCTCGATGCGGCCGGGGTCAATGCTCATGCCGTTCCAGATCATATCGATGCGGCCGGTAGAAAGTTCCATTTCCTTGGCATCCCAATCGATGGGCTGAAGCACCAGTTCCACTTCCATGCGCTTGGCAACTTCTTTTGCAAGGTCGATGTCAAAGCCGACGATCTCGTCGTTGTCATCACGGTAGCCCATGGGGGGGAAGCTATCGTCCAAACCTAACACCAGGGTGCCTTTGTCTTTGATCTTCTGCAAAGAATCATCCCCGCCGGGGGCGACGGATTCTTCGATGAAGGCCTGATCCTTTAAAAGGATGTCTTCGCCGAACCATTTTTCGCTGATCTCGGCGGCGGTGCCGTCGGCGATCATGGCGTCAAGCTGCTTCTGAACTTCCAGACCCAGGGCGATGTCGCCATTGCGGAAGCCAATGCCGTACTGCTCGGCATCCAGAGAATCTTCCAACACTACATAGGTTTTGGCTGCTTCTTCGCCGCCGCAGCCTACCATAAAGGCCATGACCATCATAAGAGCCAGGATGAGAGAAGAAAATTTCGCAAGTTTTTTCATGGGGATGCTCCTTTACTTGTTTTAACACTTTAGTGTGATATCATATTGCTACGCCAGTATACCGCACTTTTACCCGTTTGAACAGGGGGTAAATCAAAATAATTGAAACTTTTTTCAATAAAAAAACAGGGCATGTGAAATGCCCTGTTTTAAACTGATCAGCCAATGCGGATGATGGTGTTTTCCCTTTCATTGGGGGTGCGCTTGGGGGCGGCGCTTTCGCCTAACGCAGCGGAGCCCACAGCAAAGTATTCTTCACTTACGCCAAGGCGCTTTTGCAGGGCCTTGCCCGCTTCCGTTTGAAAGATGCCCACTACGCCGTTGATCCAGCAGCCGCCGATGTTAAGCCCGTGTGCGGCCAGGAGCATGTGGTCGATGATGCAGCTGGCGTTTTGCACCGGGGTGGCGGAAGCATCGGTCTCAAAGACCACCACAACGGTGGGGGCGCCGTAAAAGGGATCACCGGGCTTAGAAGAAACGGTGTTGTGGATGGCGATCATCTCATCGATGACGGCACGATCCCGGATGGCCACCAAACGGTAGTTTTGCTGCCCGGTGCCCGTGGGGGCGTACTGGCCGCAGGTGAGGATGGTATTCAGATCCTCTTCACTGATGAGGGCATCGGTAAAGGATTTGACGCTGCGGCGGCTGAGCATCGTTTCGATAAAGGGGTTATTCATGAGTACCTCCTTATTCATCGGTGGAATAGCAGGCGATGATCTCGCCGTAGAACTTGGTGTGGTAATCATGGGCGGCATACCAGCGGTCCTTCACTTCGCCATCCATGAGGACGGGTTCGAAAGTCTGCTTTGCCAGGATGCGGCATTCAAAATGGAGCCCGCATTCCTTTACGATGGGGGTATCCACCTCTTGCCCGGGGGCTTTGGTTAAGCCTGCGGCCTCCCATTTATCAAGATCCCGCCCGGATTTGCTGCCGCAGATGGCCAGCTCCTTCTTTAAAGGATCGGCAGTGGGCACGCTGACGGTGAAGGTATCGTACTTGTTTAGCAGGGAATAGGTGTGCCGCTGGGGGCGTACCACCGCCAAAAAGACTCCTTTGCCCCACATGACTTCCACAGCACCCCAGCCGATGGTCATGGTGTTGGCATCTTCCATATTGCCGGCCGTTAAAAACACGCCGCCTTTGAGCATGGCATCCAATACGGCATTGGCCGTTTCCTGATACGCTAACTTTTTCATCACAGCCTCCTAAAGGATCAATTTAGCACAGTATACCATATTTATGGGCCAACAAGACCATGAGGGCAAGAAAAGAAAGGCATTCCCGCCATCTTTTCCGGCAAAGCGGTGGATTTTACCCCTTCATCCATAGTATAATGATGCCATTAACAGGGGCTGATTGCCCAATGGAGGTAACCGATGAAAATTCGCATTTTTGAATCCAGAGAAGAATGTTTGGTGGCAGGTGCATGGGAATTCATGCGCTATGCTTTAAATGATCCCAAACCCGTCATCGGCTGCTGCACCGGCAGCACCACCGGCCCCATCCATGAGCTGGTTTCCGATATGTACCGCAAAAACCCCTTTGATACCAGCAACCTTTACACCGTAAACGCAGACGAGTGGGTCACCCCCGATGAGGCTGACCGCCCCCTTACCATGCGTGTTACCATGAAGCGCGAATTGTTCGATGCCCTTGGCATCGATGAAGAGCACAGCCTCATTGCCCAGAGCGTACGCTCTAAGGCGGAACAGGCTGCCATCGATTTTGAAAAACGCATCGATGCTTTGGGCGGCGTTGGCCTGCAGATGCTGGGCGTTGGCCCCGATGCACACCTTGGCTTCTGCACCGCAGGCACCCCCTTTGGCAGCCTGACCCATGTGCGCGCCATCCCCGAACCCACGGTGGAACTCATCTACACCAAGTACGGCTTCCCCCGCGAATGGGGCCCCTACTGCGGCATCACCATGGGAATCAAGAGCTTTATGAAGGGCAAGAAGACCCTGCCCATCACCGTTGGCACCAGCAAAGCGGAAGCTGTTGAAAAATCCATCCTGGGCCCTGTAACGGAAGAAGTGCCCGCCAGCGTACTGCAGCTGCACCCCAACTGCGTGTGGTATATGGATAAGCTGGCTGCAGAAGGCATCATCGGCCGGGTAGACGAGAGCATGCTCATTAAATAAATGCAAGTGTATGGAACACCATAAACCATAAAGATTTTAGAAAGGCTGGTTGAGTACGATGAAGATCCGTTTGTTTGAATCCGCAGATGAATGCCGCAGCGCAGTGGCCATGCAGGCCATTGCCTACATGCTTCGTGAGCCCAACGGCGCCGTTGGCCTTTGCACCGGCAGCACCACTGAGCCCATCCATGGCATGATTGCTGACATCTACAAAAAGAACCCCTTTGATGCCAGCGGCATCCACACCGTAAACGCAGACGAGTTTTTGACCCCCAAACACCCCGATTATGACGGCATTGACATCACCATGCGCCCCGGCATGTACAAAAACCTGTGGAGCGTACTGGGCATCGATGAAAACCACGGCCATATGCCCGACTGCAACCCCGCTGATTGGGAAGCCGAAGCCGACAAGTACGAAAAGACCATCCGCGATATCGGCGGCATCGGCCTGCAGATCTTAGGCATCGGCCCCGATGCACACCTTGGCTTCTGCCTGCCCGGCACCCCCTTTGGCCTGAAGAGCCATGTGGAGCAGATCAGCAAAGAGCTGACGGAAGATTCCATCGTGGGCGGCAGCCGCAAGATCGACCCCAAATGGGGCCCCTTCTACGGCATCACCATGGGCATCAGCACCTTTATGAAGGGCCGGCAGATCATGCCCGTTACCGTGGGCAGCCACAAGGCTGAGGCTGTGCAGAACGCCATTTTGGGCCCCGTGACCGAGGCCGTGCCCGCCAGCGTGCTGCAGCTGCACCCCAACTGCGTATGGTATATGGATAAAGCCGCTGCCGAGGGCATCCTTGGCCGCATCGACGAAAGCATGATCATTAAATAATCAGGAGTGCTTTATGAAGATCAGGATCTTTGATTCCCGTGAGGAATGTTTAAACGCCGGAGCCATGGCCTTTATCAAATACGCTTTGGCGAATCCCGCCGGCACCATCGGCTGCTGCACCGGCACCACCACGGAGCCCATCTATGAGATGGTATCCGAGATTTATAAAAAGAATCCCTTTGACGCCAGCCGATTGAATACCGTCAACGCGGACGAGTATTTGACCCCCAAAGGCTATGACAAGGAGCCCCTCAACATGCGCTGCGATATGCAGAAGGTGCTGTGGGATGCCCTTGGCATAGAAGGGGAGCGGGCCAACATGCCCGACTGCAACCCCGCCGATTGGGAAGCTGCGGCAGTGCGCTATGAAAAGCGGGTCATGGAGCTGCAGGTAGGCTTACAGATGCTTGGCGTGGGCAAGGATGCCCACCTTGGCTTCTGCCTGCCCGGCACCCCCTTCCAAAGCGTCAGCCATGTGACCGCTCTTTCGGAAGAGCTTACAAGGGAACTGGTGGAGGATATGGGCGTAGACCCCAAATGGGGGCCCTTTTACGGCATCACCATGGGATTAAAGACCTTTATGATGGGCAAAGCTGTGCTGCCCATCGTAAGCGGCAGCCATAAGGCAGAGGCTGCCATGAACGCCATCCTGGGCCCGGTGACCGAGGCCGTCCCAGCATCCATTTTGCAGCTGCACCCCAACTGCACCTGGTATCTGGATCGTGACGCTGCTGAGGGCATCATCGGCCGCATTACGGCGGATGGCGTACGCATCAAATAAACATACCTTTCGGCGCAATGCCAAATCAAACACTATAATGTAGGAGGACCACCCATGAAGATCAGGATTTTTGAGTCCCGCGAAGAGTGCCTCAATGCCGGCGCAATGGCGTTCATCAAATACGCCCTGGCACACCCCGTATGCACCATCGGCTGCTGCACCGGTACCACAACCGAGCCCATCCATGAGATGATCTCGGAGATCTACCGCAAAAACCCCTTTGATGCCAGCGGCATCAGCACCGTCAATGCGGACGAGTACCTGGTACCCAAAGGCTATGACAAAGGCAATGTGTGGATGCGCCCCCGGATGCAGAAGAGCCTGTGGGATGCCCTTGGCATCGAAGGCGATCGGGCCAACATGCCCAACTGCAACCCCGACGATTGGGATGCTGAAGCTGCCCGTTATGAAAAGCGCGTTCGTGAACTGAAGGTTGGCCTGCAGATGCTGGGCGTCGGCCCCGATGCACACCTTGGCTTCTGCCTGCCCGGCACCCCCTTCAAGAGTGAGACCCATGTAGTGGCGGTATCTCCCACCATTACCGAAGGCATCATCCGTGATGAGGGCGTAGACCCCAAATGGGGCCCCTTCTACGGCATCACCATGGGCCTTAAGACCTTCATGATGGGCAAAATGACCATGCCCATCGTAAGCGGCAGCCACAAGGCTGAGGCCGCTGCCAACGCCATTTTGGGCCCTGTGACCGAGGATGTGCCCGCATCCATTTTGCAGCTGCACCCCGACTGCACCTGGCTGCTGGATAAGGAAGCTGCCGAGGGCATCATCGGCCGCATCACCCCCGACGGCGTACGCATCAAATAAGTCTCCAATTAAACTACATATAGGAGGAACATTACAATGAAAGTCAGAATTTTTGACTCCAGAGAAGAAGTACTGGTAGCCAGCGCTTGGGAATTCATCAAGTATGCTGCCAACGTACCCGGCGCCGCCATCGGCGTTTGCACCGGCACCACCACCGAGCCCGTACATGACATCGTAGTGGACATCTACAAGAAGAACCCCTTCGATTGCACCAATGTACATACCTTCAATGCTGACGAATACGTCCAGCCCGATGGCTATGTTGGCGTAAAACCCAGCATGACCCCCCGCATGCTCGCATTGTGGAACACCCTGGGCCTGACCGGTCACTTGCCCGATGGCGCTGCTGAAGACAAGCAGGCCGAGTGCGACAAGTACGAAGCCGAGATCCGCGAAGTTGGCGGCATCGATCTGCAGATGCTGGGCGTCGGCCCCGATGCTCACCTGGGCTTCTGCCTCCCCGGCACTCCCTTCGGCACCTGGACCCATGTGACCCCCGTTTCCCCCACCATCACCCGGAACGTAAACATCCGCTTCCCCGATATGGATCCTGCCAAATACGGCCCCTTCTATGGCATCACCATGGGTCTGCGCAGCTTCATGCAGGGCAAAAAGACTCTGCCCATCACCGTTGGCAGCCATAAGGCTGAAGCCGTTGCCAACGCCATCCTGGGCCCTGTGACCGAAGCCGTTCCCGCTTCCATCCTCCAGCTGCACCCCAACTGCGTATGGTATATGGATAAAGAAGCTGCCGAAGGCATCATCGGCCGCATCGATGAGAGCATGCTCATCAAATAAGACAATGTTAAAAAAGAGCCTCCTTGTGGGGGCTCTTTTTATTGTTTTTTGTGTGAATGCAACAGTGAACCGAACGGTGTAAACATTAGCTGGGGGATTGTTTCTGCCCGTGGGATGTGGTATTGTTGTACATAGGACAACCATAACTTCAAAAGTCCAAAAATTTATTGGAGTGTATAACCATGATGAAGAAAATCGTATGCGAAAACCTGGAAAAATGGACCGAGGCCGTTGCAGACGAGATTTGCAAAGCTGTGGAAGCCAAGCCCGAACTGACCATGATCCTGGCTACCGGTTCCACCCCCGAGCCCGTTTATGATGAACTGGTCAAGCGCAACAAGGAAGGCAAAGTATCCTTCAAGGGCCTGAAATCCTACAACCTGGATGAATACGTTGGCCTGCCCGGCGACGATGTGAACAGCTACCGTTATTACATGGACAGCCGCCTCTTTAACCACATCGATGCCGACAAAGCAAACCTGCACCTGCCCAGCGGCGTTGCCGAGGATATGGAACAGGAATGCGTGGATTACGAAGCTGCCCTGGCCGCTGAAGGCTATGCTGATTTCGCCATCCTGGGCATCGGCATGAACGGCCACATCGGCTTTAACGAGCCCGGCACCGCTTTTGACAGCGTGACCCACATTGTGGAATTGACCCAGAGCACCATCGATGCCAACAGCCCCAACTTTGAGGATCCCTCCCAGATGCCCCGCAAGGCCATCACCATGGGTCTGAAAACCATCATGGAAAGCAAGACCATCCTTTTGATGGTTCGCGGTGCCAAAAAGGCTGCTACCCTCAAGGCCATCGTGGACGGCCCCGTCACCGAGGAGGTTCCCGGCAGCATTTTGCAGAACCATGCCAACGTCATCGTCGTTGCTGACGCTGAGGCTGCTGCTCTTCTGTAAACAACGCAAACAAAAGCCGCTCCATGAGCGGCTTTTTTCTTTTACAGGGTAGGTCTGCCCATAAAAAACACCCCCACGGAACGCCATGGGGGATGTTTTTATTTGCGGTTTTTATAATCCTTTACGATGTCAAGATAGTTTTCGTTCACCTGCTTGACCACCGTTTCCCAGCTCAGCGGCAGCGTCTCGCTGGCTTTGCGGCCCACCCGCTCCAAAAGGGGTTTATCGAATGCGACGCGGCTTAAGGTGGCGGCGATGTCCTTGGCGGTTTCCCGGCACAAGAAGCCGTCGCCATCGTTCACCATGCCTTCGGCGCTGTTGCTCCCCTCGATCAAAAGGGAGGGGGTGCATACCGCTGCCGCTTCCCGTACCACCAGGGGGGCGTTATCGTACACCGAGGGGAAGAGGAAGAGATCCGCCGTGACGAAGATGCTCTTTAAATAATCCCGGTCCAAAACCACACCGGTAAAGATGGTGTTTTCGCCGATGCCCAGTTCTTTTGCAAGGGCCTTCAGTTCATCCAGTGCGACGCCGGTGCCCACGAAGATCATTTTAAAATCGTGGCCCATGCGCTTGAATTCCGCCAGGCTTTCGCAGATGAGGCGCAGATTCTTCTGCCAGATCATCTGCCCCACAAAGAGGAAGACGGGCACATCGCCCAAATGAAGCTCCTGGCGGATGCGCTGATTGCGCTCTGCCATATCCGTAGGGATGCCCACCTCAGTGCCGTTGGGCACCACGGTGATCTCCCCTTTAAAGCCGTAATCCCGTAAGGTGTTGGCGGTGGCGGCATTGACGCTCCACACATAATCCACACTGTTAAAGTATTTGATGACGTAATTGAGCCCGATGTTCGCCAGCCTTTCGCTGCCGGTGGCCTCTAAAAAATCATCGTAAAACTTGCTGTGGAAGGTGGCCACAATGGGGATGCCCCGCTTTTTTGCATTCTTCAGTGCGGCATGGCCGCAGCCAAAGGGGGAGTGGGAATGGACCACATCCAAAGGGAGCTCACGGATGAACCGCTGGTACCCGGCATCCAGCTGAGGCAGACCCAGCCGATAGGGGTGCCGCTTGGGCACGGGGATGGAATTGACCCGGTAGATGGGGAAAGGGTCGGTATCGGTATAATCCGGCATACGGGGTGCCACCACGTGGCAGGTGCCGTAGGTGCCGTGAAAGACCCTGGCGGTGTTTTTGACCACCGTCACCACGCCATCCACCGCAGGCAAGTAGCTATCGATATACTCTGCTATGTTAAGGCCCATGGGATAGACCTCCTCATATAAGTAGTATTTAGTGTGCCTCCGGGGCCGTTTTATAAACGGCGGGGGAGTGCATCAGCCTTCTTTGGGGAGGGAGGCGAAGTTGTAGGTCATGTAGGGGGCCATTTCATCCAGGCTGTTTTCACCGAAGAGGCCGGTAAACTGGGCCTTTGCATCGGCTAATACATCTTTGCACTGGGCATACTTGCTCAAAACGGAGATGAAGGAGCAGTACAGATGGCAGACATGGTAGCCCCAGGGCAGCACCTTTGCGGCAGAGGAAGCATCCACCTGCTCGGCAGAGGCGGTGTCATCCAGCCAGTGCATTTCGCAGCAGCCGTCGCCCTTAGTCAGCAGTTTTTCCACCTTTAAGGTAAGGGAACTGTTAAAGCCGTTTAAGATGGCGGCATCAACATCGCTGCAGTAGTAAAGGCCCTCGGCCTCCATGCCGTATTCCTTCCAGGCGCTGTGCCAGGGGCAGGCTACGCTGACGCTGACTTTATAATCGGCATCTCCTGCATAGGGTGCGGATTTGTGGGCATCGGCATCGGAAAGGACCTTCCATTCCCGAAGGGTGTTGTAAGCGGACATGGTAAGGGGGAAGCCGGCAGCCTTTGCCCGCATGGCCATGCGGGTACCGCGCTGTTTGCCGTACAGCACAACGGCCTCTTTTACGGCGGCAGCACCGATTTCATCCCCCAGGTGTTTTAACGTATTGCGCACCAGACAGCCAAACATTACCGCATGGTGTTTTGCATCCAACTGAAACTGACTCATAAGATGACCTCCTTTTAGGCATATATTTTATTATAATTGTTTACGCCCTTTGGGGCAACAAAAAAGGCCGCATTGTCCCGCTTGTAAGGCAGATCCGTCTTAGAACAAAGGGGGAAAGGGGTATTTGCCGGCATTTTAAAAGCATAGGGCAAAAGGGTATGATTATTTGAAAAAATCTTGGGAAAAATTTTAAAAAAAGGGTTGACATGGGAGCCGCTGTTGGATATACTCTAATTGAAAATGATTCTCAATAACAAATAGGAGAACCAATGGAAAGAAGGATGACAAAACAGCGGCGCTTAATACTGGATACCCTGGCCAGTACCAAGAGCCACCCCACCGCCGAAGCGGTGTACCATATGATAGAAGAAGCCCAGGGCGGAGTCAGCCTGGCCACGGTGTACCGCAATTTGCACCTGCTGGCTGAGGAGGGGATCATCAAAAAGGTGACCACCCCCCACGAGGCAGACCACTTTGATGCAGAGACGGGGTTACACTACCACGTGATCTGCGAGAAGTGCGGCAAGGTGGATGACATCCCCATCCCCGCCGATGAAGCGCTGGAACTGAGCGCAGATGGAAAAGCCGGATATGAGATTACATCTCATGAAGTAATCTTTTACGGAATTTGCAAAGAATGTCGTGACAAAATTAATGGAGGAAAGTAAAATGAAGGTAAACTACTATCGTTGCAACACCTGCAAGAAAATCGTTGAAGAAGTAATCGAGACCCCCGTAAAGCTCTTCTGCTGCGGCAAAGAGATGGAACTTTTGACCGCTAACACCACTGACGCTGCTACCGAAAAGCACGTGCCCGTGGTTACCATCGAAGGCAACAAAGTCCGCGTGGTAGTAGGCGATGTAGCCCACCCCATGACCCCTGAACACAGCATCGAGTGGATCAGCGTTGTGACCGAAACTGGCGTAATGCGCAAGAACCTCACCCCTGACATGGCCCCCGAAGCTGAATTCCTCACCGACGAGAAAGTCGTTGATGTATACGCATGGTGCAACCTCCACGGTTTGTGGAAGGCCACTTTATAAAAACTGCCGTTCTTAATACTACATATAAACAAACTTGAGGAGGAAAATCATTATGGAACTGAAAGGCTCTAAGACTGAAGCGAATCTCTGGACCGCGTTTGCCGGCGAATCCCAGGCCCGCAACAAGTACACCTACTATGAATCCAAGGCCCGCAGCGAAGGCTATCAGCAGATCGCCAACATCTTCGCCGAGACCGCCGGCAACGAAAAAGAGCATGCCAAGATCTGGTTCAAGCAGCTTCATGATGGCGCTGTGCCCGACACCCTGACCAACCTGAAGGATGCCGCCGCCGGCGAAAAGTATGAGTGGACCGACATGTATGCTACCTTCGCAAAAGAAGCCCGCGAAGAAGGCTTTGCCAAGCTGGCTTACCTCTTTGAGGCCGTTGGCAAGATCGAAAAAGAGCACGAAGAGCGCTACAACGCCCTCATCGCCAACATGGAGAACGACCGCGTATTCAAGCGTGAGCAGCCCGTGGTTTGGATCTGCGGCAACTGCGGCCACATGCACGTAGGCGAAGCTGCCCCCGAGATCTGCCCCGTTTGCGATCATCCCAAAGCTCACTTCGCAATCAAGGCTGAAAACTACTAAGCCAACATTAAGAGCCCCCTTTGGGGCTCTTTTTTATTGGCTCTGTAGATGGCCACGGTGCTTTTACCCGAATGAAAGATATGGTAAAATGCACAAAAAGGAGGGGGACAGCGTGCGCGTTGTATACAGCATTGAACGATTAAAACCGGCCATCAAGGGGTTTTGCGCCATGAAGCAGGAGGCTCTTACCGCCATTTTGGCATCTGCCCCCCATGGCATTGCCTGTTTGCCCGGGCCCATAAAAGAGGGCAGGCTGTTTTCTTACCGGCCGCTGTTTTCCATGCTGAAAAACGCGGGCTGTGAAGAAATTGTCCTGTGCCCCATGGAGGAGGACGAAGCCTGCAGCAGCATCCGCCATCTGCTAAGCCTTGGGGATGTGCAGGCCGCCGCAGAAGAGCTCGGCCGCCCCTACGATGTTTACGGCAGAGTGATCCACGGGCGGAACATCGGCAACAAGGAGTTGGGGGTGCCCACGGCCAATCTTCGCATCAAGGGGCGGGCCATGCCCAAGGGCGGCGTGTACCTGACCCGGGTTTGGTACCATGATGACCCCTGTTTTGCCGTGAGCAACCTTGGCCATAACCCCACGGTGGGGGAAACCGATGAGCTGAGTTTGGAAAGCCATCTGCTGGATTTTTACGGCGATCTTTACGGCAAGGTCATCCGGGTGGAGTTTTTAGAGCGCATTCGGGACGAACAGCGGTTTGAAAGCTTTGAGGAATTAAAAGCTGCCATAGAAGGGGACATCAAAAAAGCCCATGAACTGAGCAGAAAGTATTAAAGCAATTGTATGCAAACATGAAGAAAGGTTTGGATAAGTAAATACTTCGTTGATGTTTTTGTCTTGAACCAACTTCGTTAAAGTTGGAGATTTGACAGTAACAAAGGCAGAATGGATTGATGGAAGGAGTCTCAAAGGATGTCTAAAAACAACCATTCAAAGAAAGGTTGGGGCGGCCCTTTTGATTTTAATTGGGACGGAAAAACCACATGGGAAGAAGCGTCGTTTGGTGTAACTCTTACGGATCAATTACGAAAGAATAGAGAGTCCTCTTCTTCTTATTCTTCTTATGGGTCTTCGCATGAGGCGCGAGAACCGAAGTCTACGCCGAAGAAAAAGCCGTTATCGGCAAAAGAAATTGTACCGGAAGTGGTTGACGAATACAACTATGACGCTTTGTTGAGCGGTTATCGCATTGAGTGTTTCTCTGGTGTTGTGGCATTGATCATTCTCTTGATCCCTGCGTTTTTCGTTCTATGGTTAGTGCATTCGGCCAATGACCCTTACAATAGTGCCAGCGGTTTTATTAATATCGCGGGTTTGATTTATGGCGGAATGGTATTTTCTATTGCTGGTGAAAGAATTGGCACCAGCCTTGAATGCATTAAGCTGGTAAAGAAACGTTATTCCGAGTCTGTTATCCGGGAATCAAAGAACAAGTAAAGAGGTCTGTAGCTTATCATTCCTGTTAGAATTATAGACACTAGTCAATTTGTTTCCAAATATCTCATGCAGGTGCTGATTCGGGATACATGTCCTTATATAATTAGCTTGTATAAAGCGCCAAATCCTTTAATTAATTGCTGTGTAATACATAAATAAACAGGATGCGAATGCATCCTGTTTTTTTATGTATCCAGCCCGGCTTTTTGGGCCTGGAGCATCTGGAGTTTACGGGGGATGGTGTAACATTTGCCATCCTTTTTAAAATGGGTGCCCGTCTGCTTAAAGTGAAAGGGGGTGAAACAGGCATCGCACTGGCGTTTTACATCCACCACCCACTCATAATGGAGCGGACGGCCATGAGGACCGGATTCGCCCCCTACGCTCACTTTACGGATGCCGCCATTTTTGAGGGCAGGTGTGAGATCCACCGGGCCTAAAAGGGGCTCGCAATTGATGCCCTTATAGGGGATGGGCAGGTTTAAAAACAACGGCAGGCGGCTTTCGGCAGCGGATTGATCCTCCACGGTGCAATAAAAATGGATGTGGCTGTAGCCGGGGCCGTAATCCTTGGGGAGGGATTCATAAAACCGGTGGGGCCGCTTGGTGACGATGGTAAACACCACATCCGGCCGAAGGTACATGATGCGCCAGGCCTCTTTGCGCCAGTCATCGGCCTCCTGTAAAAAGAAATCCGTGGTGCCGCAGGTAAACAGCCTGGAACCGGATGGGATGGTAAAGCTGCCGTCCCGCTTGCGCTTTAAGGGAAGATCAAAGCTTTTGGTACGGCTGATGATGGATGCATCCTTGCCGACGGAAGCATCCCGGGCGTACACATAGCAGTTTTGGCACCCCGCGCTGATCTTTCTGCAGCCGTGCCAGGGGCTCCACATGTCCATCAGAGGTTTTTGCCCATTTCATATGCCCGGCTGAGGTATTCTTTGCTGACGGCTTCCGGGCTGTGACCCATGGGGCCTGCCGTTAAAATGCCGCCATCGGCCAGGCTTTGGTATTTGATGAGATCGGTGTAGATCTTAATGGCACTTTCAAAGGCATCACTGCCTTCAGGGGAACCTGCCGTTAAGATGAGGGCTGCCTGCTTTGTTTTGGCCTTTAAACCATGGGGCGCCTTTTCATTGGCGTAGGTGCGGTCTAAAAAGCACTTTAGCTGCCCCGTCATGCCGGAAAAATAGATGGGGCTTGCCAGCACCAGAACATCGGCATTTTGGTAGAGGGGATAGAGCTCTTCCATAGCATCGTGCTGGACGCAGACGCGGCCGTTTACAAAGCAGTTTTCGCACCCCCGGCAGCCCAGGATCTTTTTATTTGCCACATTGACTAAAGTTACCTCATGGCCGGCCGCTTTGGCACCCTCCATAAAGGCATTGCATAACGCAAGTGTATTGCCCTGCCGGGCACTGCCCAGGGCGATGAGCACATTCTTTTTCATATTGATCACTCCTTTTTTTTAGTGTACATCGGTTTTTGCCTGCTAACAAGGCAAAGTTTTTAACGGATGGCACTATAAATGGGGAAAAAAGAATGGTATAATCTACCCAATAATATGCTGTTGGTGGCAGCCGCCATGCGGCCGCGCCGGAAACGATAAGAAAGAGGTTGAAACTATGGATCGTATGGAACAACTGATTTTGCAGCGCATCGATGAAAACCGCGATAAGATCATTGAATTTGGCCGGGATATCTACACCCACGCCGAATTGGGCTACAAAGAATACCGCACTGCCGGTAAATTTGTGGAAGCCTTGAAAGAATGCGGCATTGAAGAGATCCAGGAAGGCCTGGCTGTTACCGGCGTAAAGGGCTACTTGAACGGCGGCGCAGAAGGCCCCACCGTTGCCCTCATCGGTGAGCTGGACGCCCTTGCTATCCCCAACCATAAGTACGCCTGGGAAGAGACCGGCGCCGCCCACTGCTGCGGTCACCACGCCCAGATGGCCGGCATCATGGGTGCTGCCATCGGCCTGTGCGACCCCGAGATCGCAAAAGAGCTCAGCGGCCGTGTGTGCTTCTACGCTGTGCCCAGTGAAGAGTGCGGCGAAGTTGACTTCAAACGCAGCCTGATGGATCAGGGCATCATCCGCTACCTCGGCGGCAAGTGCGAACTCATCCGCATCGGCGCATTTGATGACATCGATGTTAACGTGGTGCACCACACCATCACCGACCAGAAGGTCATCTTCGGCAGTGCTACCAACAACGGCTTTACCGCCAAAACCGTGCGCTATAAGGGCATAGCCACCCATGCAGCAGGTTCCCCCCACAAGGGCGTTAACGCACTCAACGCAGCTGCCCTTGGCATCAGCGCCATCCAGTACCAGCGCGAGACCTTCCAGGATAAGGATACCGTAAGGATCCACCCCATCATCACCAAGGGCGGTGACCTGGTAAACGTCATCCCCGACGATGTTGTGGTTGAGACCTTGGTCCGCGCCAACACCATGGAAATGGTTATGGATGCCGATAAGAAGGCCGACCGTGCCTTCCGCGCAGGTGCCATCGCCGTGGGCGCCGGTATGGAGCTCATCACCATGCCCGGCTATTTGCCCAACATCCCCTTAAAGAACAACAACGCTCTGGAAAAGGCCTATGACACCATGAAAGAGCATTGCGGCTATGAACTGACCTGGGTAACCGAAAAGGACCATGGCACCGGCAGCACCGATGTAGGCGATCTGCAGCACATCATGCCCACCATGGAATTCCGCACCGGCGGTGCCTGCGGCGGCGGCCACCAGGTAAACTACGACATCTGCGACGAGGACCTTGCATATGTCATCACCGCAAAGATCTTCGCCCTTGCTGCCTACCATCTCTTAAAGGATGGCGCTGCCATGGCAAAAGATGTGAAGGAGACCTTCAACGCCAAGCTGACCAAGGAAGAATACCTGGACTACATGGAAAAGACCAACCGTGTAGAGGTCATCGAGATCGACCGTCCCTAACTAAAATAAGCTGCAGCAGCCCCGCAAAAGCGGGGCTGTTGTTTTGTGCTTTTGCACAGGAGGAACGGTGCAAAACTGTTGACTTTTGGCGGGGGATGATGCATCCTAACCAGTAAGAAGGATGATAATGTACCGCTATGACATGCCCATGGTGTGGATGGGATTTTCCTTTGCGAAGGGGAAGGAGAGAGCCCCTGGGCAAAGTGTGTTCTGCCATGCCGCGAGCAGCCCATATACAGGATCAATGATCAGCACGGCTTTGCTGTTTTTCTGTTTGGTGCGATGGCGCGGGCGGGGAGTTTTTGTGTTTTTGGCTAAGGAGGCTGACCCATGGTAAATGTGACCATCGACGGACTAAAACTGCAGGTGCCGAAGGGAACCACCATTTTGGAAGCGGCGGAATCGGCAGGGATCGACATCCCTACTTTGTGCCATTTAAAAGGGCTGCTGCCCGATGCATCCTGCCGCATCTGCCTGGTGGAGATCGAGGGTAACCCCAAACTGTTTACCGCGTGTTCCACCCCTGTGGCTGAGGGCTATACGATCTACACCAAGACGGAGAAGGTCATCAAAGCAAGGAAATTCGTGCTGGATCTGATCCTTTCCACCCACAAGGCCGATTGTTTCAGCTGCGCCAAGAACGGTGAGTGCCAGCTGCAGAATCTTTGTTATGAATACGGCGTGGAAAAAAGCAGCTACCAGCAGATGGACCATGGCTACCCCATTGATGACAGCAACGAGTTTTTTACCTATAACCCCAACCAGTGCATCCTGTGCCGCAAGTGTGTACGGGTTTGTGCCCAGCTCCACGGCGAAGGTGCCATTGCAGTGGTGAACCGGGGCGTGAAATCCCGCATTGCAACTCCCTTTGTAAAGCTTTTGAAGAGCAGCAGCTGTGTCAGCTGCGGCAATTGCGTTTCCGTCTGCCCTGTTGGCGCCTTGATGCCCAAGAGCAAAGAACGCTTTCGTTCCTTTGAAACGAAGAAGGTGCCCACCACCTGCACCTACTGCGGTGTGGGCTGTCAGTTAGACCTTATTGTAAAGAACGACAAGGTCGTGGGAGCCCAGCCCCGGGATGGCGAGGGCAATAAGGGCCTGATGTGCGTAAAAGGCAAGTTTGGCTATGAATTCATCAACCATAAAGACCGTTTGAAGAAGCCCCTCATCCGTAAGGAAGGCGAACTCTGTGAGGCTGAGTGGGACGAAGCCATCAGCTACATTGCCGAAAAGATGAAAGCCATCAAGGCTGAGAGCGGCGCAAACGCCTTTGCCGGCCTTTCCAGCGCCCGCTGCAGTAACGAAGATAACTACGTCTTCCAGAAGATGATGCGTGCCGCCATCGGCACCAATAACGTGGACCACTGCGCACGCCTGTGCCATGCCAGCACCGTTGCAGGCCTTGCCACCACCCTGGGCAGCGGCGCTATGACCAACTCCATCGCTGAAATTGTGGACCAGGATGTTGTATTCGTGACCGGTTCCAACACCACCGAGACCCACCCCGTCATCGGCAGCATGATCCGTCAGGCACACCGCCGCGGCGCCAAAGTCATCGTGGCTGAGCCCCGCCGCATCCCCCTGTGCCGTGAAGCCGACGTTTTTCTCCAGATCAAACCCGGCACCAACGTTGCCCTGTTTAACGGCATGATGAACGTCATCATCAATGAAGGTCTGCAGGATCAGAAATACATCGATGAGCGCACCGAAGGCTATGCCGAGCTGTGCGAAGTAGTAAAAGACTACACCCCCGAAGTGGTTGCCGAGATCTGCGGCATCGACGCAGAAGAGCTGAAGAAGGCTGCCCGCATGTATGCCAAAGCTGACAAAGCCGGCATCTACTACGCAATGGGCGTGACCCAGCACAGTACCGGTACCGAGGGCGTTATGGGCACCAGCAACCTGGCCCTGCTCTGCGGCAAGATCGGCAAATACGGCTGCGGCGTCAACCCCCTGCGCGGCCAGAACAACGTACAGGGCGCCTGCGATATGGGCTGCCTGCCCACCGATTACCCCGCATACCAGAAGGTATTCAACGATGACGTCCGCAAGAAGTTCGAAAAGGCCTGGGGCGTAGAACTGAGCGCCAAACCCGGCCTGACCGTAACCGAGATCATGAACGCCGTGGAAGATGGCTCTGTACGCTGTTTGTACATCATGGGCGAAAACCCCATGATGAGCGACCCGGATATCACCCATGTGGAAAAAGCGTTAAAGGCCTGTGAATTGCTCATCGTGCAGGATATCTTTTTGACCGAAACCGCTGCCCTGGCTGACGTTGTTCTGCCCGGTGCCAGCTACGCCGAGAAAGACGGTACCTTCACCAGCACCGAGCGTAGGGTACAGCGCATCCGCAAGGCCATCAGCCCTGTTGGCGAGTGCCGTGCTGACTACGCCATCCTGAGCGATGTAATGGCTGCTTTGGGCTATGAAAACAGCTTCAAGACCGCTGAAGAAGTCTTCGCCGAGATCGCATCCGTGACCCCCTCCTACGCCGGCATGAGCTACGAGCGTCTGGAGAAGGTCGGCTCTCTGCAGTGGCCCTGCACCAGCCCCGATCATCCCGGTACCCCCATTTTGCACATCGGCAAATTCAGCCGTGGCGAGCGCGCTCTCTTTAAGCCCGCTCCCTACCGGGAAAGCGCCGAACTGCCCGATGCCGAGTACCCCATGATCTTCACCACCGGCCGCATTTTGTACCACTACCACACCGCTACCATGACCGGTAAGGTAGAAGGCCTCAACAACATCGCCGGCAACAGCTATGTTGAGATCAACAGTGCCGACGCTGCCAAGTTTGGCATCGAAAACGGCGAGATTGTAAAGGTCACTTCCCGCCGCGGCAGCATCAATGCCGAGGCCCGCGTGACGGACATCGTAAATGAAGGCGTTCTGTTTATGCCCTTCCACTTTGCTGATGGCCCCGCCAACATGCTGACCAACACCGTCATCGACCCCATTGCAAAGATCCCCGAGCTGAAGGTCTGCGCAGCTAAGGTCGAAAAGCTGTAACTGTAGAGATCGTGCGAAAGGAGGGCAGCAGCATGAAACAGTTTGGAACGGCAGTGATCCTGGCTGGGGGGAAATCCACTCGGATGGGGTTTGATAAGCAGCTGCTGACCCTGCATAAACAGAAGATCTACACTCATATAGGTGAGATGCTGAAAAAAGAGTTTGACGATATTTTGGTGGTGACCAATCGGCCTGAGCTTTATGCGGATACTGGCTACCGCGTTTGTTCTGATGCGTTTGCGGGCATGGGCCCCCTTGCGGGCATCCATGCTGCCCTTTTGAACAGCCATAGCCAATACGCCTACCTTTTTGCCTGCGATATGCCCGTCATCTGCCTGCCTTACATCCGTCATTTAAAAGGAATTATCCAGAACACGGGAGCGCAGATCTGCGTGACCCGTCGGGGCGGGCGCATCGAACCTTTTAACGGGTTTTACCATGTGGGGCTCGCGGAAGATGCATCGGTGCGGCTGAGCAGCGGCAGTTCTTCCGTGTTCCGCTTCATCAGCGCAGCCGATACCCATGTGGTGGAGGAAGGGGAGGCCGTCAGGTTTGATAAGACCCTTCGTATGTTTACAAACATCAACACCAAAAGCGAATACGAAAGCTACTTAAGTGGCCTGCTCAGCCAAGAGGGTTAAAAATGAGCAGCGCGAAAGTGGCAGAAAAACTGAACATCCTCCGCTATGCGGATGGAAAATATGTTTCCATGCGGGATCTTACTGTACAGGAGGTACAGTTCCATATCGACATTGTGGGGATCGCCCATAAGGTGCTGTACTGCAGCCCCGGCGAGTGGATGGAACTGGTGCTGGGCCACCTGTACACCCAACGGTATATCCGCCGCATTGCCGATGTGGAAAGCATCGATATCGATACTGACGCCATGGTGGCCACAGTGGAGATCAACCCGCTGTACCGGGACCGCATCATCAAAGAGGACGACAGGCTGCTCGACAACGTGGTGTTTGACCCGGAGATGCTGATTGAAAACCAAAACCAGTTTTACGAAGATTCCGCCCTCCACAGAGCTACTGCGGGCATCCACCGCAGCGCTCTATGCGATGATATGGGCACCCTGTTTGCCTGTATTGATGTGAGCCGCCACAATTCGCTGGATAAGCTCATCGGCAAAGCGCTGATGAACGGTGTATCTTTGCAGGATAAATACGTTTTGACCAGCGGCCGCGTCCCCAAGGATATGCTTCAGAAGGCTATCTATGCCGGTGTACCTATGATGGTTTCCCGCTCTACCCCTACCGTACAGGCGGTCAGGGCGGCACAAATGGCGAATTTGACGCTCGTCGGTTTTTCAAGAGAGGGCCGCTTTAACATCTACTGCGGCGAGCAGAGGCTTTTGGGCTGCCGTACCATTGAGGAGAGCCCGCAAAATGAGGAAGAATGAAAAAGCAGAAACCGCTTCTATGCGGTTTTTGTTTTTTTAGACAGAACAGGAAAGAAAAAAGTGCCAAAAGGGGGATGGTTTTTTTGTGAATTCGTTGACACACTATCTTCCCCGTTGTATAATCTGTTTGGTTGTTTTTTCACACACATCTTTATGTGTGTGATTTTTTGCGCGTTCAGCCGGGTATTTGGCCTACATAAAGTGCCCGGTGTTTTGCAAGAGAATTTCATTTGGAGGTAATTGCATCATGGTAAACTTCAAGATCAACGGCATTGCCATGCAGGCACCCAAAGGCTCCACCGTTTTGGAAGCTGCCCGTGCCAACGGCATCAAGATCCCCACTTTGTGCTACCTGAAGGACGTAAACGCCATCGGCGCTTGCCGTGTGTGCCTGGTTGAGATCAAAGGCGCCCGTGCTCTGGCCGCTGCCTGCGTTATGCCCGTAGGCGAAGGGATGGAGATCTTCACTAACACTGATAAAGTCCGCAAGGCCCGTAAGTTCGTAGTAGAGCTCATTTTGGCTGACCACGACCGCCGCTGCCTCACCTGCCCCCGTAACGGCAAGTGCGAATTGCAGGCTCTGGCCGAGGATCTGGGCATCGACACCATCACCTACGACATGCCCAAGAAGGATCTGCCCCTTGATCTGGCATCTCCCTCCATCGTTCGTGACCCCAACAAGTGCATCCTGTGCAAACGCTGCGTTGCCATGTGTAACGAAGTGCAGAAGATCGGCGCCATCGGCATCAAGAACCGCGGCTACAAGAGCGAAGTTGGCGTTCCCTTTGATCATCCCCTTTCTGAGGGCAAGTGCGTAAACTGCGGCCAGTGCATCCAGGCCTGCCCCGTTGGCGCTCTTTATGAAAAGGATTCCACCGCTAAAGTTTGGGATGCCATCAATGATCCCACCAAGCACGTGGTATTCCAGACCGCTCCCGCTGTGCGTGTAGCCCTGGGCGAAGAATTCGGTATGCCCATCGGCACCCGCGTAACCGGCAAGATGGTTGCTGCCATCCGCCGCCTGGGCGCAGACAAGACCTTTGATACCGACTTCGCAGCTGACCTGACCATCATGGAAGAGGGTACCGAAGTGATCAACCGCATCAAGAACGGCGGCAAGCTGCCTGTGATCACCTCCTGCTCCCCCGGCTGGATCAAGTTCTGCGAGCATGAATATCATGACCTTTTGGATAACCTCTCCACCTGTAAATCTCCCCAGCAGATGATGGGTGCTGTGATCAAGAGCGTATATGCCGAGCAGAACGGCCTTGACCCCAAGGATATCTTCAGCGTATCCGTCATGCCCTGCACCGCCAAGAAGTTCGAAATCGGCCGTCCTGAAATGAACAGCTCCGGCGACCAGGATATCGACGCTGTATTGACCACCCGTGAATTGGCCAAGATGATCAAACAGGCCGGCATCGAGTTTACCGAGCTGCCCGATGAAGATTTTGACCAGTTCTATGGCGATTCCACCGGCGCTGCTGTTATCTTCGGCGCAACCGGCGGCGTTATGGAAGCTGCTCTGCGTACTGTTGCTGATGTCCTCACCGGCCAGTCCCTGGAGAAGGTTGAGTACACCGACGTTCGCGGCATCGAAGGCGTAAAGGAAGCTACCGTCAACGTAGCAGGCATGGAATTGAAGATCGCTGTTGCCCACGGCACCGGCAATGCCCGCAAGCTGATGGATAAGGTCCGCTCCGGCGAGAACGAGTACCACTTCATCGAGATCATGGCTTGCCCCGGCGGCTGCGTAAACGGCGGCGGCCAGCCCATCGTACCTGCCAAGGTGAAGGAACTGAAGGATGTTCGCGTCCTGCGCGCCAAGGCCATCTACGATGAAGACGAAGCCAAGGTTCTGCGGAAATCCCATGAGAACCCCTCCATCAAGCGTGTTTATGCTGAGTACTTCGGCGAGCCCGGCAGCCACAAAGCCCATGAGCTGCTGCACACCCATTACGTTGCCCGTCCCAAGTTCGGCGGCGAGCAGTAATCGGCTAAACAAAATAAAAAGGAGCGCATTTGCGCTCCTTTTTTTATTTTGGGAACAAGCGCAGTTTTTGCTTACGAAAAGAAAACTACTGTGCTATACTGCTGGCGAAATAAGATGAGGGGTGGACTCAATGGCAAAGAAAGTAGTGGCGTTTACCGCAGGCCGCAGGGGCGGCAACTGCGAGGTTTTTACCAAGATTGCGTTGGAAGCCATCAGCAAAATGGGCATCGAATGTGAACTCATCCGGTTAAATGAGTGCGAGATCCACCATTGTACCGCCTGCAACCGTGGGCCCTGCTTCCAGAAGGGGCCGGCGGGGTGCATTTACAAGGATGACGTGCCCTGGCTGTTTGAAAAGTTTATGGAGAGCGATGGGTACATCCTGGCGGCCCCGGTGTGGTCCCTGGGGCCCGCCGGCGTGGTCAGCAATTTCAGAGACCGTGTCTTCGGCCCCAAGATGGACTTGGCCCGGTGGGAGATGCGGGGCATCCCCCAGTGGGCCAACGGCGTGGTGAAGCATCGGCCCGGCGGGCTCATCAGCGTGGGCGGGGCACTGAGCGAGCACTGGACCTCCTTAGGGATGGCCACGCTGTACACCACCACTTTTTCCGTTCAGACCAATGTGGTGGATAACATGAACCTTTATGCAGTATCGGAACCGGGCGAGGCGCTGTTAAAGCAGGAGCATGCTTTACGGGCAAAGTATTTGGGCCAGAATGTGGGCCATGCGGTCTTAAACCCCCAGAAGGATTGGGAAAACAAGTGGCTGGGGCCCATGGATGATGGCGAGGCCTGCCCCGGCTGCCATACCTCCCTGGTGATCGCAAAGCCCGGCCGCAATTATGTGGAGTGCGCCGTGTGCGGCCGCAAAGGCTACATCACTCTGGATGCCAACGGCGGCCTTTGCTACACCTGGCCGGAGGATAACGCCAACCGCCTGACCATGATGGGCAAGTACGACCACATGCGGGAGATCGACTACCACGGCAAGGTGCTGTTTGCGCCCCATGCTGAGGAAGTGAAGGAAGAACTGATGCGGTACCGTGCCATGGAGCAGTGGACCCAGAAGGCTCCCTCCAGGGTAAAAGAATAAGGAAATAAAAAGGATGCACAAAAGGTGCATCCTTTTTTGTAA
>SVGV01000087.1 GCA_015056185.1 Clostridiales bacterium | reverse complement strand
GATCCCAATGGGCTTGGCTTCAAAATCAAACTCCCGGGGGGTGCCGTGGCGGCGGATCTCGGGGTTGTCGGTCTCATCCTTGCCGGCGGGCACGGATGCGTGGGGGATGTTGGGGATGGATAAGAGAAGGTTGCCGAAGCGTTCTTCCACACCCATCAGCTCGGCAGAAAATTCCGCCTGCTCCAAAGAGATCTTGCGGTTTAATGCCAAAAACTCCTCTTTTGCGGCAGCAATGGCATCCTTGGCAACAGGTGCAGAGGCACACAGGTTATTCAGCAGATCGATGATGGCCTGCTCTACGCCAAAGGGGCCGTCGGCCTTTAAGGTAGCAAGAAAGCCATCCACCTGCTTTGCCTTGATGGATGCAAGGGATTCAGCATCATTTGCCTTATTGAGGCTCATCAGGGCGGGCATGAATTTACTGAGCCGGTTGGAGCAAGCCTTTAATTCATCGCTCTTAGCGATGAGATCACGGCGCTTTTCATCCAGGCTCATCAATTCATCGGCCATGGCTGCGTCTGCATTGCGGTTGATTAAAGCGGTTTTCAGTTCTTCGGGATTCTGGCGGATGCGCCTGATATCCAACATGGTATTTCCCCCTTTTACAGGTCTAATTTAAGGTCTCCGTATTTCAGCCAGCCCAGCTTGCGCATGGCGGATGCCACTGCAAGGCTGATGACGGCAGGCAAAACAAAGTGCATGAGGATCACCTCTAAAATGATGACCCAAAGTTCATGGGTGGCTGCCATGGCGGTAAAAGTACCCACCTGGCCCACCAATCCGCTGGTGCCCATACCCGCGCCCATGGGGATGTTGGTCATGCCCAGTACCGCGGTGGAGATGGGGCCCAAAATGGCGCTGGCGATGATGGCCGGCAGCCACACCGTGGGCTTGCGGACGATGTTGGGCACCTGCAGCATACTGGTGCCCAGACCCTGGGAGATCAGCCCCCCAAAGCCGTTTTCTTTATAGCTGATGACGGCAAAACCCACCATATTGGCGCAGCAGCCAACGGTAGCTGCACCGGCCGCGATGCCGCTGAGCCCCAAGGAGATGGCAATGGCAGCGCTGCTGATGGGGGCGGTCAGTGCCATGCCCATCACCACAGATACCACAATGCCCATGGGGATGGGGTGCAGCATGGTGGCGGAATTGATGAATTCGCCCAGGGCCGTCATAAAGGCGCTGATGCCGGGGCCCACAAAGATGCCCACTGCGCCGCCCGTTACGATGGTCACAAAAGGTACAACGATGATATCCATCTTGGTTTTACCGGAAACAAGGGTGCCAAGTTCGGTACCGATGATGGCTCCAAGATAGGCTCCTACCGGGCCCCCGGCTGCATAGGCGGTGGCGCCTACCGCTGCGTTACTAAACACGCACAGGGGGGTGGCCTTTAACCCATAGGCGATGGCCACACCGATGGCCGCGCCCACCACAGGGGAGCTGGCCGAAAGGACGGAGGAGAATTGGGCGAGGATTCCAAGCCCGGGGATGAGGGAGAGTTGGGAGATGATCAATCCGATGATGAGGGAAGCGAACAACCCCTGGGCCATAAAGCCCAAACCATCGATAAACCACCGATGTGCCCACCGTTTGATCACGCCCTGATTACCGTTTGCCATTTTTGTTCGACTCCTAAATATTTATTTAAGCGTCACTGCCCAAAGGCGGCACCCGTCACGGACCGGTAAAAGCAATGGCTTCTTGTACCGCCGTGGGGTTCTGCCGCAGGTCTTTGCCCTGCCGTATTCTGCGGTCTGGGCCGGGGCCCTGCCCTACTTCAGCGCGATGCGCTTATACTCAATGCGGATGCCCTGCTGCTCCAAATAGGTAACTGCAGGGGCCAGGTTATCGTATTCCACCAGCATCACAGAGCTGCCGTCGTTGAGCTGCAGTTCCATGTTTTTGGTGTTGGAATCATAGTATGCAAGACTGATGCTTTCTGCCTTGACTGTACGCAGGCTGCCTGCGTTTGTCACATAAAGAGTATCGCCCTTTACGGCGTAATGGGTGCGCAGCACCACACGGCCCCGCAAAATGCCGTAGCCTACGGCAAACAGGCCGATGGCTGCGGTTAAAAGCTTGTCCCACAGGGTGCTTTCACCATGAAGCAGCAAAACAGCTGCAAGAAACACCCCCAAATACATACATAGCTGCACCAAATAAGGGCGGATCTGTTTATTGGCTTTGACCATAACAGCTTACATCCTTTCCGGTGCGGCAATGCCTAAAATGCCAAGGCCGGTGCACAAAACATCCTTTGCGGCACGGGTCAGCATGAGGCGGGCTGCAGTGGCGCCCGGATCGGCATCGTCGATGATGCGCACTTCGTAGTAGAAGCGGTTGTATGCCTTTGCGATCTCCATGACCGCACGGGCCACAAGGTAGGGTTCGTTTTTGTTGACGGCCTCTAAAAGTGCCTCTTTGTAGCCCACCATGGCTTTTAACACGCCCATGGCGAATTCGTTGTTGAGGGCGCTGTAATCGGGGGCGGCGGAAATATCGCCGGCTTTATTCAGCACGCTGCCGCAGCGGGCATGGGTGTACTGCATATAAGGTGCGGTTTCCCCTTCAAAGGAAAGGGCGCGGTCGTAGCTGAAGGCAATATCCTTGATGCGGGCATTATACAGCACGCCAAATACCACAGCGCCGACGCCCACCTGCTCTGCCACCTTTTCTTTTTCGGCAAGGTTGGGGGATTTCTCCTCAATGATGACCTTGGCCCGTTCGATGGCGGAGGAGAGCACATCCGTCAGAAGCACCACATTGCCCTTGCGGGTACTAAGGGTGCCGCCGTCAGCCAGAGATACCATGCCAAAGGCCACATGCTCTAAATCCTTGTGCCAATCGTAACCCATCTTTTCCACTACCTTGAACCACTGACGGAAGTGGAGATTCTGCTGGTAGGCTACCACATAAAGGCACTTTGCAAAATCATAGGTGGCTTTGCGGTACAATGCCGCTGCAATATCCCTGGTTGCGTACAAAGAAGAACCATCGGATTTTAAGATCATGCAGGGGGCCATGTTCTCTTCGCTCAGATCCACAATATAGGCACCCTTGTCCTCTTTTAAGAGGCCCTTTTCCTTTAAGGAATCCACAACGGGGGCCATTTTATCGTTATAGAAGCTTTCGCCGGCGTAGCTGTCAAACTTGATGCCTAAAAGATCGTACACACCCATGACCTCTTTTAAAGTCATATCTTTAAACAGGGTGAAGATGGAAAGTGCCTCTTCATCCCCCTGTTCGATCTTCACAAACCAGGCCCGGGCAGTATCATCCAAAGAGGGGTCCTTTTCTGCCTCGGCATGATAGCGGACATAGAGCTCCAGCATG
>SVGV01000019.1 GCA_015056185.1 Clostridiales bacterium | reverse complement strand
CCGGGGATATTTTAGAACATGTAAAATAAAAAGAACCCTCTTTTGAGGGTTCTTTTTTTGATCCATTATACATCGATGCCCAGCACCTGTTTTACGAACAAACCGATCACAAAGGAGAACACCGCAACACCCAGGCTGATGGCGGCCATCTCGAAAAACCGCTTTTTGAAGCCCACGCCTTTTGCAACGGCGATGTAATAGTTAAAGGCCGCAATGATGGCCACCACCGTCACCACCATAATGATAAGGGCGGTCACAAAACCGCTTTCCGGCAGGACGAGGTAGGGGGTGATCAAAAGGGCCACGGTGATCAAATAGGCGATGCCCGTGTAGATGCAGGATTTCAGCGCATCGCTGCGCCCCTCGCTGCGGGCAGCCAGAAACTCCGAGCTGGCCATGGAAAGGGTGGCGCTGATGCCGGTGATGAGCCCCGAAAGGGCGATGAGCCGGGTGTTCTGCATGGCAAAGGTGAGGCCGGCTAAAGTGCCCGTCAGCTCCACCAGCGCATCGTTAAGCCCCAATACCATGGATCCCACGTACTGCAGCCGTTCTTCATCCAAAATGCCAAGCAATTCCTGCTCGTGCTTTTCTTCTTCATGGAGGATGGCCGTGCTTTCCGGCACCTCTTTTGAAAGGTCATCGTAGGTGCGCTGTGCGCCGGATTCGCCGCTTTCCATCAGCTTTAAGGCGAAGGTAAAGCCCAGCACCTTTGCAAGGAGGCTATACCAGCGCACCTTCCACTTTTTCGGTGTGGGGGCCTCACCGGTGTAGCCCCGCCAGATGTTGTAATGGCGTTTTTCTTCCTCTGCAATGCGCAAAAGGGTCTCGCGGTTGTGGGCATCTTTTACCCGCTTTGCAACAGCGTTGTAAATATGGTATTCCGTGATCTCGTTTTTCTGCATCTCTAAAATGATGCTCTTTGCACGGTCGCTTAAGGGTTGGTTTGCCATGGTCGCTCCTTTATTTATCCGTTGATGGTCACTTCATCGCCCACGGCAACTTCGCCGGCCTGGGCAACTGCCAAAAAGGCGCAGTGGTTCTTTAAATAACATACTTTGCCGCTCTGTACGATCTCGCATTGGGGAAAGCACTTTTTCCCCTTGATGGTCAGTTCCAGCTTGGCGCTGCCCACGCTTAAAACATCACCCACCTGGAGGGCATCAAAATCCACGCCTTCCAGCACCAGGTTTGCCTGGTATTTGGGGCCGCACAGGCCGCCGTCCCGGGTGGCATTTACTTCGCAGATGGATACCTGACGGGGCCCTTCCCCTGCAAAGGAATCTCCCACGAGGCCGTGGTTTTCCTGCAGCGCACAAGCGGTGATCTGCTCTCTTCCGTTTTCTTTATTGATGTACATCTCTTTTACGGTTGCCATTGTTCTTCTCCTTTATACTGCTGTACACAGCCTGGTCACCAGCATCATACTCCCCCTTTCTCTTTCCTGCAATGGTTTTACGGTAAATACAGGGATTTGTGTGGGTATAATCCCCTTTTTTTCTTCATAGGATGGGTATGAAAGGGAGGGGGAAGGATGCAGGAATACATTGAACGGCGGGTACTGCAGGTGGCGGATTACATTTTGACCACGGGGGCAACGGTGCGCACGGCGGCCAAGATCTTTGGTATGTCCAAATCCACCATTCATAAGGATATGGCAGAACGGCTGAAATACATCAACCGGGGCACCTATCTGGAGGTGCAGAAGGTGCTTATGAAGAACAAGGCAGAGCGGCACATCCGCGGGGGCTTAGCCACCCACAACAAGTATAAAGCCATGGGGAAATAGGGAGGAAATAAAGGGAAAACGAGAATCCCTGTTGAAAAAATGTCACAAAACTATTATTATAAAGTTACAAAAGTATGAGACTTTGTAAAATACCTTTTGGACAAGCCAAACAGGGAGTGTATATCACAGATGAAATGGTTTGAAAGCAACGATATCGGCATCGATCTTGGTACGGCCAGCGTACTGGTCTTTGTAAAGGGCAAGGGCATCGTATTGCGCGAGCCCAGCGTAGTGGCCCTGGACCGTTCCACCGGACGCATGGTAGCCGTGGGTGATGAAGCCCGCCATATGATCGGCCGTACCCCCGGCAACATCGTGGCCATCCGCCCTCTGCGTGACGGCGTCATCAGCAATTACGATGTAACGGAAAAAATGCTTTGCTACTTCTTAAAAAAGATCATCGGCCGGCGCTTCTTCTTTAAACCCCGTCTGGTGGTTTGCGTACCCAGCGGCGTGACCGAGGTGGAAAAACGCAGCGTCAAACAGGCCAGCGAGGGTGCAGGCGCCCGCCACACCATGCTCATTGAAGAGCCCATCGCGGCGGCCATCGGCGCCGGCATCGACATTGCGGCTCCCTATGGCACCATGGTGCTGGATATCGGCGGCGGCACTACCGACGTAGCCGTCATCTCTTTGGGCGCAGCGGTGGTCAGCGAATCCATCAAGTGCGCCGGCGATAAGATGGATGAAGCCATCGTCCGCTACATGCGCAAAAAGCACAATCTGCTCATCGGTGAGCGTACCGCAGAAGAGATGAAGATCAACATCGGTACCGCTTACCCCCGTAAAGAAGAAGTGTATATGGATATCACCGGCCGCAACCTCATCTCGGGTCTGCCCCGCACCGTCCGTGTTTCCGGCAACGAGATGATCGAAGCTTTGGAAGAGCCCATCCAGCTCATTACCGATGCCGTCCACAGCACCCTGGAGCGTACCCCTCCGGAACTGGCAGCGGACGTCAGCGAAAACGGCATCTGCATGACGGGCGGCGGCTCCTTGCTCTTCGGGCTGGACCGCTACCTCAGCGAGCGGGTGAAGATCCCCTGCTACGTGGCGGAAGACGCCATGAGCTGCGTGGCCATCGGCACCGGCAAAGCTCTTGAAAACTACGATAAAGATTCCTTGGCTTATAACGCCCTTACGGAATACCGCCGCGGCGATTACTTAAACGAATAACCCTTTTACCTATACCACAGCCACACAACGGCGCCTTGACTTCAGGTGTCAAGGCGCTTTCCTTTTAGGAGGGAATACCCGTGCCAAATTATGATGACCGGCAGCGCCGTTCGTCCCACCGGGATGATTCTTATTACGATACCCACTATTTAAACGAAGGGCGAATCAATCAGCAGCCCCGCCGCCGCAGTGCAGCTGAGCCGACGGATGGCGGACAAGCCCGCCGCCGCAGCCAAAGCGAGCCCCACGGTGCCCAGCCCCGCCGCCGCCCCCAAGAGGCCCATCACACCACCGAGCAGCCCAGGCAGATGAGCCGCCGTGCCCAGCGGGAACAGCAGGAAGAACTGCAGTACCCCAAACGCCGCCGGGATGCCCGCCATGATGAGCGGGACCGGATGGAATACTACAGCCAGCCCAAACAAAAGCAGCCCAAAAAGAAAAAGAAGAAAAAGCGCAGCAAGTTAAAGATCACTTTGATCGTGCTTCTTGTGCTGCTCCTTGTTGCTGCGGGCATCGGCGGGTATTTCTTCTTGCGGTTTAAAAAGATCTACGATGCCCCTGAAGAGGTCATCACCGCTACCCCCGTCCCCGAACCGGAGCGGGAGTACATCACCTATAACGGCGAACTCTACTATGAAAACCCGGATATCGCCCGGTTTGTGCTCTTTGGCATCGATTCCAGCGAAATTCGAGATCAGCGCGGGGCAGGCGCCCGTACCGATGTAATGATCGTGGTCGCGGTGGATGTGAAGCAAAACAAGATCACCGGCATCGAGATCCCCCGGGATACCAAGGCCGAGGTGGATCTGCTGGATCAGGACGGCAATGTGACGGATACCATGGTCACCAAGATCAACGGTGCCTTCCAGTTTGGCGGACGGGAAATGGGCCATGGAGCGCAAAACAGCTTAAACGCCATCAACAAGCTTTTATCCATCGATGGCAAGTATGATTTAAAACTCACAGATTACGCCGGCATCAACATCGATGGCATCGGCCCTCTGGCTACAGCTGTGGGCGGTGTACCCGTCACCTTAAAGAACAACATCGAGGGCATCGGTTCCCGGGGTGAAACGGTGACGTTAAAGGGCAAAAAGGCAGAAACCTTCTGCCGTGTCCGCAAAGGTGCCGATCTGACGGGCAGCGATATCGACCGCGGCAAACGGCAGATGGATTTCATCTTCGGCTTCATCTCCAAGGTGCGCAAACTGGGCATCGGTGAGATCGCCGGCATTGTCAGCCAGGTCATCCAGTATACCTTTACCAACCTCAGCATGGATGAGATCGTGGCCTATGCCTCTGTGGCTTTGAAGGTCCCCAACGAAAACATCGATATCATCCAGCTCCCCGGGGAGGATAAGCTGGACGGGCTGTGGTACTTTATTGTGGATGAAGAAGGCATGGAACAGATCGTCATCGATACCTTCTATCTGCCCAAGGATCCCAAGCCCACGCCGGACCCCAACGCCACCCCCGAAAGCACCCAGGAGCTTCCCGAAGGCACCCCGGTGCCCACACCGGAATCTTAAAAAAACAAAAGCCCATCCTAGGATGGGCTTTTTCTTTTGCTTATTCTTCTTCTTCGATCTTCCCGTCGGTGCCGAACAATTTGGCCTTATCCCACAAATTATAGCCTTCGATGTTGGAAAGGGCAAAAAACATCATCTCATCGGCACGGGGCACCATGTGCCTAAGATCCTTGATGAGGTCTTTCATCCGCTGGCGGTTGGTGTAGCCATCATAGGGGCAAACCGAGGGCACAATGGGCAGCTGCTCCCTGCGCACCGCCCCGATGATGTGCTTTTCGGGTAAATACACAAAGGGACGGATCACGGTGATCTGCTGGCGGCTCAAATAGCTGATGGGGGAAAGGGTGTTCAGCCGCCCTTCATAGAACATGCTCATCAAAAAGGTTTCCAGCACGTCATCTCTGTGGTGGGCCAAGGCCACCTTGTTGCAGCCCAGCTTCACGGCGGTGGAGTTCAGTGCCCCCCGGCGCAGCTTGGCGCAAAGGGCACAGCTGGGCTTATCCGGCGTTTTGGTGGCCGCCTGCACCACTTCCAGCAGCCGTGCATCCTCAAAGGCAAATTCCACACCGATCTCGTCGCAGTAGGCCTTGATGGGTGCAGGGTCAAACCCCAGCCCCATGCCCACGTTTACAGCGGTGATGGAGATCTCTTTTTTGCTGAACAACCGGTAAAGGGACATGGCCTTTATGAGCAGCATACTGTCTTTGCCGCCGCTGACACCCACCGCGATGCGGTCGCCGTTTTCGATCAATTTAAAATCCTGGTCCGCCCGCCTTAAGCACCCAAGGGTCTTTTTCATGGGGCCTCCTTTTTATCATTCTTTCGAGTTTCTTCTCTGATCCACATTGACAACGTATATTTTAGTGGATAGAATGAATACAAACAATAGCAAACTTTTTTCCTTATCAAGAGCGGCGGAGGGACAGGCCCTGTGAAGCCCGGCAACCGGCATCATCCGGTGCTAAATCCTGCGGAGCGTATTCCGGAAGATAAGGCCACGATACCTCCGCCTCAGCGGAGTTTTTTTGTTGAGGCGGATGAAAAGGAAAAGAGAGTAAGGAGCGTACCTTTTATGATTGCAAAAGATTACCTGTTCACGTCTGAATCCGTCACCGAGGGCCATCCCGATAAACTCTGTGACCAGATCTCCGATGGCGTGCTGGATGCCATTTTAGCCCAGGATCCCACCGCCCGGGTTGCCTGCGAGGCCCTCAGTACCACCGGCCTTGTGATGGTCGCCGGGGAGATCAGCACCAAATGCTACGTGGAGATCCCCTCCATCGTGCGCCAGGTGGTGCTGGATGCCGGCTATACCAGCAGTGACATCGGCTTTGACGGCAACTCCTGTTCCGTGCTTACCAGCATCCATGAGCAGTCCGGCGATATCGCCATGGGCGTGGATGACGCATTGGAGACCCGGGGCAAGGGCGTAAAGGACATCGGCGCAGGGGATCAGGGCCTGATGTTCGGCTATGCCTGCAACGACACCGCAGAGCTCATGCCCATGCCCATCCACCTGGCCCATGCCATCACCCGCAAGCTTTCCGAGGTCCGCAAAAACGGCACCATCCCCTACATCCGCCCCGATGGCAAAAGCCAGGTCACGGTGGAATACAAAGACGGCAAGCCCTACCGGGTGGATAAAGTCGTGGTCTCCACCCAGCACCACCCCGATGCCACTTTAAAGCAGATCGAAGCTGACGTCATCGAAAAGGTCATCCGCACTTCCGTGCCCGCACATTTGCTGGATGCAAAGACGGAATACCTTGTGAACCCCACCGGCCGTTTTGTGACCGGCGGCCCCATGGGGGATACCGGTCTGACCGGCCGCAAGATCATTGTGGATACCTACGGCGGCTATGCCCGTCATGGCGGCGGCGCATTCTCCGGCAAGGATCCCACCAAGGTAGACCGCAGCGCCTGCTATGCCGCCCGCTATGTGGCCAAAAACATGGTGGCCGCAGGATTGTGCGATAAGTGCGAGGTCCAGTTAAGCTACGCTATCGGCGTGGCCGAGCCCCTTTCCATCATGGTGGATACCTTCGGCACCGGCAAGATCCCGGAAGAACAGCTGGTGGCCCTGGTGCGCAAAAACTTTGATCTTCGCCCCATGGCCATCATCGAAGGCCTGGGCCTGCGTGCCCCCATCTACCGCCAGGTGGCAGCCTATGGCCACTTTGGCCGCAGTGATCTCAACCTTCCCTGGGAAAAGACCGACCGGGTGGCAGATCTTCTGAAGAACGTTTGATTCTGCTGAAAAGCAGGGAGGAGACTCCCTGCTTTTTCTTTGCCCGTTTTTCTGTCAATTACGGGCCGATTGTTGTACAATAAACCTATCAAACGCAGGAAAGGGTAACATGAACGGGGAATTTGTATCGTTAGATGCCGAAGTGTTGCAGGTCATCTACCGCAATGAGGAAAACGGCTATAGTGTCATCGAACTGGCTGCCGATAACCGCATCGTAACGGCGGTGGGCGTCTGCGTGCCTTTAGCCAGCGGAGAGATCGTCCATATCGAGGGCAGCTGGACCTTCCACCGGGAATACGGCCAGCAGATCCGCATGGCCCTGTGCCGTCCCATCCCCCCCGCGGGCTCCCATCAGATGGAGGTCTTTTTGGCAAGCGGTATCGTAAAGGGCTGCGGGCCCAACTTTGCCCGTGCCATTGTGGATACCTTTGGGGAGGATACCCACGATGTTTTGCTGGGCGACCCTGCAAAGCTTACCTGCATCCCCAAGATCGGCATGGCGACGGCCATCAAGATCACCGAAAGCTATAAAGAAAACATGAGCATCCGTCAAAACGTATCCGCTTTGATGGAACTGGGCCTTACCGTCAACCAGGCCATGCGCATCAGCGCCCATTATGGCGAAAACGCCATCACCGTGGTGCGGCAAAACCCCTACCGCCTGGCGGAGGATGTTGCCGGCATCGGCTTCCGCATTGCGGATGCCATCGCCATGAAGGTGGGCATTGAGCGGGCGTCACAGTTCCGTATCGATGCCGCTTTGCGCTATTGCCTTGTGTGGGCGGGGGAAGAAGGGCACACCTATCTGCCCGCAAAGGTGCTGGTGGATACCACCACCCGTATGATCGGGGTGGAGCAGGATGCTATTTTAAAACGCCTTGCAGCCATGTGCTCCTCCCGCAGCCTTATTTTAGGCCCGGGGGAGGAAGAACCCGTCTACCTGCCCTACTTCAGCCAGGCGGAGCAGGAATGCGCCAGCAGACTGTTCCACTTGGCCAACGCCCGGCACAGCCCCATCAAAACGCCCCTCAGCTTAAAAACCCTGGAGCGCCTCCACGGGGTCAAACTGGCGGAAGAACAAAAAAACGCGGTGGAGACCGCCCTGAAAAGCGCCGTTACCATCATCACCGGCGGCCCCGGCACCGGAAAGACCACCATCGTGCGGTTTTTGTTGGAGCTCATGGAAAGCGCCGGTATGGAGTGCGTCCTCTGCGCCCCTACGGGCCGGGCTGCCAAGCGCATGGGCGAGGCCACGGGCATGGATGCCTACACCATCCACCGTTTATTGGAATACTCCGGCGGAGATGACAGCCCCCGCTTTCAAAAGGATGAAAACGACCCCCTGGATCAGGATGTCATCATCGTGGATGAGACCAGCATGGTGGATGTATTTTTGTTCATGCGCCTTTTGCGGGCCATCCGCCCCGAAAGCCGCCTGATCCTCATTGGCGATGCAGACCAGCTGCCCAGCGTTGGCCCCGGCAATATTTTGAGGGATCTCATCCACAGCAATTGCATCCCCACCGTAAAGCTCATCACCGTCTACCGTCAGGGGGAGGGCAGCGGGATTTCCCTGGCAGCCCACCGGGTCAACCGGGGCGAGATGCCCATGGATGGCGCCGGTGGCGACTTCATCTTTCTGGAGCAGGATTCCATCCGGGGCTGCTGGCAGAAGATCGAAGAACTGTTAAAAGAGGATGGCAGCATCCAGGTCATCGCCCCCAGTAAGAAGGGGGATCTGGGCGTCATTGCATTAAACCAACGGCTGCAGCAGCTGCTAAACCCGCCCCACCCCAAAAAGCCGCAGCTGGAGCTGGGCGGCAAGATCTACCGCCAGGGGGATCGGGTCATGCAGATCAAAAACGATTACAAGATCCCCTGGGAGCGGGACGAAGGCACCATGGTGACCCGGGGCGAGGGCATCTTTAATGGGGAGATGGGCGTGCTGGCCATGCTGGAGCCCGCCGTGCAGCAGGCCACCATCTTGTTTGATGACGACCGTTTGGCCATCTACCCCACCTATGATCTTGCCGAGATGGATACCTGCTACGCCATCAGCATCCACAAAAGCCAGGGCAGCGAGTTTCAAAAGGTGATCATCCCCATCCTGGCCACCAACCCCCTTTTGTGCACACGCAACCTGCTGTACACCGCCATTACCCGGGCAAAAAAACAGGTGTACCTCATCGGCCCCCGGAAAGCGGTGCAGTTTATGGTGCAAAATGACCGCATGCAGACGAAGTATTCCGGCTTTGCCACCGCTTTAGAGGAGGTCTTTTCATGAAAAACTGGTTTCAGGGCATCTTTGATCTCCTCTTCCCGGAGGATGTCTCCTGCGTGCTGTGCAAAAGCGAGGGGGATATCGTAACGGGCAGCGGCCTGTGCCAAAGCTGCTATTCTACTCTGCCCATGGATATAACGGGGGAACGGGTTCTTTCCACCTCCTGCTTCTGGGCCATGGAGTACGAAGGCATCGCTATGGATCTCGTCCATGGATTAAAGTTTGAAAACAAGCGGTACATGGCCCGCACGCTAAGCTTTATTATGGCAAAAGCTGCGGATGCCCTTTTTGCATCCACTTCCTTTGATGCCGTCTGCCCCATGCCCATCCACCCCAACCGCATGGGCCAAAGGGGCTATAACCAAAGTGATCTCATCGCAAAACCCATCGCAGAGCATATGGGCTTGCCCTATTACCCCAATCTCCTCCTGCGCATTAAGGATACCCGCCCCCAGATGGAACTGAGCCGGGAAGAGCGGCTTACTAACGTTAAGGGTGCCTTTGCCGTTTCAGAAGAGGCCGCGGCGTTGAAGGGCAAAACCCTTTTACTGGTGGATGATGTTTTGACCACCGGGGCCAGTACTTCGGCCTGCCACAGCGTGCTGAAAGAAAACGGTATTGCTATGGCAGCCTTTTGTGCCGCCAGAAGATATGATAAGTCATAAAATAGTGTTTGCTTTTTCTCATACCCTAAGATACAATCGAACGTGACGGTTAAGGAAGCTCGGGTCTGTGGTTGAAAGTCGAAGCCAGTCGCAGGCAAAACGATCCACGTAACCCGCAAAAATTGCGGTGAGCATGGTGCGGCTTAGAGGTAAGTCCGGCCAGGAACAACCTGAGAGGGGCAGTAGTGGGGAGCAAGTGCTTATGAGCGAACCCTCCAGCCGGCGGATGTGGGGTCAAAAACCAGGTCAGCCGGGCGGCCTAACCCAACAAAACAAAGTGAGGTTAAGAACAATGTATGAAGATAAGGTGCTTGTGTGCCGTGACTGTGGAGCGGAATTCGTTTTTACCGCCGGCGAGCAGGAATTCTACGCCGAAAAGGGCTTCTTGAACGATCCCGTCCGCTGCCGTCAGTGCCGTGCAGCCAAAAAAGAGGGCCGTCGTGAGCGCGTCTCTCACCCCGCCATCTGCGCCAAGTGCGGCAAAGAAACGGAAGTACCCTTTGTGCCCCGTAACGACAAGCCCGTATACTGCAGCGAATGCTTCGCCGCAATGCGCAACCGCTAAACAGCAAAAACACCGAAAAACGCCCAGAACTGGGCGTTTTTTTGTTGCCTTCACACATATGTTTTGTGGTATTTAAGGCTTCTTTATGGTAAACTATAAGTACATAAGACTCAGGAAGGAGTGATATTATGCGTATTGCCATCAATGGAAAAGGCGTGGAGGTCTCGGAGTATCTGCAGGAGGTTGTGGAAAAACGGGTTTCAAAGCTGGATAAGTACTTCCATTCCGACACAGAAGCAGACGTCATGGTATCCATGTTCCGTGGAAGGCAGATCGTTGAGATCACCATCAAGTGCCGCGGGGTGCTCCTCAGAGCGGAGGAAGCCTCGGGGGATATGTATGCATCCATCGACGCCGCCTGCAAAAAGCTGGAGAAACAGATCCTCCGGCATAAGACCAGACTTGCCCGCAGGTTACGGGAAAATGCCTTTGAAAGCGCAGAGCCCGTATACCTTGAGGAAGCAGAGCTGGAAGAGGATGAGGATGCACCTCGCATCGTGCGCACCAAGCGCTTTGCCGTCAAACCCATGACGCCGGAAGAAGCCGCCCTTCAGCTGGAAATGCTGGGCCATTCCTTCTTCGTGTTTATGGATAGCGCAAGCGGCCAGGTCAACGTACTTTATAAACGGAACGATGGAGACTACGGCCTCATCGAACCGGAGTTTGAGTAAAACAGCAAAAGGGGCCTTCGGGCCCCTTTTTTATGGAGAATGACAGATGGATCTTTTTACCTGCATCCAAGCCCACACCCCCTTTGATGCCGCCGAAGAGCGGCACAAAGCCCTCATGCTCCACTATTTGGCCCATAGCAAAGAGGATCTGTTTTTGCGCCCGCCCCACGCCCATTTTACCGCATCGGCCATGGTGCTCAGCCCGAACTGCGATGCAATCTTACTGCTGCACCACAACATCTATCAAAGCTGGACGTGGCCCGGCGGCCACAGCGATGGCGAGAGGGATCTCCTCCACACCGCAAAAAAAGAGGTGATGGAGGAAACGGGCTTAAAAGCACAGCATCTCTCAAGGGGCAGCTTGATCGCTTTGGATGTGATCCCCGTTTTGGCCCATTATAAAAAGGGTGCGTATGTGGCAAATCACCTGCACTTAAACCTCACCTACAGCTTTGTTGCAGATGTCACGGCCCCTCTTCACATAAACGCCCGGGAAAACAGCGCGGTTATGTGGGTGCCTTTCAACGAGCTTTGGGAAAAAACAAAAAATGAGCCCCATATGCAAAAGATCTACAAAAAAGGGCTCATCAAAATGGGAATTATATAAAAAGAAAAGACGCCTGAAGGCGTCTTTTTTACTTCAGCTTTTGTCCGCAGTTGGTGCAGAAGGCCTTATCCACTTCCATATCCCATCCGCACTTGGGGCAGATGATATGGGTGCGCTCTTTGGGTTTGGGGGTATAGGCTACTTTGCGGGAGCCTTTTAAATCAAAGGCGGTCACCACGCCGCTAAAGCCCACAAAGGCCAGTACAAACAGGGCTAAAATGCCCCCGAAGGTCATGGAAAAATTGGCGCTGACCCCTAGGGCGCCCATATCCATGCCCATGGCACTCATAACGGAACCCGTCAGAGGCCCCTTGGCCACAAACAGCAGAATGATGCTGACGATGGCCATCAAAAGGGCAACGAGGCCCTTGAGGGAAGACCGCTGGCGGAGCATCACGGTAAACACCATCCCCAGGATGGGCCCGATGACGAGCAGCAGCCCGGAAAAGAAGTTTAATTCAAATAGGATCTGAAACCCGCTGACGCTCGTAATATTGCTGGTGATGCCGTAAGCGGTGGCGCCTAAGGAATACACCGGCAGGATGAGCAGCATAAGCAGTGCCAGCAGGAATCCGCCAACACTAAGGGGTAAAAACATTCTTTTTATGGTATCCATTTATAATCCTCCGTACAAGGGATATCAGCAGTATAGCACCCCTTTTTTCGCTGCACAAGCAAGGGGATGAAAAAAGCCGAAGGGCCCAAGCCCTTCGGCTTTTTGTTAGATCAGCTTGCGTCCGCAATTGCTGCAAAAGGCTTTTCCGCTCTGTACGGGGGCACCGCAGCCGGGGCAGAACTTGCTGCCGCCTTTGGGTGCACTCTTCTGGGCACCTGCAGCGGCACCGATGGGGCGGTATGCTGCGGCTTTGCGGGGAGCACCGGTGCCCATACAGGCCATGACGCCCATCACAAGGACGATGACCTGCAAAGCCAGGGCGATGATGCCGCCGATTGCCAAAGAGCTGTTGATGCTGGCACCGTATTCGCTAAGTGCGCTGCCGCCCATCTCCTGCACGGCGCCCTGGATGATGCCTTTGCTTACAAACAGCATCACGATGCCGCAAACGGCAAAGAAGGCAGCCACCCCACCACGGGTTTTCTCACTGCTGCTGCCCATGAACAGGGCGCAGAGGATGTTTAAAACCGGGGGAATGATCAACAGGATGCCGGGCAAAAGGCCATCGGCTTCAGAGATGATATCCAGCCCGCTGACGGAGATAGCGGTTACGGAATACCCAAAGGCGTTGGCGCCAAAGCCGAAGCAGGGTAAAAAGAGCATCAGCAATAATGCAGCGGCACTGGCGATGATCACAACAGGGGAAAGCAGCTTTTTGCTGTTCACAAAAATCACTCCTAAACATAAAGCAATGGTAAAAGTATAGCACTTTGGCCTAATTAGGTTCAAGGGAATGAAAAAGAAAAAGCCCGCAAAAGCGGGCTTTTTTACAGGTGTTATTTCAGGCGGGCACCGCAGTTCGCGCAGAAGGCCTTGCCGGCAGCAACGGGGCGGCCGCAGTTGGGGCATTTTGCACTTACGCTGGAAGCAGCCTTGGAGCTGCCGGTGAACAGGTCAGCGCCGAAAGCAGCAAAGGCGTTTACGCCGGCAGCTACAATGTAGCCGATGAGGGCGATGACGCCGCCGAAGCCCAGGCTTACCATGGAGCCGATGTAAGCAGCGGCTTCACCCAGGACCATGCCTTTTGCCACGAACAGCATGATGATGCCAACCACACCCAGAGCCAGGTGGATGATGGAGACCATGCGGCTATCCATGGAGTTGCTCAGAACCAGCTCTACCACCAAACCGCCGATGGGGGCAATGATGAGAAGGAGGCCTGCAAAGAAGTTAGCTTCGAACATCACCTGGAAGCCGGAAATGCCAACACCAAAGGTGCTGTATACGGCAAAGATCAGGGTGAAGGCGAGAGCTGCGCCAAAAGCGCCAAGAGTAATCAGTTTTCTGTTCTGCAGTACTGCGTTCATAGAAATACTCTCCTTAAAAAATAGAATATCAATGCACATAGTATACCATTTTCGTAAAAAGGTGTACAGAAAAACAATGTGTTTTGTGTGAAAATCCGCCGTCCATTTTGCAGCAGCATGCCCTATACCATAAGATATACAGAAAAAACCAAATAGCAGCACGCTTGTCGCCTATCTGCCTTTTTCCGCTAATTGAACAGCGGCAGCTTTTCTGATACAATAACTAAAATGGCATAAAACTGCCCTGGAGGTACCCATATTGGCATTTTTTAAAAAACTGTTGGGAGGCGACCCCTTAAAACCCATTGAGAAGATCGTAGACCGGGTCGAGGCGCTGGAGCCTTCCATTCAAAAGCTCAGTGATGAAGAGCTCAAACATAAAACGGAAGAATTTCGTCTGCGGCTGAAAAACGGAGCCACGCTGGATGACATCCTCCCCGAGGCTTTTGCTGTGGTCCGGGAGGCCAGCGTGCGTACCACCGGGCTTCGCCACTACCGGGTACAGCTCATCGGCGGCGTGGTGCTGCACCAGGGCCGCATTGCTGAGATGCGCACCGGCGAGGGCAAGACCCTGGTAGCCACTCTTCCTGCCTACTTAAATGCCCTGAGCGGCAAAAGCGTCCATGTGGTCACGGTGAACGATTATTTAGCCCGCCGCGACAGCGAATGGATGGGCAAGATCTACCGGTTTTTAGGCATGAGCGTGGGCCTTGTGGTCCATGGGCTGGACCGGGAAGAAAAGCAGCGCAATTACCTTTGCGATATCGTGTACGGCACCAACAACGAATTCGGCTTCGATTACCTTAGGGATAATATGGTCATCTACCGCAGCCAGATGGTCCAGCGGGATCTGGGCTTTGTCATCGTGGATGAGGTGGACAGCATCCTCATCGATGAAGCTCGCACGCCCCTCATCATCTCCGGCCAGGCGGATAAATCCACCGAGATGTACAAACGGGTGGACCGCTTTGTGAAGAACCTCCGTAAAGAGGACGACTTCACGGTGGATGAAAAGATGCGCGCCTGCACCTTAACGGAAGATGGCGTTGCAAAGGCGGAACGGGCCTTCCAGGTGGCAAACCTGAGCGACCCGGAGAATACCGAACTCAACCACCACATCAACCAGGCTTTAAAGGCCAACGCCCTGTTCCATCGGGATAAGGACTATGTGGTACAGGATGGCCAGGTCATCATCGTGGATGAATTTACCGGCCGCCTCATGATCGGCCGCCGCTACAGCGAGGGCCTCCACCAGGCCATCGAGGCCAAGGAAGGGGTCAAGGTGGAGCGGGAGAGCAAGACCCTTGCCACCATCACCTTCCAAAACTACTTCCGCATGTATTCTAAGATCTCCGGCATGACGGGTACCGCCAAGACGGAGGAAGAGGAATTTAAGGGCATCTACGGGCTGGATGTTGTCACCATCCCCACCCATATGCCCATGATCCGCAAGGATGAAAACGACGTCATCTATTCCACCCAAACGGGCAAGTACCGCGCCGTGATCGAAGAGATCGTGGAATACCACGCTATGGGGCGGCCCATCCTGGTGGGCACCGTTTCGGTGGAGCGCAGCGAGATGCTCTCCTTAATGCTGAAAAAGCGGGGGATCAAACACCAGGTATTAAATGCCAAACACCACGCCAAGGAAGCGGAGATCGTGGCCCAGGCCGGCAAGTTCGGCGCGGTGACCATCGCCACCAACATGGCGGGCCGCGGTACCGACATCCTTCTGGGCGGCAACCCGGATTTCCTCACAAGGCAGGAGATGCGCCGCATGGGCTATGAAGACCCCATGATCGAGGATGCCGTCTCCCATGCGGAAACGGATGATGAAGAGATCTTAAAAGCCCGCAAAGAATATGCTGCCATCTATGCAAAGCACAAAGCTGTGTGCGATGCCGAGCACGAAAGAGTGGTGGCGGCGGGGGGCTTGCACATCATCGGTACCGAGCGGCATGAATCCCGCCGTATCGATAACCAGCTCCGGGGCCGTGCAGGCCGTCAGGGCGACCCGGGCTCCAGCCGGTTCTACATCGCCCTGGAGGATGACATCATGCGCCTCTTTGGGGGCGAACGCATCCAAGGGCTTATGGCAAGGCTTTCCCCTGAGGATGACATCCCCCTGGATGTCAAGATGCTCAGCAAGCAGATCGAGGGGGCGCAAAAGCGCATCGAAAGCCGCAACTATGAGATCCGCAAACGGGTGCTGCAGTATGACGATGTAATGAACCAGCAGCGTGAGCTCATCTACGCCCAGCGGCGGGAGGTGCTCATGGGCCAAAGCGTCCGGGGCAGCATCGAAGAGATGCTCTCTTCCACCGTCAAACGTGTGGTGCAGGCCTACTGCCCCCATGACCTTGACCGGGAAAACTGGAATATGGAAGGGGCGCTGGAATACCTGCGGGGGATCTTCCTTCCCAGGGAAACGGGCTTAAAAGAGCTTGGCATCGATGCCGCCTCTGCCACCCCCGATGCATTTTCTCAGAGCCTTTTGCAGGCGGGGGCAGCCCTTTACAAACAAAAAGAAGCGGAGATCGTATCTGCCGGCGGCGACATGGCCGAGGCGGAGCGGGTCGTCCTGCTGCATAATGTAGACCGTCACTGGATGGATCACATCGATGGCATGGATCAGCTGCGCCAGGGTGTGGGGCTTAGGGCCATCGGCCACCGCGACCCCGTGATGGAATACAAATTTGAAGGCTTTGAAATGTTTGATGAAATGATCCGCTCCATTCAGGAGGATACCTTGCGGGGGCTTTATCATGTTTCCGTGGTGCGCCCGGCCGAGCGGGTTCAGGTGGCAAAAGAATCCGCCACCAATGATGAACCGAAGCCGAAACGGAAGACGGATCAAAAAGTTGGTCGTAATCAGCCCTGCCCTTGCGGCAGCGGAAAAAAATATAAAAATTGCTGCGGCAAACGGGAGGGATAACAGTGGAAGGTTTGGATTTCGCAAAACAGCGTCTTAGCGAGATGCTGGAAGTATTGGAAAAGGCAGGTGAGTCCCTTTGACATCGCCGGTTTAAAGGAGGAGCTCGCTTCTCTCAACGCCGGCATGGAAGCCCCCGGCTTCTGGGACGACATCGAAAACGCACAAAAAGTCAATAAACGGGTAAAGAATCTTTCCGCCAAAATCGATGGCTACGAAGCTCTGCGCACCGCCGTGGAGGATAACTTGGAGCTGTGGGAAATGGCTGTGGAAGAAGGGGATGACGACACCCAGCAGGAGATCGGCAAAGAGCTGCCCGCACTGGAACGTCGGGTGGAGGATCTGCGCCTTTCCACCATGTTAAAGGGTGAGTTTGATGCCAACAACGCATACCTTTCCCTCCATGCAGGTGCCGGCGGTACCGAGGCTCAGGACTGGACGAGCCAGCTGTACCGCATGTACACCCGCTATTGTGAAAAACACGGCTATACCGTAAAATTGCTGGATCTGCTGGAAGGCGAAGAAGCCGGCATCAAGAGCGTATCCTTCATGGTGGAAGGGGATAACGCCTATGGTTACTTAAAGGCGGAAAAAGGCGTGCACCGCCTGGTGCGCATCTCCCCCTTTGATTCCTCCGGACGCCGCCACACCTCCTTTGCAAGCCTGGACGTCATGCCCGAGATCGAGGACGATGTGGAGATCGAGATCAACACCGACGACGTCCGTGTGGATACCTACCGTGCATCGGGCGCAGGCGGCCAGCACGTTAACAAAACCAGCAGCGCCATCCGTCTGACCCACATCCCCACGGGCATCGTGGTACAGTGCCAGAACGAGCGCAGTCAGATGCAGAACCGCGAGACCGCCTGGCGCATGCTGCGCAGTAAACTGGTGGAATTAAAAGAGCGGGAAATGGCGGAAAAGCACGCCGAGATCAAGGGCGAAATGAAGAAGATCGAGTGGGGCAGCCAGATCCGCAGCTACGTTTTCCATCCCTATTCCATGGTCAAGGATCACCGCACCGGCGCCGAAACGGGCAACACCACCTTGGTAATGGATGGCGAATTGGATCTCTTTATTACGGAATACCTGATGAAGTCTTAACACATATCCACACCCCCATGGGCATATACTTTCACAAAGGAGGGAATGCCCATGATGCGGGAAATGGATGAAAAACGCACCGCCGGACGCCTGCGCAGCCACAGCCTCAGTGTGGATGCCCGTGAGCGTGCCGTAGTGACCGGTGCAGAGGAACTGTTAAGCTTTCACGATACCGAGGTGTGCATCGTAACATCCCTTGGCGTCCTTGCCATCGAGGGGGAAGAACTGCACATCGAGCGGCTGAATCTGGATGAAGGCCAGGTCATCGTAAGGGGGCTCATCTACGGCGCCAATTATGATGACAGCACCCAGCCCCAAAGCACAGGCGGCCTGTTCCAGCGGCTGCTGCGCCGTTGATCGGCATCACCGCCATCCAGCCCCACGGTTTTTTGATCTGCGCATTATTAGGCGCGCTCATGGGGCTGTGCTGCAGCGTACTTTCGCCCCTGCTTACCCGGTGCAAAAAGAAAGGCATCCTCTTTTTGTGGGATCTCCTCTTTTGCATCTTAAACGGCCTTGTGTTTTACGGGGCGGTGTATTTGGCCACATATGGGGTACTTAGGCTGTTCTGCTTTTTGGCATACGGCCTGGGGTTTGCAGCGGCCTATACGGGGCCGGGGTATTACATCATCCGCTGTGAAAAAAAGCTGATGGAAGCCATCAGCAAATGGAACCATAACGAAACAAAAGAAGATTGACCGCATTTTGCGGAAAGGGGACAAGCATGAAACGTAAATGGAGACCCAATAAACGATTCTTTTTGCTGGTATTCGCAGCATTATTCGTGTACGTGGGCATTACCGGACTGCTGCAGCTGCAGGAATACAACGCCATCAAGGCGGAAACGGCAGAAAAACAGCAGCAGATCGATGAAGCCAAGCTCACCATCGAGGGGCTCAAAAACACCATCGAATATGCCAACACCCCGGAATACATCGAGGCCCTGGCCCGGGAAAAGCTGGGCTGGGTGAAAAAGGGCGAGACCCGCTACGTGCTGGACGAAGATTAACGGAGGGTCCTGCCCATGTATGCCGCCATTGACATCGGTACCAACAGCGTACGGCTTTTGCTGTACTCTGAAGAGACCGGCAAAAAACAAAAGTTTTTGACCACCACCCGCATCGGTGAGGGGCTCAGCGCCACGGGCAGGCTTTCTAAAGCAGCCATGGACCGCACCCGCACCGCCGTGTGGGATTACTGCGAAGCCGCCATCCGTCATGGGGCAAAGGCGCCCATCCCCTGCTATGCCACCAGCGCCGTCCGGGAGGCAGAAAACGGGGCGGATTTCATGGCAGCCTTGAATCAAAAGGAAACTTTGACGGCCGAAGTCATCTCCGGTGAGGCTGAGGCCCATTACGGCTACGCAGGTGCCGTAAAAGGAGGCAGCGGCCTTGTGATGGATATCGGCGGCGGCTCCACGGAATTGATCCTGGGGGAAAAGGGCAACATTTTAAAGGCACGATCCATGGTGCTGGGCTGTGTGACCTCCCTGGAAAGCTGCATCAAAAACGATCCCCCCTTAAAAGAAGAGATCGATGCCCTCAGGGCCTACGCAGCCGAGCGGGCTGTGGCCTTAAAGCACAGCGTACTGGGGGAAGATGATTGTACTGAACTCATCGGCATCGGCGGCACGGCTACCCAGCTGGCCATGGTACTGCTGGGCCTTAGGGAATACGATCCTCAAAAGGTCAACGGCTACCGGATGAAATATGAAAAGCTGAGCGAGCTGTTTTCCGTTATGGCGGCCATGCCTCTTGCGCACCGCAAAGAGATGCCCGGCATGGACCCCAAGCGGGCAGATGTTATTGTGACCGGGTGCGCCATTGCCCTGGAAATGATGGCGGCCTGCGGTGCCAATACCCTCATCGCCTGTGATGATGACGGCCTGGATGGTTATCTTATGGCCCACATTGCAGAAAACAGTTGACACCACTTGGTTTTCTTAGTATAATTAGTTGTACATCGCGGGGTAGAGCAGTCTGGTAGCTCGTCGGGCTCATAACCCGGAGGTCGTGTGGTTCAAATCCCGCCCCCGCTACCAAATAAAAAACAGTCGCCATCAGGCGGCTGTTTTTTTATGCTTAAAATACAATAATTGGCTGTTATAGCTATACAGTGGAAGAAGGCTGTGTGTATAATAATAGTAAGGATAAGTCACCCAATTTACTGGCCGTATTTCGGAGGGGAAATATGCAGCAGACGGAATGGAAAAGAAACTGTATTTGTCTTTACCTTGTTAGCTATGAGATAGGGAAAAAACAAGTAGACGTTATACGAGAGTATTTTGAAGACTTTGTTGAGCGTATGAAAGGCCATCCTGATCAAAAACTGATTTGCTTTGTAGACAAAGAAGCAAGTCATATCTTTGGGGATTTAACTGTTCGCAGATTTAATAACGCGTTCCGGGCATTGGGAAAAGACGAAGCACTGAGTTTTGATGTTTCTGCCATTGATAAAGATCTAGACCCCTATAGAAGTAGGGGTGAGGATATAGCGGAGATCTCCATATCTTTCGACAGAAATAAAAAGTTCGTAGATTTCTTCCTTGGCTTTAATAAGGAACATGTCCCAAACCTATATACGCAAGAAGAGCTGATTCAAATCTTTCAAAAGCTGTCTGTAGATATGAATGCTGTTACAGGCATGATTGAAAGAATGAATAAACTATGGGTGGGGAAACTAGGCACGCCTATGGAACAACGAGCAGCCATACATTACTCAGAGTATAGTGAAAAATTTGCTCACAAGCTGCGGGGTTACGGAGTGTGGAATCTGCTTACACAAGGACATATTGAGTTGTTGGGTGGAAAAGAGCGGGTAAAGCAGGATGCTCCTTGTGTTCAGGTTTTAGAGACAGAGATTAACGGGAAGTCGGCTTTATATTTACAATTAACGGAGGATATTTGGCAAGAGGATATTGAAAAAAAGTTTGTACTAAAGCAATACTTAGAGACTCTGCTATATCCAATCAATCTATATGGAGTTTATAATTATTGTGGAAGAATAATTCCCCAGCGCGACATTTTTGCATATGGACTTCTCATTTCTGAAGAAGAGGAAAAGGAGATAGAACGAATCAATGCAATGGATGAGGAAGAAGTGAGAAAAGAATTCTTTCGTACTCTGGCAGAAAGAGATCAGATGAGAGCAAAAGAGAAAGCTATGCATAAACATCAGCAACAGGAAGCATACGAAGATGTGCCATTAGAGATCACGGAGGATGCCTACCCGGAAGCGCTCTATTTGACGATGGAGTTTGAAAAGATCCCCGTAAAGAAAAAGAAGGCGTTTACAAAGCTGCTGGATGCCTGGGCGCTCATGGCGCTGAATAATGGCTTTAGTGAGGAAGGCGCCCACCATGTATCTGCCCCAGAGTGGGAAGGCACCAGCTGCATTTTAGAATGCGACCTTGATTCCGGCTTTGAAGAAGCCCTGGATGCACTGCAGCGTGTGGTCAACTGGTTCTGCCGGATGGAGCTTTTAAAACTTAAGCGCTTTACTACAAAACCATCGGAAGAAGAATAACAAAAAGGGGGCACTATGCCCTCTTTTTTTACCGGCAGAGATCCGCCTTGACCATAGGGCGGGGCGGATGCTACTATTTTGATTGCTAGTTCAGATGGCTTTGCCATGAAAAAGAGGTAATGAGATGAGCTCTGTGATCCCTTTGTACCACGCTCCGGATTTTGCGGAAGAACGGTTTTTATCTGCGCCCAACGTTGTAACCGCCCCTGCCCCCATGGATGGCGTCGCTCCCGATGGGTTCCACAGCACATCCATGTTTCCGGAATATTTTAAGGTGGATGGCAGGTGGCTCCTTCTGGAAAACAGCCGCATGGATGCTTCCGTAGTGCTCACTCCGGATGGCACCTTACAGGTGATGGTCAACCGCAGCTTAAAACAGGGGGATCGGGTCATCCTCGGCAGGAGGGAAACCTGCGAAGACGGCATCTATGTGCATACCACCGGTTTTGATGCCGCGGCGGATGGCGTGGAGGACCGCTTTGTGTTCCGCCAGGGCCGCAGCCGGGAGACCGCCTTTGCCAAAGATTACGACCGCTTAATTGAGCTTCTCCAATACGAAAGGGATCATGGCAATATTCTATGGGTCATGGGGCCGGCCTTTTCCTTTGATGACAGCGCCCGCCGCGCCATGGCAGCCCTTATCGAAAAGGGCTATGCCCACGGGCTCCTTTCCGGCAACGCCCTTGCCACCCACGATTTAGAGGGTGCCCGTTACCACACCGCCCTGGGGCAGGATCTTTATACCCAAAGCCCGGTGCCAAACGGCCACTACCACCATCTGGAGATCATCAACCAGGTCAGGCGGTGCGGCTCCATCAAAAAGTTTATCGAAGAATACGGCATCGATAACGGCATCATGCACAGCCTTGTAAAACACAACGTGCCCTTTGTGCTCACCAGCTCCATCCGGGATGACGGCCCCTTGCCGGAGGTCATCGCCGATGCCTATGAAGGCCAGGCGGCCATGGGTGCCATGGTCAAAAAGGCCACAACGGTGATCTGCCTTGCAACGGCCCTGCACACCATTGCAACGGGCAATATGACGCCCAGTTACCGGGTGATGGAGGATGGCACCGTGCGGCCCGTCTACCTTTACTGCATCGATGCCGCCGAGTTTGTGGTAAACAAACTGGTGGATCGGGGCAGCCTGTGCTCCGTGGGCATGGTGACAAACGTGCAGGATTTCATCACAAGATTAGCCAAAGGCCTTGGGGCCATGGATTGATTTTTTCGGCTCGTTCCGCTATCATAAAAAACCTCTGCGTCAGCAGGGGTTTTTTATGAAAAAAGGGAGGGAATACGATGATCGATGTTACAGATTACATGAACAGGCTGACGGATACATTAAAAGCCGCCCTTGGCAGCCGCCTTGTGTATGTGGGGCTGCAGGGCAGCTACCTTCGGGGGGAGGCCAATGAACACAGTGATATCGATATCATGGTGGTCATCGATTCCATCACGGTTAAAGATCTCCAGCTCTACCGGGACGCCATTTGGCAGATGCCCCACTTCGATCACTCCTGCGGCTTCATCTGTGGCCGGGAGGATCTGATCAACTGGAACCCTCTTGAGATCTGCCACCTTCTTCACACCACACGGGACCACTATGGGGTCTTAAAAGAACTGGTGCCTGCCTATACCAAGGGGGATCTTTTGAACTACATCAAAATGGGGCTGAACAACTTATACCACGGCATCTGCCACAGCTATATCCATGCAGAGAACAACAAAAACCTTGCCGATCTGGCCATGGCTTATAAGGGCACGTTTTTTCTTTTGCAAAACCTGTATTACTATACCCATGGTCAGTTTATTGCCACCAAAGCAGAATTCATCACAAAACTAAGGGGGAAAGACCGCGCAGTGCTCAGCCGGGCGCTGGAGCTGCAAAATGGCACAGCCCGGGATTTCGATGACAGCTTCTCCCTTCTGTTTACCTGGTGCAAAAACACCCTTGCATCCCTGTAACCGCGCCGCCTGCGGGCGCAAAAAAAACCACCATCCCTCGGATGGTGGTTTTTTGTTTTGTGTTTATTCCGTTCTCAGTGCAACCACAGGGTCCTTCTTGGCGGCGCTGCGGCTGGGGATGATGCCCGCAAACACCGTCAGCACCATGCTGATACCGATGAGGATCAGCGCCACAGAGATGGGCAAATAGGCGTACAGATTGCCGATGCCCGTCAGGCTCTGGATGATGGCGTTGATGGGGATGCACAGCAGCCAGGTGACGATGACGCCCAGCGCCCCGGAGGTAAACCCGATGATGATGGTCTCCGCGTTGAACATGCTGGAAACATTCTTTTTGCTGGCGCCGATGGCCCGCAAAATGCCGATCTCCTTGGTGCGTTCCTGTACGGAGATCAGGGTGATCACGCCGATCATGATGGAGGATACCACCAGCGAGATGGCCACAAAGGCGATGAGCACATAGGTGATGGCGTTGATGATGGTGGTGATGGAGGACATCATAATACCAACGTAATCGGTATATTTGATCTGCTCCAGCTCATCCAGCCCTTCGTTGTAGGCGCTGATGGCCTCTTCAATGGCATCCTTGCTTTCAAAGCTGGAAGCGTACAGGCTGATGGAGCTGGGTTCCGCTAAATCAAGGCAGCCCAGTTCAATGAGGTTTTCTTCATAGCTGGATTCCGAAAACTCCAGCACTTCATCATAGTATTTGGCGCAGTCCGCGGTGGAATAATCCTTCATGGCTTTTTCCAGCATATTTGCAAGCTGCTTTTTGCCTAGGCGCGCCATCTGGGCCTGGGTCTGCTGGGCGTACTGCTGTTTGATCTGTTCCGTGACCATCTCAGTAAACACTTCTTCGATGTCCTCATCGCTCATGTCTTCAACGTAGTCGGTCACATCTTTTTCGTTCATGCCCATCTGCTGTACCATGGCGGTAATCATGGCATCCTCCATATCCTCCCGGTCAAGGGGGTCCATGGTCTTTTCCACCATGTCGTTTAGATCATCCTCTGCGGGGATGGACATGATCTTCACATAGGTCTCCGCCTTGGCCTCGGTGGAAAGGGATTTCACATGGCTTCGGAATTCCGCTTCCTTTTCCTCATCGGTCATGGATTTGGTGTTCCCTTCAAAGGGGAGCCCCGTAAAGATGTCCATGGTGGGGTCCTTTTTCTGGGCTTCCACCACGGGGGAATCCGCCGCTTCTTTGATGATGTATTCCGTTAAAGCACTGGTATAGCCGATGGAACCGCCCAGCATGGTGGAAACAGCGTCCTCATTGGGGCGGATGATGCCCACCACCTTTAAGGCCATGCCGTTGTCGTACAGGTAGCGCATACCGGCGTCGGTTTCCCGCAGGTCGGTGTAGAGGTCGGTGGATTCATCAAAGGTGTAGCAGTCAGAGGGGATGACGGAGCGGAACTCCATGGAAAGGATCTCCTCATAGCTCCAGCTTTGGGTATCGGTATCGATGGTCTCTTGATCCATAGCGGCCTGCATGATGGCGTTGATCTCCTCTTCGGATTTCAAGCCAAGGGCATACAGGGTCATATCGTCCAATTCGTTGTTTTCGTCCAGCACCAGGACGATCTCGTTATAGGCGGTGGGCCATGCGCCATAGACCACATCATACTGCTTTTTCAGCAAATCACTGATGGGTGCGCCGTCCTCCCCGGGGAGCATCTCCTGCCACAGCTTCATGGAAGCACCGCCCCCCATGGCGCTCATCATGTTCATCATGGGGTTGTTCTCCATCATGGTGCCCACGTTGCTTGAGGCTAAATCGATGCCCACAAAATCCACCATCATCTTCTGCAACAGATCCATGCTGTCGCTTGCCACGATCTTCCCGTCCACATTCTTCGTCAGGATCTGCAGATCCAGGTCATACCCGTACTGAATGCCGGAAAGAGCGGTAGAAAGGGGGCTTTCCGGGTCGGCATGCTCCTTTTCAAGGTGGGTCTTAAAGGATGCCAGATCGTTTTCCGAGCTTTCCAGGTTGTTCATGGCATTGATCATCTCATAAACGGCGGGCTTGGAATACACCGCGTCGTTGTCGTGATCGTAATCGGAATCCGCCGATTCCATAAAGGTGGCCATGAGGGTGCTCATATCCGTGTGGGTGGCCTGGATGGTCAGGGGGTAGGAAGAAAGGGTATCCTCCTGCAGGGCATCGATGTAGGTGGTCATTCCCTGGGAAACAGCGTAGATCAGGGCGATGCCGATGATGCCGATGCTCCCCGCAAAGGAGGTCAAAATGGTCCTCCCTTTTTTAGAGATCAGGTTCTTTAAGCTAAGGCCAAAGGATGTCTTTAAGGACATAGAGGGTTTTTTCCGCTTTTTGCCCTGGCTTAATTCCTCCGCATCCCGGGCGCAGAGGGCGGTGTATTCCTCCGCCGTCATGGGGTTGCTGTCGCTTTGGATGACGCCATCCAGCATACGGATGATGCGGGTGGAGTACTCCTCTGCTAGATCGGGGTTGTGGGTGACCATGACTACCAAACGGTCCCTGGCCACCTCTTTTAAAATATCCATGACCTGCACACTGGTCTCGGTATCCAGGGCGCCGGTGGGCTCATCGGCTAAAATGATATCCGGGTTGTTCACCAATGCCCTGGCGATGGCCACACGCTGCATCTGCCCGCCGGAAAGCTGACTGGGCTTCTTTTTTAACTGATCCCCAAGGCCAACTTCTTTTAAAGCCCGGGCAGCCCGCTGCCTGCGCTCCCCTTTGCTTACGCCGGAAAGGGTCAGGGCCAATTCCACGTTCTGCAGTACCGTC
>SVGV01000018.1 GCA_015056185.1 Clostridiales bacterium | reverse complement strand
AACATAAAAATTTTGTGCTATGATTACGATATATCCTGTTTTTCGAGGTGCATGGATGATCTGTACCTTTATGGGCCACGGCGATGCCCCGCCGGATGTAGTCCCCCTGCTGACGGATGTGCTAAGTCAGCTCATCCGATGCCACCCCAATGCTTGTTTTTACCTTGGTACCCACGGCAATTTTGATGCCTATGCCGCCATGGTGCTCCATGCCCTAAAGCAGGAGTACCCGGGCATTCGCTGTTACCGCATCCTGGCGTATTATCCCGTAAAGACCTGTGAAGGCGAGGGGTTTCCCATCCTCATGCCGGATGGGCTGGAACGCATCCCCAAGCGATTTGCCATCTCCCACCGAAACCGCTGGATGATCAAAGAAGCAGATTGTGTCATCGGCTATGTTGCACGCAGCTATGGCGGTGCGGCGCAGTTTTTTCAGTATGCCCAACATCTGCAGAAGATGTGCATCAATCTGGCCAAATAAAAAAGCTCCCCAAAGGGAGCTTTTTTTGCTTCATCTTTTATTTGATGAGTTCTTCTGCGGGGGTGTACTCCAGGCCCTGTGCCTCGGCAACGGCTTTGTAGGTCAAATGGCCATCGTAGGTGTTCAGCCCGCGGAGCAAGGCGACATCTGCCTTCATGGCGTTTTCGGCACCCTGCTCTGCCAAACGGATGACGTAAGGCAGCGTTGCGTTGGTCAACGCAAAGGTGGAGGTACGGGCTACAGCGCCGGGCATGTTGGCCACGCTGTAGTGGAGCACGCCATGGCGGACGTAGTAGGGGTGCTCATGGGTGGTGACGGTATCGGCCGTCTCGATGCAGCCGCCCTGGTCGATGGCAACATCCACGATGACGCTGCCGGGGGCCATGGTCTTGACCATGTCTTCCGTGACGAGGACCGGGGTCTTGGCACCGGGCAGAAGGACGGCACCGATAACGAGATCGGACTTGGCAACGGCTTTTGCGATGTTGTAGCTGTTGGACATCAGGGTGGAAACGGTGTTTCCAAAGAGCTCATCCAAATAGCACAGACGCTGGGGGTTGACCTCTACAATGGTGACGCGGGCGCCCATGCCGGCCGCCACACGGGCAGCGCCGGCACCCACGTTGCCGCCGCCGATGATGGTGACGTTAGCGGGCTCTACACCGGGCACGCCGCCTAAAAGCACACCGCGGCCGCCGCAGGGACGCTCCAACAAATGGGCGCCAACCTGTACGCTCATGCGGCCGGCAACCTCGCTCATGGGCTGCAGAAGGGGCAGCTGGCGGTTATCCGTCTGGACCGTCTCGTAAGCGATGCCGGTGACTTTGTTATCCAAAAGGGCTTTGGTGAGGCCGGGCTCGGGAGCCAGGTGCAAATAGGTAAACAGAGTCATACCGGGGCGCAGGTAGCCGTATTCCTCCGGAAGGGGCTCTTTTACTTTTACCACCATATCCGCACGGAGGTACAATTCCCTGGGGTTATCCAGCAAAATTGCCCCTGCGGCGGCGTACTCTTCATCGGTAAAACCGCTGCCGATGCCGGCGCTCTTTTCCACATAGACGGTATGGCCAAGCTTGGTCAAAGCCTCGGCCCCGGCGGGGGTAAGGGAGACGCGGTCCTCTTGGGGCTTGATCTCTTTGGGTATGCTAATGATCATTTTTCATACACTCCTTTCGGGATGATGCTGATTTATGACGGAGGGTTTTGTTTACTCCGGCAACTTGCTTAAAAACTGGGGGATGAGGGAGATATCTTCCACGATGGGCAAATCCAGTAGCTCCAGCCGGCGGCGGCTGTAGTGGCCCTTGGGGATCAAAATACAGTCGATGCCCATGGATTTTGCCACGGCGGCGTCGTGCTCGGTATCACCGATGAGGACCACATGCTCGGGGGCGACCCCCTCACGGCGGATCCAATCCAGGCCCAATTCCACCTTGCTATGGGCGTGGATGCTGTTTAGCCCCAACACATCGTTAAAATAACCGTGGATGCCAAAGTATTTTGTGACGGCCTTTAAATGCCCCTGCTCCGAGGCGGATAGGATGGCCTGGGCCGCACCCAGATCCTTCAACTGCTGCAGCACCTCTTTGGCGCCGGCCATAAGGGGGGCGGTGCGGCTGGCGGGGTCGTACAACTGCCAGTATTCTTTTGCGAGATCATCATAGGGCCAGCGCTCCGGCGTGAGGCCCACGGCGATGTAGTAATCGATGATGGGGAAGCGAAAGACCTCCCGGTATTCCTCGTGGGTAAGGGTTTTTAACCCGCGGGGGGAAAGCATGGCGTTCAATACCTCTACGCTGACGCCAAGGTCATCGATGAGTGTGCCGTTCCAATCCCACAAAATATGGGTGTACTTCATAGGCTTGCCTCCGGTAATTTGCATACATTAAGCCAGGTGCCGCCGGTGTATTCGCCAAGCAGACGGGTGTTGACCAGCACGGCGCTGTTGGGGGTGCCCGCTGCGGGGTACACATGGTGGAAGGCCATGAGGGAGGAATCCAGATACACCTCTACCCCATCCTTCAGGCCGAAGGGGCACACGCCCCCGGGGGGAAACCCGGTGACACCCTCGGTTTCTTCCCGGGTCAGCATCTTGGCTTTTACGCCGAAGTATTCTTTAAACTTTTTGTTATCCACCCTTGCGGTGCCCGCCGCCACAATGACGATGGCACGATCCTCACTTAAGCGGAATGCCAAAGTTTTTGCGATGCGCGCAGGCTCGGTTTGTAAGGCTGCGGCGGCAAGCTCCACCGTGGCGCTGCTTTCGTTTAAGTAGATGGGGGTAAGGGGAATGTTATGGTCGGAAAAATACTGTTCTGCTCTGGTCATCATTGCCTCTATGGTGATGGGGCCTCTGCCCCGGGGGTTTTTGATTTTCCTTTAATTATACGGGAAAAGCGATCAGTTTTCAATCATCACATTAGTGTGTGAAAGGTTTCACTAGCGGGCGGGCTGAGCCTGGTGGGGAGCCCCCGTGTGCGCAGCGGCGGCGAGTCGCCGCAGACATGTACGCAGCGGCGGGCAGTGCCCGCTGACTCGTTGGCAACGCACGAGTGTATATTAAAATAATAAGTAACGAACCCGCAAAATCTTTTTGCGGGGTTTGTTTTTGTGCGAACATCTCATAAGGAAAATGCAACGACAATAACAAGCTTACCTGCAGAGGCGGATCAGGGGGAGAGTGCAATCTCTCCCCCTAGACCCCCTCTGCACTCCCCCTTACCCCCTCTGACTGCCCGGGAGAAATGGCCAAACATTCGCAAGGCGTTTTAACAAACGCCATTGCTCACAGGCCATCTCCCCCGGACTCCCTACAGTGGAATTGTATTATTCAAATGCAACTACCTAGTTAATTCTTCTGTTTACATTGCTATGTAAACTCTAAAGCTTCTTTCAACATTCCCCCTGCCGGGGCAGTGAAACTGCACCGGCAAAAAACAAAAGCAGGAGGCACCGAAGGTGCATCCTGCTTGCGTCGTTTTTTGAGGTTCTTAGGAACTTTTTTCAAAAAAAGTTCCTAAGCCGCTGGAGGCAAAGAGTTACCTCCGCTATATACACTCCACAAAAAATCTCCCCCACTCCCTGCCGGGGCACGAATGTGCACCGGCCCTTTATAAAAAAAGCACCGGGCACAGATGTGCACGGTGCAAACATAAAAGTTTTTGAAGGGGTCTTAGGGGGGGAACTTTTTACAAAAAGTTCCCCCCTAATATATCACAACCCCAGTTTTTCCTTTAAAGGTGCGATGACGGATTCCACGGTGCCTTCTTCAAAGGGGCTCTTTAAGTTGCCCACCTTAAGCAGGTTTAAGTAAGACCTGCTGCCGCCGGCGCAGCAAAGGCGGTAGTAATCCTGCCAGGCGGCGGAGGGGTCGGCTTGCATCTTGCCGTAAAACTCAAAAGCACTGATGGCGGCCAGGGTGTAATCAATATAATAGAAGGGGTTCATAAAGATGTGGAGCTGGCGGAACCAGTAGGTGCCACGCTCCAGCACGGCACACCCATCATAGCTGCGGTGGGGCAGGTATGTCTGCTCCAATTCCCGCCAGACGGCCTTGCGCTCCCGTGGGCTCATGTTGGGGCAGGCATAGATGCGGTGCTGGAACTCATCCACCGCCACTCCGTAGGGGATGAAGGTGATGGCATCCGCCATGTGGGCATAGCGGTAGCGGTCCGCATCCTCCCCAAAGAACAGCTCCATATAGGGGTAGGCGAAGAACTCCATGCTCATGGAATGGATCTCGCAGGATTCGCTGCTGCCAAAGAGGTACTCGGGCAGGTCATAGTGCTTTGCGGAAAGATCCGCCATAAAGGCATGGCCGGCCTCGTGGGTCAATACATCCACATCGGCGCTGGTGCCGTTGAAATTGCTGAAGATGAAGGGGGCCTTGTACTTACGCAGGTAATCGCAATAGCCGCCCACCGCCTTGCCCTTGCGGCTGACGAGATCCATAAGCTTACGCTCACGCATCATCTGAAAGAAGGCGGAGGTCTCTTCGCTTAAATCATCGTACATTTTGCCCGCCGCTTCGATGAGGTCCTCCGCGGTGCCCTTGGGGGTTGCGTTGCCCTGGGGGAACACCAGGGATTCATCATAAAAATGTAGTTTTTCCACCCCCAGGCGCTCTGCCTGGCGGCGGTAAAGCTCGGTACACAGGGGCACGATGACCTCTTTTACCTGTTTGCGGTAGGCAGCCACTTCCTCCTGGCCGTAATCCAGGCGATCCATCAAAAGGTAGCCCATATCCACAAAGCTGGAGTTGACATAGCTACTAAAGCCCATCTTACGGGCCATGGCAGTGCGCAGGCGGACGAGGTCATCAAAGATCTGATCGAATTTTTCCTCGTTCTCCTCTAAAAACCCGGCCCAGGCTAAAAACGCCGCCTTGCGCACGGAGCGGTCCGGGTGCTGCATAAACTTGGTGAGCCCGCTTAAATTGCGTTCCTCCCCCATAAACTCCACCTTACAGGATGCCAGCAGCTTCTGGTATTCACTGCACAGGCGGTTATCCTCCTGCAGATCGGGGATGAGTGCGGGGACGAACTTCTTGGTTTCCTGCTCGGCCAGGCGCAGAATATGCTCGCCGTACACCGCCTTGATCTCTTCATGGAAGGGGCATTCAAACAAAGCCCGGTAGTAGCGGGTGGTGTAATCCGCCAAAATGGGCAGGATCTCATCAAAATAATCCTTTTCCGCCTCGTAAAAGGCATCGGTGGTATCCATGGTATTGCGGATGTTCACGATGCCGCTCAGCGCACCCACTTCATCCTCCAAGGCCACAAAGGCGCGGATGGCGCTGTGGGCGGCATCGAAATCCCTGGCATTTACAAGGGCATCGATCACTGCGCTGTAGCGGGCTTTTAAATCCTCAAGATCCGGGCGGGTATAGGCAAATTCATCAAAGGTGGTATTCATGTGCATTCCTCCATGGCAAATAGTGTATACCAAAGGTGGGTATTCGTCCAGCGTCTTGCAGGATTCGACAAAACCCCTTTACTTTCCCATCGGCAAACATTAAAATAATGTTAACTGCGTGTTAAAAACTTAACAAAGGGTGTTTTGTTATGACGATTTTAAACGTATTTTCTTTGCTTGGTGGTTTGGGGTTGTTCCTCTACGGCATCGATATGATGGGCAACGGCTTAAAAACCACCGCCGGCGATAAGCTCAAATCCCTGTTGGAGCGCATCACCAGCAACCGTTTAGTAGCTGTGCTGGTGGGTATGCTGGTCACCGCCGTCATCCAGGCCTCCGCCGCCGTTACCGTTATGGCCGTTGGCTTTGTAAACGCCGGTTTGATGACCATGAGCCAGGCCTTCGGCATTATGCTGGGCGCCAACATCGGTACCACCATCACCGCATGGATCATCTCCTTCAACATTACCAGCTTAGCACCTTTGTTCATCATCCTGGGCGTGGTGCCCATGCTCTTTATGAAGAACGAAAAGGCAAAGAGCATCGGCGTCATCATCACCGGGTTTGGTTTGCTGTTTATGGGCTTAAACCTCATGGGCAGCTCCATGGCACCCCTGAAAAACGAAGCCTGGTTCGTGGGCCTGATGACCCAGTTCCAGAACCCCATCTTGGGCGTGCTCGTGGGTATCGTCGTCACCACCATCATCCAAAGCAGTTCCGCTGCCGTTGGTATTTTGCAGACTTTGGCCGCACAGGGCCTGGTTTCCCTCAACGCCGGGTTGTACATCGTACTGGGCTGCAACATCGGTACCTGCATCACCACGCTGCTGGCCGGCATCGGCACCAGCGTCAACGCAAAGCGCACCGCTATTTTGCACCTGTTCAATAAATCCTTCGGTGCAATTATCTTCTCCATTTTGATCTATCTGCTGCCGCTGACGGACATCGTGGCTAACATGGCCCCCGGCAACCCCATGGTGCAGATCGCAAACTTCCACACCATCTTCAACATTTTAAACACCCTGCTGCTGCTGCCCCTGGGCAATACCCTGATCAAGCTGGTCACCAATCTGGTGAAGGATAAGGGCGGCGCCGATGAAGAGGACGGTCTGCGCCTAAAGTACCTGGATGAGCGCATTTTAGAGACCCCCGCCTTTGCCATGGCACAGCTGAAGAAGGAAATGCAGCGCATGTACGGAAAGGCCGTTGCAAACTATGACCGTGCTGTGGAATCCTTCTTTAATCAGGATAAAAATCTGCTGCCCGTCATCATGGAAGAAGAGGAGAAGATCGACTTCATCCAGCGGGAGATCACCCCCTACTTGGTCAAGATCCAGTCCCTGTCCACCGTCAGCGATGACCACAAGGCCACGGTGTTAAGCTACCACAACCTGGCCACCTTTATTGAGCGCATCGGTGACCACGATAAGAACATTGCCGAGTTTGCGGTGGAACGGCAGGAAAAGGGCGCCATCTTCTCTGACGACGCCATTGACGAGCTGAAAAACCTGTGCGGCATCGTCCGTGATGCCCTTGTGATGGCGCAATCCGCCTTTGAAAACGGCCCCAGCCACGATACCCTTGCAAAAACCTACGAATACGAAAACATGGTGGAGCATCAGCACACCATGATGCGCGAAAACCACATTGCCCGACTCAACAACGAGACCTGCAATGCCCGCGCAGGTATGATCTTTACCGATATCTGCGTGGATCTGGAGCGCATCACCTTCCACGCCATGAAGATCGCCCGGCACAGCATCGAGGCAGCATAAATGGAATATAGAAGAGGGTACTGCACTGCAGTACCCTCTTTTATTTGCCTCCGGCGGCCCAAGGGGTACTTTTGTAAAAGTACCCCTTGGGAAACCCCGAAAACTTTATGTTTTCACCGTGCACTTCGTGCCCGGTGCTTTTTTTGTGTAAATGGCCGATGCACCTACGGTGCCTCGGCAGGGGGTGGGTTGGGATTATGTTTAGTGCGTACATGGTGGAGGTAACTATAGGGAACATTGCAAATCGTACATAGTTTTTTCCATGTCGTTGCCATGAAACTTTTCCTACAGGGGGTCCATAGGGCGCTGGAGCCGAGCGCTGTCGGTGGCAGAGGAAGCGAGCCGCTGGACCCTTGCCCCGGGCCAATGGAGGATGATAAACCGGCAACGCCCCAGCGGCACGAGTAAGGGGGAGTACAGAGGAAGCGAATAAAAGCGCAGCAGCGTGCCCCTGGGGTATGAGAAAAGGAGGATGCGCAGCAGCCGACTATTCCGAACTGCGGGGGGTGGATAGGCTGTGAGTGTACATAGCAATGTAAACAGATGATTTAACTAGGTAGTTGCATTTGAATAATACAATTCCACTGTAGGGAGTCCGGGGGAGATGGCCTGTGAGCAATGGTATTTTGTAAAAATACCTTGCGAGCGTTTGGCCATTTCTCCCGGGCAGTCAGAGGGGGTAAGGGGGAGTGCAGAGGGGGTCTAGGGGGAGAGATTGCACTCTCCCCCTGATCCGCCTCTGCAGGTAAGCTTGAATCTGTCGTTGCTTATTCCATATGAGATGTTCGCACAAAAACAAACCCCGCAAACGATTTTACGGGGTCGTTGATGGTTATTATCATATGCACCTCATGCGCTGCCAACGAGTCAGCGGGCACTGCCCGGTACCGTTGGGTTAACAGATTGTATTACAGCTTCCCCCGGCCCGCGGCATGGCTGCGGCAACTTGCCGCCCGCCAGCAGCGTGTCAGCGGGTACTGCCTGCCGGCTGGGCACATTCGCTGGCCTCGCCCGTTAAGATCTGCACACCATGGGGCAGTGCGGGCAGGATGACCTCCAAGCACTCCTTGACCCCCTTGGGGCTGCCGGGCAGATTGATGATGATGCTGTCCCCCCGGATGACGGAAGCCGCACGGGTGAGCATAGCCCGGTTGGTGATCTTTAAACTGGCGGCCCGCATAGCCTCGGCGATGCCGGGGGCATTGCGCTCAGCTACTGCCATGGTGGCCTCGGGGGTGACATCTCGTTTGCTGAAGCCCGTACCGCCGGTGGTAAAGATGAGGTGGCAGCCCACTTCATCGGCCATGCGGATCATGGCGGCCTTTAGCGCCTCAAAATCATCGGGGACGATCTCATAAGCGGCTACCTCGCCGCCGATGGCAGCCACCATTTCTTCAATTGCGGGGCCGCTTAAATCCACCCGTTCTCCCTTAGAGCCTTTATCCGATGCGGTAATGATGCCAACTTTCATCTTGCATACCTCGTTTCGTTAGATTATCTGCATTATACCATAAACCGTCTCTTATTAGACAAATTGTAGGAAAAAACTCCCCTATAAATTGAAACCCATGTGTAAATGGATTATAATATGAAATAAATTGGGTTTGTATACCCACTTACCGTAAAAGAAAGGGGGCGGTCTTCATGTTGGCAGTAGCCAGCCCCGAGGACGCTCTTAAAATGATCGACGAACACTTTGGCGCCATCCGCACCGCGGCGGAGGAACTGCCCATTTACGATGCCTATGGCCGGGTATTGGCAGAGGACATCCACAGCCGTGAGGACGTGCCCGCCTTTGACCGCAGCACCATGGATGGCTACGCCGTCAACGCCAGCGATACCTTTGGCGCCAGCGAGACCTTGATGGCCATGTTAAAGCCCGTTGGTACGGTGCACATGGGCGAGACCCCGGATTTTACCATAGGCAAAGGGGAGTGCGCCTATATCCCCACCGGCGGCCGCCTGCCCGAGGGCAGCAACGGCGTTGTCATGGTGGAATACACCGAAGACTTCGGCGATGGGTACATCTACGCCCAAAGCTCCATCGCCCCCGGGGCCAACGTCATCTACCGTGGTGACGATGTAAAAGAAGGTGCACTGTTATTAAAAACCGGCACCGTCATCCGCCCCCAGGAGATGGGCGCCCTTGCCGCCATGGGTTACCCCAAGGTAAAGGTTTTTCAGCGCCTGAAAGTCGGCATCCTTTCCACCGGGGATGAGCTGGTGGATGTGGACGCCCCCCAAACGGGCAGCGTGGTGCGGGATGTGAACACCTATGCGTTAAGCGCAGGGCTTTGTGCCATCGGGGCGGAGCCCGTGCGGTACGGCATCACCAAGGATGACCACGCTTCTTTGACTGCAGCCTTGCACAAAGCCCTTAGTGAGTGCGACGCCGTCCTCATCAGCGGGGGCAGCAGCGTGGGCACTGCGGATATGACCCACCGCATCATCGACGAAGCGGGCAAGCCCGGGGTGTTTTTACACGGTGTCGCCGTGAAACCCGGCAAGCCCACCATCGCGGGGGATATTAACGGCAAACCCGTCTTTGGCTTGCCCGGCCACCCCGTTTCTGCCTACTTCATCTACCGCATCTTTGTGGCACCCGTCTTCCAGAAGATGATGGGCCAGCTGACGGAACAGCGGCGGGAGATAGCCGCCACCATGAGCCGCAACGTGCCCAGCAACCATGGCCGCCAGGAATACATCCCCGTTTCCCTTACCGTTGGGGAGGACGGCAGCACGTTAGCCGCGCCCGTTGCCACCAAGAGCGGGCTCATTACCACCCTTTGCCGGGCCGACGGCTTTGTGTGCATCAAGCGGGATGCCGAGGGCCTGCGCCGCGGCGAAGCCGTAACTGTGATCTTATTTTAACCCTTAGGAGGTTTTACCATGAATTATACCTATTTGACCAACATCCCTCTGGATGAAGCAAGAGAATCCTTTTTAAAGATGATCGCCGAAAAGTGCGAGTTTTTAGGAGAAGAGCTGGTACCCATTGCTGAGGCCACCGGCCGCCTCCTTTCCCGCCCCGTCTATGCCGCCATCAGCGCGCCTCACTTCCATGCCAGCGCCATGGACGGCGTAGCCATGCTGGCCCGGGATGGCTTCGGCGCCACCGAGACCACCCCCGTCACCCTGAAGAACTACACCGTGGTGGATACGGGCGACCCCGTCCCCGCCGATTGCGACTGCGTGGTCATGGTGGAAGACATCATCGATGATGACGGCGTTTTGAAGATCGCCCAGCCCCCCGTGCCCTGGCAGCACGTCCGCCAGATCGGTGAGGACATCTGCGCCGGCGAAATGGCCTTCCCCAGCTACACCATGATGAGCCCCTCCGCACTGGGCGTGCTCATCAGCTGCGGTGTGACCAAGGTATGGGTGGTCAAAAAGGCCAAGGTAGGCATCATCCCCACCGGCGATGAGATCGTGGCACCCAAGGCAGACCCCGCCCCCGGCGAGATTTTAGAGTTCAACTCCACCATCTTTAGCGGCATGGTCCGTGAATGGGGCGCCGAACCCGTTGTGTACCCCATCATCCCCGATAAGCTGGACCTCATCACCGAGACGGTAGTAAAAGCCGCCGAGGAATGCGATTTCGTTCTGTTAAACGCAGGCAGCAGCGCCGGCCGTGAGGACTTCGCCTCCACCGCCATCGGCTCCGCCGGCGAGGTGCTCATCCACGGCATCGCCATCCGCCCCGGTAAGCCCGCTATTTTAGGCCGCGTGGGCACCACCCCCGTGGTGGGCGTGCCCGGTTACCCCGTCAGCGGCGTCATCGTGCTGGAAGAGCTGGTGCGCCCTGCCTTAAACGCCATCGCCCACCTGCCCGCCAAGAATAAGGTAATGGTGCCCGCCGTTCTTTCCCGCAAGGTAAACTCCCCCTTAAAGTATGAGGAGTTCATTCGTGTTTCTTTGGCCAGCGTTAAAGGCAAATTGATCGCCACCCCCCTTAGCAAAGGCGCCAGCGTCATCAGCAGTTTTGCGAAAGCCGACGGCCTTATGGTCATCGACCAGAACACCGAGGGCCTCAACGCCGGCAGCGAGATCATGGTAGAGGCCCTGCGCCCCATGAACCAGATCTTAAACACCATCGCCGCCATCGGCAGCCATGACCCCCTCTTTGATGAGGTGAGCAACTTCATCAACCGCCGTTACCCCGGCTTGTATCTTTCCAGCACCCACGTGGGCAGCATGGGCGGCATCAATGCCATCAAACGGGGCGAGGCCCATGTGGCCGGCATCCACCTGCTGGATGAGGCCGACGGCCAGTACAACTTAAGCTACCTGCGCACCCATTTCCCCAATGGCGGCGTGAAGCTCATGCGGGGCGTTGGCCGCCTGCAGGGCTTTATGGTCCAGAAGGGCAACCCCATGGGCATCAAGGGTGTAGAGGACCTCACCCGTGAGGGCATGCGGTACGTCAACCGCCAGAAAGGCGCCGGCACCCGCATCCTTTTAGACTACCTCTTGAAGCAGAAGGGCATGAAGGCTGAGGACATCTACGGCTATGAGCGGGAAGAGTTTACCCACCTCAGTGTTGCCGCCCAGATCGCATCCGGCAGTGCCGATGCCGGCCTTGGCATTTACAGCGCCGCTTCCTCCTACGGGCTGGATTTCATCCCCGTTTGCGTGGAGCAGTACGATATTCTAATGGACGAAGAATTCGTAGCTTCCCCCTTGTTTGATGCCTTTGCTTCCATCATCCGCTCCAAGGAGTTTGAAGACCGCTTGACGGAGCTTGGCGGCTATACCTTTACCGATACCGGAAAGATGGTGGAATACCGTGATTGATGCCTTAGGCAGAAACATCCGCTACCTGCGCCTTTCTGTTACAGAGCGGTGCAATTTAAACTGCCTGTACTGCAGCCCCGCTAAGGATGACCCCGCCACCTTGTTAAAGCCCGATGAGATCGCAAAATGTGTTTCCATCATGGTGAAGCTGGGGGTGGATAAAGTCCGCATTACGGGGGGCGAGCCTCTGGTCCGGCGGGATCTTGAGGAGATCATCGCAAAGCTCACCGCCATCGACGGCATCGATGATCTGCCCATGACCACCAACGCCGTGGGGCTGGATCTGCGCATCCATGATTTAGTCAAGGCGGGCATCAGCCGTTTTAACATCAGCCTGGATACCTTGGACCGTCAGCGGTACAAGGAGATCACCCGGGTGGATGGCATGGACAGCGTGCTGCGGGCGGTGGATCTTGGCCTACAGCTGGGTGTCAACGTAAAACTAAACGCAGTGCTCATCCGCGGGGTGAACGATATGGACCTGCCCGGGTTTATGGAATACGTAAAGGAGACCCCCGTCCAGGTGCGGTTTATCGAACTGATGCCCATCGGCAGCTATGGGGAGGATAACCAGGATAAGGTCATCCACCCGGAAGAGGTCTTAGCCCAGTTCCCCGAATTAAAGCCCATCGGCCGGGCAAGCGGCGGCGTGGCCACCGTCTATAAGGCCGATGGCATGGCGGGCAGCATTGGGTTCATCAGCCCCTTAAGCCACGCCTTCTGCCATGAGTGCAACCGCATCCGTTTAACGGCCGATGGCCGCATCCGCCCCTGTTTGGGGGATAACGGCGAAAGCGACATCCGCCCCTATTTAAACGATGAAGCGGCCCTTCACAAGGCCATTTACGATGCGATCTACCATAAGCCCACGGGGCATCATTTCCAGGATGGGTTTGCATCCAACCGGGATATGCAGCATATTGGAGGATAACAGCATGGAATTGACCCACGTAGACGCCCGGGGCGAAGCCCATATGGTGGATGTCGGCGAAAAGGACGTGACCACCCGCACCGCCATCGCCTGTGCCAGGGTGTTTGTAAAGCCCGAGACCTTGGCCCTCATCAAAGACAACGGCATGAAAAAGGGTGATGTGTTGGCCACCGCCCGCATCGCCGGCATCATGGCGGCTAAGCGCACGGCGGAATTGATCCCCTTGTGCCACAACCTTAATTTGACCTCCGTCTCCGTTGAGCTTTCTCTGAACGAGGCCGAAAGCCGGGTGGAGATCCTTTCCACCGCCCGGTGTGATTACAAAACCGGTGTGGAGATGGAAGCTTTGACCGCAGCCAGCGTTGCCGCTCTGACGGTGTACGATATGTGCAAAGCGGTGGACAAAGAGATGGTCATCGGGGATATTACCCTGTTAAAGAAAACCGGCGGCAAAAGCGGGGATATTGTAAGGAGTATTTGATTTTGCCCTCCGAGGGCCTAAGAAACTTTTTGAAAAAAGTTTCTTAGGGATCTTCAAAAACTTTCAATTGCACCGTGCACATTCGTGCCCGGTGCTTTTGTTTATAGAAAAGCCGATGCACCTACCGGTGCCTCGGCAGGGGGTGGGTTGGGATAGGCTTAGCGTGTACATGGAGGAAGTAACAAAAGATTCTTCGTCGTTACACTCCTCAGAATGACAGTACAAAAGGGCTGCACAGAAAACAAACCCCGCAACAAAGATGTTACGGGGCCGTTGTTTGTTATTATCATATTCATCCTATGCGCTGCGCACAGGGGAGCAGGCACTGCCCGGTGCGCTGCCACATGGGTGCTCTCTCAGCCTGCCCGGTACCGCTGGGTTAACAGATTGTATTACAGCCAGCCTCTGCCCGCGGCGTGTCTCCGGCCACCGGCCGGTACCGCTGGGTTATCAGCCTATACTACAGCCAGCATCCGCCCGCGGCATGCCCACAGGGGCTCCCTGCCCGCCCTGTTAGAAGATGAGGTGCAGGAACCACTGATCGCAGATGACGAAGATGCCAAGGACCGCCACATAGATGGCAAATGCCCACAGCTTGTTCTGGTTTACGATGCGCAGCATAAACCGGATGGCCACATAGCCCGATGCCGCCGCCACGATCACCGCAACGATGACGGAGAAGATGCCGATATCCCCCATGCCCATGGTGAGCATATCCTTTAAAGAGAACACCAGAGAGCCTAAAATAGCGGGGATGGACATCAAAAACCCAAAGCGCACGGCGGTCTTGCGGTCCAGGCCGGATGCCACACCGCCCGTCAAAGTGCTGCCGCTGCGGGAGATGCCGGGTACGATGGCGATGGCCTGCATCACACCCATGACGATGGCATCCTTGCCCGTCATGTGGCGCATGCGGCGGCCGCCCTTGCGGCTGCCCAGGTTCCACGCAAAGAGCAAGAACGCAGCGGTGATGAGGTACCCAAAACCAAGGTATCTGCCGCCGAAGGTGCTCTCAATGAAATCATCAAAGAACAGGGCTGCAATGATGGCAGGGATGGTTGCGATGACAAGGTAAATGGTCTGGCGGCTTAAGGGATGGGTGATCATATATTTGATATCCTTCCAATAGACGATGCACACCGCCACAAGGGTGCCCAGATGCACCATGACCTCAAACAAAATAGGGCTGCCGGTGATGTTAAAGATGTTGCGGAACAGCACCAGGTGCCCGCTGCTGGAAACGGGCAAAAACTCCGTAAAGCCCTGTACCAAGCCCATAATAATGGCCTCAAAGATCGACATGGCATAACCTCCCTACGGTTACTTTCGTTTCAGTATACCACCCTTTGTTAGTTTATACCACTCTTTTTACCCGGCGGTTGAAAGCGGGGCCAAGCTCCTTTATAATAGTAAAGATAATACCGGGAGGGATCTTTTATGAAGTTAGGTATCGTTGGGCTGCCCAACGTGGGCAAATCCACGCTTTTTAACGCATTGACTCAGGCCGGCGCACAGGCCGCCAACTACCCCTTTTGCACCATCGACCCCAATGTGGGCATCGTCCCCGTGCCGGATAAACGGCTCAATGTGCTGGCGGATATGTACCAGCCCAAAAAGCTGACCCCCGCCACCGTGGAGTTTGTGGATATCGCGGGCCTCGTCAAGGGCGCCAGCAAGGGTGAGGGCCTGGGCAACCGCTTTTTGAGCCACATCCGCGAGGTGGACGCCATCGTCCATGTGGTGCGCTGTTTTGAAGATGGCGACATCACCCATGTGGATGGCAGCGTCAACCCCATCCGGGATGTGGAGACCATCAATTTGGAGCTTGTCATGGCCGATGCCGAAACGGTGCAGAAGCGCATCGAGCGGGTGGGCAAGATGGCGAAATCCGGGGATAAGCGCTTCCCCATTGAAAAGGCTTTGCTGGAGCGGCTCCTCGCTCACCTAAACGACGGCAAGCTGGTGAAGAACTTTGCCATGGATGAGGACGAGGCCGCCATTGTGGATGAACTGTGGCTGCTCAGCAACAAGCCCGTTCTTTACGCCGCCAATGTTTCTGAAGAGGACATCGCATCGGGGGCGGATAACCCCATGGTGGCAGAGCTGCGCGCCTATGCCGAGGAAGAGGGCAGCGGTGTGGTGGCTGTATCCGCCCGGATCGAAGAAGAGCTCTCTCAGCTGAGCGATGAGGAGCGCCAAGAGTACCTGGCGGAGCTTGGCATCGAAGAAAGCGGTCTGGAGCGCCTGGTCACCGCAAGCTATGCGCTATTGGGGCTCATCAGCTATCTCACCGCCGGTGCCGATGAAGTCCGCGCATGGACCATCGTAAAGGGCACCAAGGCCCCCGGCGCAGCGGGCAAGATCCACAGCGATTTTGAAAAGGGCTTCATCCGTGCGGAGATCGTGCCTTACGATACTTTGGTGGAGCTGGGCAGTGTGGCCGCCGCAAGGGAAAAGGGCCTCTACCGTTCCGAAGGTAAGGAATACGTCATCCAGGATGGAGACGTGGTCCTCTTCCGCTTCAACGTCTAAGCAGGGCGGCGAGTCGCCGCTGACACGTGGGCAGCGCATGGGGTGTATATGAAAATAACGAACAACGGCCCCGTAACATCTTTGGTGCGGGGTTTGTTTTTTGTGTGAACATCTCATATGGAATAAGCAACGACAGATTCAAGCTTAACTTCATTGCAGGCGGGCCAGGGGCGGGGAGCCCCCGCGGGCACGCCGCAGGCAAATGTACGCGGTAACATAATCGTTCGTTCCAGCGGTATTGGCCGCGGCGTTAGTTCCCCCCCTTAGGCTTACGCCCCACTGTTCGCAATAGTCGGCTGCTGCGCATCCTCCTTTGCTTATACCCATGGGGGCACGCTGCAGAACCTACGCCTCGCTGCATCGCTTCGCGCACTTGGCTCCGGTTCCCCTGCACCCCCGTAACCCCCTTAAAACGACACAGGGGGAATGAATTGAACTTTCACTCGCTATGCTCCATAGCACCCCCACAGTTCGGAATAGTCGGCTAAATCGCATACGCTCTTTATCCTCCTTTCCTCATACCCAAGGGGGCACGCTGCTGCGCCTTCGCCTCGCTTTCTCTGCCACCGGCAGCGCTCGGCTCCGCGCCCTATGGACCCCCTGTAGGAAAAGTTTCATGGCAACGACAGAGTGAAAACCATGTTCGATTAGCAATGTTCCCTAAAACCTATTTTCCTGTCATTCTGAGGAGTGTAACGACGAAGAATCTTTCGTTACTTCCACCATGTACACGCTATGCCTATCCCAACCCACCCCCTGCCGAGGCACCGAAGGTGCATCGGCCCTTTACACAAAAAAGCACCGGGCACGTATGTGCACGGTGCAATTGAAAGTTTTTGAAGATCCCTAAGAAACTTTTTTCAAAAAGTTTCTTAGGCCCCCGGAGGGCCCCCGGAGGGCCCCCGGAGGCAAAATAGTGAAATCCAACCTCACTTACTGCGTTCTGCGGCCATCAGGTATAAAAAGAGGCCCAGCAGCACCACACCGCCTCCCAGCAGGATGCTGGGCGCCACGGCCTCACCGATGAGCAGCCACGCGGCGGTGGCGGACAGCACGGGGGAAAACAGATTCATCACCGAGATGGTGGTGGGCTTTAGCGACTTCATACACCAGCTGGTGATGGTCTGGGAGAGCAGGGTGCAGCACAGGGCGATGAGCCCCACATAGGGCAGGGCCGATGTGGGCAGCGCCATGCTCATACCGCTGACCGTGCCGAAGATGAGCACCATCACCATGGTAACGGCAAACACAAAGAGCATCAGGGCGGGGGCGGCCACCCGCTTTGTGACCTCTCTGCCCAGGAGCAGGTACACCCCATAAGCAAAGGAGGACAGGGGCATGATGATAAACGCCAACAGCGGCGCACCGCCCGTGGCGCTGCCGTTTAAGCCGATGAGCACCACACCCACAAGGCTGAGCCCCACCGATAAGATCGCCCCCATGGCGGTACGCTCCCGGTAGAGGAGGTACACCAGGATGATGGTGAAGATGGGGGTGATGTTCCCCAAGATGTTTACCACAAAAGTGCCGGACATGGAAAGGGAAAGGCTCCAGCAGATGACCTCAAACCCACGCATGAGGCCCATGCCCAGTACCTCAAAAAACAGCTTACGTTCCCTTACGATGGTCTTTACATCCTGCCACAGGCCGCTTTTTACCCGGCACAAAAGAAAGATGACCCCCACCGTCATCACCATGCGCCAAAAGGCCACCCCAAGGGGGGCAGCGCCCAGGCTGAGGGCGGTTTTAAACAGGGGGGACATGAGTGATCCACAGACCATGGCAAACAGCAGGGCGAAAAAGCCCCACAGCTTTTTCGGTGTTTTCTGATCCATTGTTTTCATCTTCTTTCCGTAAAAAAGCCCCCCGCAATGGAGGGGCGAAAATCGCTTATTTTAGATGGCGTAATAATCCTGGAAGATGAAGCCATCCACATAGGGTGCCGTTTTCTTCTCTGCAGCCTCATCCATAATGGTGTAGGCTAAAATGGGCATCCCCTTTTTGCGGTAGTTCTGCAGCTTTTTGCGGTCTACATCTTTATATTCATAGGCGATGAAGTCCGCCTTGGCCAGAAACATATGCCACAAATTCCGGGCGACCAAATCATAAAACCAGTTGGGCGGAGCGGAAAAATCCCACCCGGAGAGCAGCCCAGATGGCACATGGGGCATGTACCGCTTTGCGTACCGCACGCTTAAGGGGTTAAAGGATTCCACCGCAACGGGTCCGCCGTAATCTTTGACCATCCCGGCTAGGATCTCTTCCAAGGGGCCTACCATCTTGCCGTTGGCCTGCTTAAGCTCGATCAAAATGCCCACGGCACCGTTGACCACAGCAAATACCTCGCTCAGGGTGGGGATCCGAAAACCGCCGGGCAGGGTCAGGCTCTTTAATTCCTCTGCAGTCAGGTCCTCCGGCCGTTCGGGGCGGCTGAACATGCGCTTTAAGTCATCATCATGGAACACCATGGGCACGCCATCCCGGCTGAGGTGTACATCCAACTCCATGGGGCAGCGGTGCTCTGCGCACCGGGCAAAGCCGGGCAGGGTGTTTTCCACAAGGCCCGGGCCAAGTAACCCCCTGTGGGCGATGGGCCCCAGCAGCCATGGATAATCTTTTTTGATGTTCACACCACTCAATGCACTCAATCCTCCCCATATGGACTATACACATTTATCACCGCAAATTCAATCTTTTTGGATGTTTTTGCCGAAAATGGACCCACGAAAAAAGAGCCTTTGCAGGCTCTTTTTCTACCGTTGCCGTTCTGCTGCGGCTTCGCCTTCTTTTATTTTTGCCACGTTGTACACCCCAAGGCCCGCCATGACGATGCACCCGCCGATGAGCACCAAAATGCCGGGTATTTCGCCCAACAGCACGTAGCACACCACGGCAGACACCACGGGGCCCAGCAGGTTAAACAGGCTGGACCTGACGGCACTGATGTATTTGACCGCCCATACGCCGCAGCTGTGCCCCAGCAGGGTGCACCAAAGGCCCATCACCACAAAGATGATCCAGCCTTCTAAATTGATGGGCCCAAAGGGGGAGCCGGAAATGAGGCAGCAGGCAAACATCTCCAGGGTGGAAAACAGATAGATGATGGAGAGCATGGGCCAGAAGGCGATATCCTGCTGGATGAATTTACCCAGCAGCAAATACAGGGCGGAAAGGATGGCCGCCCCAAACATGCCGATGACCGCCCACAGGCTGATGGCCCCGCCGGAAAAACTGCTGATGCTGATGATGCCCACGCCCACCATGCAGATGGCCACGCCCACCATGGCCCTGGGGCCGGTGCGCTCCCGGAACATCAAATAGCTGCCCAGCATGATGAACAAGGGGTGGGTGTTGGAGATCATGTTCAGTACAAAGATGGGGGTGGTGCTGTTTAAGCAATACGCCCAGATCAAAAGGCTGCTGGCGTTAAAAATGCCCATCAGCGCGATGATGCAAAAGGTGCGGGGGGTTTTTGCGATGGTGACCACCTGTTTGCGGTAATCCTTTTGAAACAGGCATACCGCAGCTGCCCCTAAAAAGGCAAAGAGCATCCGGTAGACGGACATGTTTTCGCTGGTCATGCCGGTGTTGTGGTTTAGCCCGATGCGAAACAGCGGTGCGTGAAAGGTGCTGGCCACCATGCCAAAAAGCAATAAGCCGTAGATCAAAGCCATAGAGGGGGTTTTCTTCTTCTGTTCCATCTTACCCTGCTTTCAGCGGCACCCCTAAGTACCGCTCCGTTTTTTCATGGGCATCATACTCCCTTTACGCCCCAAATTCAACGGCCGGTGTAAAGATGCAGCTGTGCAGGCAACAAAAAAAGAGCCTTTGCAGGCTCTTTTTCGTGAGGCGCTTATTTGTCCTCTTTCTTTTCTTCCTTCTTTTCGGGAGCTTTCTTGGTGCTGGTGGTCTTCAAGGTAGCCATCAGGTTATCCATCCTGCCGCCTACTTTGCCGGAAAACTTGTTGTCGAAACCTGCCATGGTGATCGCACTCCTAACAGAAAATATTGTTGGCTTTATGTTAACAAACTTTTTCTTTCGATTCAAGGGGTTTTGGCTGTTTCTGCTATAGCAGCGCAAAATTTCCGATTTTGAAACAAAAAAGGCAGTGGTTCCACTGCCTTTTTCCGTTATTCTTCCGTCTCTTCTGCCTTGGGCACCACGGCCAAAGCGGCTACGCGGTTGCCTGCCCCCACCCGCATGAGGCGTACGCCCTGGGTCAGGCGGGAAAGGATGCTGACCTGGCTTGCGGGAATGCGGATGATGGTGCCGCCTTCATCGATGAGCACCAGGTCCTCCTCGCCATCCACCAGTTTCAGCCCGGCTACGCTGCCCGTTTTATCGGTGATGTTTAAGGTGCGGATGCCCATGCCGCCACGGTTCTGCACGCCGTATTCCTCGGCACGGGTCAGCTTACCATAGCCCTTTTCGCTCAGGGTGAGCACATAGGCTTTATCCACCTTATTGATATCCACCACTTCGTCCCCATCTTTGAGCTTCACCGAGCGGACGCCCATGGCGGTGCGGCCCATGGGACGCACATCTTCTTCATGGAAGCGGATGGACATGCCCTGTTTGGTACCTAAGATGATGTCATCATTGCCATCGGTATGGAAGACGCCGCACAGCTCGTCATCCTCCCGGATGCCGATGGCCACAAGGCCGCTCTGGCGGATGTTCTTCAATTCTTCCACCGGGGTCTTTTTGATGATGCCCTTGCGGGTGCCCATCACCAGGTATTTGCCCTTTTCCTCCACAGGCAGTACCGCTGTGATCTTTTCATTTGCGTTGAGGCGCAAAAGGTTTACAATGGCGCTGCCCTTTGCGGTGCGGCCGCCCAGGGGCAGCTGGTAGCATTTTAACACGAACACACGGCCCGTATTGGTAAAGAACAAAATGGGGGTGTGGGTGTTGGCCACAAAGACTTTTTCCACAAAGTCCTCTTCCCTCGTGGTCAGGCCCATAACGCCCTTGCCGCCCCGGTTCTGCAGGCGGTAGGTATCGGCACCCACCCGTTTGATGTACCCAAACCGGGTCAGGGTGACCACCATATCCTCCTTCTGGATGAGGTCTTCAATATCCACCTCGCCCTCCACCATCTCGATGCGGGTGCGGCGGGGGTGGCCGTATTTTTCCTTCACTTCCAGCAGTTCTTCCTTGATGATGCCCATCACGAGGGCCATATCGGAAAGGACGCGGGTGAGGTATTCGATGGTCTTTAACAGCTCTGCGTACTCGGCTTCGATCTTATCCCGCTCAAGGCCGGTCAGGCGGCGCAGGCGCATATCCAAAATGGCCTGGGCCTGCTTTTCGCTTAAGCCGAATTTTTCGCACAAACTGGCCTTAGCCTCGGCGTCGTCCCGGCTCTGGCGGATGGTGCGGATGACCTCATCGATGTGATCCAGGGCGATCAAAAGGCCCTCTAAAATGTGGGCCCGTGCCTGTGCCCGGCCCAATTCATACCGGGTGCGGCGTACCACTACATCCTTGCGGTGCTCAATGTAGTAGTGGAGCATCTGGTGCAGGGAAAGGATCTTGGGTTCGCCATCCACCAGGGCCAGCATGATGGCACCGAAGGTCTCCTGCATCTGGGTGTGTTTGTAAAGGTTATTCAGCACCACATTGGGGTTCACATCCCGCTTTAACTCGATGACGATGCGCATGCCCTGGCGGTCGGATTCATCCCTTAGATCACTGATGCCCTCCAGCCGTTTTTCGTGGACCATCTCGGCGATCTTTTCCACCAGGCGTGCTTTGTTCACCTGGTAGGGGATCTCACTTACCACGATGCGGTGACGGTTATGGCCGAATTCTTCGATCTCGGCAACGGCGCGGACCACGATGCGTCCGCGGCCGGTGGCATAGGCGCTGCGGATGCCGCTATAGCCCATGATGACACCGCCGGTGGGGAAGTCCGGCCCTTTGATGTAATCCATCAGCCCAACGCTGTCCAGCTCGGGGTTATCGATGAGGGCAACGGCGCCATCGATGACCTCGCTTAAATTATGGGGCGGGATGTTGGTCGCCATGCCTACGGCGATGCCGCCGCTGCCGTTGACGAGCAAATTGGGAATGCGGCAGGGGAGCACCGTGGGCTGGGTCAAAGTTTCATCAAAGTTGGGGGTGAAATCCACCGTTTCTTTATCGATGTCGGAAAGGAGCTCCGCAGCGATCTTGCTCATCCTCGCCTCGGTATAACGCATGGCGGCGGCGCTGTCACCATCGATGCTGCCAAAGTTGCCGTGGCCGTCCACCAAAGGCACGCTCATGTTGAAATCCTGTGCCAGGCGCACCAAAGCATCGTACACGGCGCTGTCACCATGGGGGTGGTACTTACCCAGTACATCGCCTACGATACGGGCGCACTTACGGTAAGGGCGGTCTGCCCACAGGCCCAATTCTGACATGCTGTATAAGATGCGGCGATGTACGGGCTTTAAGCCGTCCCGCACATCGGGCAGGGCACGGCTGACGATGACCGCCATGGCGTAGGAAATGAAGGATTCCTTCATCTCCTTTTCGATGTTGACGTTCTGGATCCGTCCAATGTTCATCTGTTTGTTCTCGTCCATAGTTCCACCTCTTTGGTTGGGGGAACTTTTTATAAAAAGTTCCCCCAAACCCCTTCAAAAACTTTAACGTGCCGTGCACATCCGTGCCCGGTGCTTTTTAATATGCCGATGCAGCTCCGCTGCCTCGGCGGGAAACAGGGAGACGATGTGGTATGGTGCAAACATCGTGCACAAAATCCTGCTGGACCAGCTATTCATGTTAAATGCCGTTACCATGAAACCCTACCTACAGGGGGGAGCCAGAGGGGGAACGAAGGCAGCAGCGACGCATGGCGGAGCTGTCTGCGCTTTAGAGTTCCCCCTCGGTCGTTTTAAGGCCAGCGTGACGCTGGACCCCTGCCGCGGGAAGAGGGCAGAGTGTATACCGGTAACGACCCAGCGGTAAGGGGGTGCAGGGTGCCTAAGGGGGAACTCACGCCGCGGCTGATACCGCTGAAACCAAAGTATGCATGCCCGCGTACATTCGCCCGCGGCATGCCAGCGGGGGCTCCCCGCCCCCCTGGCCCGCCTGCAAGCTGGCTAAAGTTATATTAGTCGTTGCTTGTGCTATTGCTAACGATCATACATCCACAATCTCTCATGCTGCTTAAATATCTAAATTCGCCACCAGCTTGGCGTTCTGTTCGATGAACTCCCGCCTCGGTTCCACCTGATCACCCATCAAAATGGAGAAGATCTCGTCAGCGGCCATGGCATCTTCCAAGGATACCTGCAAAATGGTGCGGCTGTCCGGATCCATGGTGGTCTCCCACAGCTGCTGGGGGTTCATCTCGCCCAGGCCTTTATAGCGCTGGATGTTGATGCCCGTGCGGCCCCGCTCGTTCAAGTGGGCCTCTAAGTCTTCATCGCTGTAAAAATAGCTTTCCTCCCGGCCGCGGCTCACCTTATAAAGGGGCGGCTGGGCGATGTACACATGGCCTTCGGTAATGAGGGGCTTCATGTACCGGTAGAAGAAGGTCAACAGCAGCGTGCGGATGTGGCTGCCGTCCACATCGGCATCCGTCATGCAGATGATGCGGTCGTAGCGCAGCTTGGCGCTGTCAAAATCATCGCCGATGCCGGCGCCAAATGCGGTGATCATGGCCTTGATCTCCGCATTGGCCAGGGTTTTATCCAGCCTCGTCTTTTCCACGTTTAAGATCTTGCCTCTTAGGGGCAAAATGGCCTGGAAGGTACGGTCCCGGCCCTGCTTGGCACTGCCGCCGGCGCTGTCGCCCTCCACGATGAAGATCTCACAGCGGCGGGGGTCCCGTTCGCTGCAGTCGGCAAGCTTACCGGGCAGGGCAGCGGTTTCAAGGGCGCTCTTACGCAGGGTAAGGTCACGGGCTTTTTTTGCAGCCTCACGGGCCCGGCGGGCTAAAAGGCACTTTTCCACGATGTTCCTGGCATCCTGGGGGTGTTCTTCCATGTACTGGGCCATGCCGGCGTTGGTGGCCGCCTCCACCATGGGGCGGATCTCGCTGTTGCCCAGTTTCGTCTTGGTCTGGCCCTCAAACTGGGGGTTGGTCAGCTTGACGCTGATGACGGCGGTCATACCCTCACGGACGTCCTCACCGCTTAAGTTGGCTTCATTGGCCTTTAACAGATTGGTGCGCTTGGCGTAATCGTTGATGGCCCGGGTGATGCCGCTGCGGAAGCCCGCCAAATGGGTGCCGCCCTCGATGGTGGCAATGTTGTTGGCAAAGGTATACACGTTTTCGCTGTAGCTGTCGTTAAAGCTAAGGGCGATCTCCACGGTGCTCGTATCCCTTGCGCCCCGCATGCTGATGGGTGCTTCAAACATAGGGGTACGGGCCCGATCCAGGTACTGCACAAAGCTTGAAATGCCCCCTTCGTAGTGGAAGCTTTCGCTCTGTTCCATATTTTCCCGCTCATCGGTTAAGGTGATGTGCACGCCGCCGTTTAAGAAGGCAAGCTCTCTTAAGCGGTTTTTCAGCATATCGTACTGGAAGGTGATGCCCTCTTTAAAGATCTCGATATCCGGGAAGAAGGTGATGACGGTGCCGTGGTTTTCGCTCTTTTCCACCTCAACCACATCAGTAGTGGCAACGCCCCGGGAAAACTCCTGGCGCACATGGCGGCCATCCCGGTAAACATCGGCCCGGAGCCACTCGGAAAGGGCGTTTACCACGCTGACGCCTACGCCGTGCAATCCGCCGGATACCTTGTACCCATCGCCGCCGAACTTGCCGCCGGCGTGGAGCACCGTAAGGGCTACCGTTAAGGCGCTGATGCCCATCTTGGGGTGGATGCCGATGGGGATGCCGCGGCCGTTATCCGTTACGGCTATGGAGCCGTCACGGCCGATCTTCACCTCGATGTGGGTACAAAAGCCCGCCATGGCTTCATCGATGCTGTTATCCACGATCTCCTGTACCAGGTGGTGCAGACCACGGGCATCGGTAGTGCCGATGTACATACCCGGGCGCACACGCACGGCCTCCAGTCCCTCCAGTACCTGGATCTGGGATGCATCGTATTGGTTGTTTTGCATGTTGTGTTCCATATTGTTACCGCCTTCAACGTTGGTTTCTTAAAGCTGTTCGTCGCCATCCAGCAGGCCGCCCTCTTCATACCGGTGTAAAAGGGTGGGGGCGGAAATGGCGCTTAAATAACAACGGCCGTCCTTTAGTACCACAAGGCTGCTGGGGCGGCCGCCGCTGATATCCACCAGATGGTTCTGAGCCTTTAATTCACCAAGATAGCTTTTGCCATCCTTGCTTTGGCTCAGCCCTTCGTATCTGATTATTGCCACGATGTCCTTTAAAAAGACCATCTCTCTGGCGCCGATGTGTAAGATCATACACCCACCTCATAGTAGGGCCATTTTATAGCCTTTGCTTATATATATTATATAATATATTTTATTATATTAAAAGGGAAATGACTTTTTTGAGAGCCCAAAAGGAATCATTTGGGAGCGGGCAGGGAGCCCCTGCGGGCATGTCGCGGGCGGGGGGGTAGCATTTATACAAGCTGTTACCCCATCGGTACCAGCCAGTGGCTGGAGCCACGCCGCGGGCGCGAAGCCGAGGCGCTGCCTGTGGCAGAGCCAGCGTGCCGCTGGACCCTTGCCGCGGGCCAATGGAGGATAATAAACCAGCAACGCCCCAGCGGCACGAGTAAGGGGGAGTACAGAGCAAGCGAATAGAAGCGCAGCAGCGTGCCCCCTTGGGTATGAGCAAAGGAGAATGCCGAATAGAATGAGGCAGACGACTATTGCGAACTGTGGGGGCTAAAGCTAATGTGTAATTGAACCGCATTTAATACAAGCTATTAACCCAACGGTGCCAGCCAGTGGCCGGAGCCATGTGGCAACGCATAGGGTGCATATTAGAATAATAGGTAACGACCCCGTAAAATCTTTTGCGGGGTCGATTTTTTTAGTGCGAACATCTCATAAGGAATAAATAACGGCTTGTACAGGCTTAGCGTCATTGCAGGCGGGCCAGGGGGGATTTCGAGTTCCCCCCTTAGGCCCCCTGCACCCCCGTAACCCCCTTAAAACGACACAGGGGGAATGAATAGAACATTCACTCG
>SVGV01000017.1 GCA_015056185.1 Clostridiales bacterium | reverse complement strand
GCAGCGGCTTTGCCCATGCCGGGCAGCAAGGCAAGTTCTTCTTCCGATGCCAGCTTGATCTGCTCAATGGTCTTGTATTCCACCATCAGCGCCATTTTGCGCTTTTTGCCGATGCCTGCGATCTCATCCAGCTCACTAACTAAAGATGCATTGGCCCTGAGCGAACGGTGGTAGGTGATGGCAAACCGGTGGGCTTCATCCCGGATGCCCTGGAGAATATGCAGCGCAGGCGAGCTGCTTTTTAGCAGAATAGCCTCACTTTCCCCGGGTAAGAAGATCTCCTCAATGCGCTTGGCAAGGCCGATCATGGGGATGTTAAAGCCGATGCGCTCCATGGTATCCACCGCGCTGTGCAGCTGCCCCTTGCCCCCGTCGATGACGATGAGGTCCGGCAGCCTCCCAAAGGATTTTACGGATTTCTCATCGGGCTCCATAGCACGAAGCAGCCTTCGCTCGATGACTTCCGACATGCTCTTAAAATCATCGATGCCCTCCACCGTGCGGATGCGGAACCGCCTGTAACTGCTTTTATCCGCCTTGCCGTCGGTAAACACCACCATGCTGGCCACGGTGTAGGCCCCCTGTGTGTGGGAAATATCGTAGCATTCGATGCGCTTTGGCAGTTCAGGCAAGCCCAGCTGCTCCATCAGCTCATAAAGGGCCCCTTCGCCCCGATCCCACTCCCGCTTTAAGCGGGCATCCCGGCGGTCCAAGGAATCCTGGGCGTTGGCGTTTGCCAGATCCACCACCTTCTTCTTATCCCCCCGCTGGGGCGCATACAGATGCACCTTTCTGCCCCGCTTTTCGCTGAGCCAATCGGCAATGAGGGGCACTTCTTCCCCCTCAAAGGGCAGCAGCACCTCGACGGGCACATGGGCCGCCCCGGCATAATACTGTTTTAAGATGGAAAACAGCACATCCTCCCGGGTTTCCTGGGGGTCTTCCACCAAAAAGTTCTGGGAGTTTACCATCTTTCCGTTGCGCACCATCATCAGCTGGACCATAAAGTTGCCCTTCAATTCCCCAATGCCGAAGATGTCCCTTTCTTCAAGGGATGCAAAGTCCGCCAGCTGGCGTTCTGCCACCCGCTGTACCGTCTGCAGCTGATCCCGCAGCAAGGCAGCCTCTTCAAAATCCAGCCGTTCGCTGGCGGCCAGCATGCGTTTGCGCAAGTCTGCGATGATCTTATCGCTCTTGCCTTCCAATAGGGCAATGACGCTGTCGATGATGGCCCTGTAATCCTCTTTACTGATGTGCCCGGCGCAGGGTCCGGCACATCGGCCGATCTGGTAGTTCAAGCAGGGGCGCTCCCCCTTTTCCAACGAGCGCAGGATGTCCTTTTTGCAGTTACGCAGCTGAAAGTTGGTGCCCACGGCGGAAAGCACGTCCGTCAAAGCCCCCGTGGCCACATAGGGGCCAAAGTATTTGGCGCCGTCGTTTACCACTTTGCGAACCACCTCCACCCTGGGGAAGGGTTCGTTTAAATCGATGCGCACATAGGGGTAGTGCTTGTCATCCTTCATAAGGATGTTATAAAAGGGCCGGTTTTCTTTAATGAGGTTGCATTCCAGCACCAGCGCTTCCATCTCGGTAGCGGTGATGATGTAATCGATATCCCGCACCTTCTGCACCATGGCGATGACCTTGGCCGCGTGGTTTTTGCTGCTGCGGAAATACTGGCGCACCCGGTTCTTCAGCACCCGGGCTTTGCCGATGTAGATGATCTCGCCATCCTCATCCTTCATGATGTACACACCGGGCTTATCGGGCAAACCGGATAAAATATCCTCAATATGCTCTCTGTAATCCATCAATAGCCCAGCTCCAATGCTTTTTTGATGACGCTCCCCGCGATGGGCGCCGCCACTCGACCGCCACTGCCGCCGTGTTCCACCACTACAGCTACGGCAAGGGGGCTTTTATCATCATAGACAAAGCCATGGTACCACGCATGGGTCTCTATGCTCTTATCGTCGGCCACCTCGGCAGAGCCCGTCTTGCCGCCCACGGTATAGCCCTTAACGGCGGCCCGGCCGCCAAGGCCATCCTCCACCGCACTGATCATGTATTCCCTTAAGGCGGCGGCGCTTTCTGCGCTCAATACATTCTTCAGCTGTTTGGGGCTCAGTTTGTTGTATTCATAGCCCCGGGCGTTGACGATGGATTTTACAAGCTTGGGTTCCATCATCACGCCATCGTTGGCGATGGCCGCCGCCACCATGCACATCTGCAAGGGGGTGGCGGTGTCTTTATACTGGCCAATGGCGGACCAGCAGAAGTCCAGATCCTTGCCGGAGCTTTCATACCCGCTGCGGTAGGCGATGAGGTCAGAAAACAGGTATTCTTCGTTAAAGCCAAATTCCTCTGCCATGCGTTTTACGGTATCCCGCCCAAGGTCCAGGGCGATCTTGGCAAAAGCCACATTGCAGGAATTGCAATAGGCCTCTTCTATGGTCTGCTCCCCGTGCTTACTCTTGCCGGCACAGGTGATGGCGCTGTCGTCCATATCCATGCTGCCGCTGCAGCTGTAGGTTTTGTTTAACAGCTCCGGCTTGTATTTTAAAACCGCAGCAAGGGTGACGGTTTTAAAGACGGAACCGGGGGTATAGCGGCCCATGGTCACCCGGTTTACAAGGGGACTGCCGGCGTCATCGTCGCTCAAATTGCGGTAGGCATCCATATTGGTGGGGTCGTAGCCCGGGGAGGATACAGAGCACAAGATCTCGCCGGTGTGGTAGTTCATCACCACCACAGCGCCGTTTTTGCCTTTTAGCTGTTCATAGGCATATTTACACAGGGCGGAATCCAGCGTAGTGGTCACGTTTTCCCCTACCCGCTTTTCCATAACAATGCTCTGGTACAGCCGCTCAAACACGTTGCCTTCAAACCCCAAGAGGTATTTTGCATGGAAGGATTCCACCCCCGTTGCCGCAAGGCCGTAGGGGTCCCCCACCACGTGGGAAACCGCCTTTCTCGTGGTGCTGTTGGGGTGGTAATCCCGCTCACCGGGCTCGTCACTCTTTGCAAGGACGATGTAGTTCCGGTCCAATATGCTGCCCGCGACCACATTCTGCTTTTGGTTTGCAAGCCTGGGGTTGTAGGATGATATAAACCAGGTGGAGCCGTTTACCGTTACGGTATAGGCGGTGTACCCCGCCAGCACCACAAACAATATGATGAAGGTCCAAAGAAGGGCCTTAATGCTTTTTCTGATGCCTTTCATGGTTTAATCCTCGTAATCGTCGTAGTCTTCGGCAAATTCCATCTCATCGGCATCGCCGTTTTTAATGGCAATGCCCTCTAAAATGCCCAGCAGCACATAGCAGGAGATCATGCTGCTGCCCCCGTAGGATACAAAGGGCAGCGTGATGCCCGTTAAGGGGATCAGCTTTACCACACCGCCGATGTTGATAAAGCACTGCAAGGTGATCATGGCTACACAGCCGATGGCCAGCATAGCATCAAAGCTGTTGCGGGCATCCATAGCAATGATGGCCCCCCTCACGATGAACACCAAATAAAAGGCCACAAGGGCAATGCCGATGATCAGCCCAAATTCCTCACAGATCACCGCAAAGATGAAGTCCGTATGGCGCACGGGCACCGCCATGGGCATGCCCATGGTCAGGCCCAGGCCAAACAGCCCGCCGCTGGCGATGGCGATGAGCCCCTGTACCACCTGGTAGCCCTGGCTTTCATACAATGCCCAGGGGTTCTGCCACAATGCCACACGGACCCGCACATGGGGGAAGAGCTTGTAGGCCAGCACACTGCCCACGCCCACAGCGCCCAATGCCCCGCCCACCAACCATTTGTTGCTGGTACCGGCGTAGATCATAATAATGGCGGTGCCTGCATAAAGCAGGGCTGCGCCAAGGTCTTTTTGCAAAAGGAGCATAATGAGGCACACGCCCACATACCCCGCGATGGTCAAAAGGGAGGTAAACCCGTTGTACTGGTGCAAAATACCCGCCATGGCGATGACCAGCAGCACCTTTACAAACTCACTGGGCTGCACCGTGATCCCCGCGATGGAAAACCAGTTCTTTGCGCCAAACACACTGCCGCTGAACAGGATGGAAAGGGCCAGCAGCCCCACACTTGCCACCATGAGGATCCACTTTAAACGGGGCCAGCGGTTCCAATAGCGGATGCCCAGCATGGTGCATACCATCATCAGCATGCCAACGCCCATCCACACCAGCTGTTTGATGGCGATGTCCGGATCGATGCGGTACAACATCACCATGCCAACTGCGCATAAAAAGTTGGCTACCAGCAGTACGGCACGGTCCACATTAGGAAAGAAGATGGTAAGGGCCCCGTATTGAAAGTACAACAGCCCAATGGCCCCCGCCGCCACGATGAACCCGCGGTAATCCACCACATCGGCGTTGATGAAGAGGATGGAAAAGGCCAGCACATAAAACAGGGTGATCATAAACAAAATACTGCCCGAGCTGGGGCGGCGCATAGACTGCATCACGCATCCCCTCCCATCTCAAGGCGTACGCGGAGGTACACGCCCCCCAGGGTGATGATGTCTCCATCGTAAACTTCATCCCCTCTTTTCGCCAATTGACCGTTGATATAGATCTTATTTTTGCCGATGGGGTTGACTACGGCAAAATCCCGGTTTAAATAGATGACCCCGTGGCGCTTACTGAGCTTCCTTGAGGGGATGGTCACATCGCACTTATCCCCGCTGCCCAGGCTGTTTTCCCACTTTAAGCCGTAGCGCAGCCCCAGCATCTTTTCATTGGGGGCTTTGATCACCGTTAAATAGCCAAAATAGCGCCCGGGGCTTCCTCCAATGGCCTCCCGGCGGAAGGCAAACTCCGCCATGGAATTATCGATCAGCCGAAACAGGATGTACAGTACAATGCCGATGAAGAAAAAACGGGATACATCCGTTACAATTCCAATAATGGTATCCACACATAACCTCGCTGCCGCAGGGGGATCCCTGCCATGTTACAATCATTATACCACATCTGCCCATGGCGTGCCCTATGGCCCGCAGGATTCATGGAAAACACAAAAAGCCCGGCAATTGCCGGGCTTTTGATCATTCTTCCGATTCCCCTTCATAAACATGGCTCCCGCCGCCGCGCGCCCCATTATTGCTCTTCAAAAACCGTACAAGATAGGGTTCGTTCTGAATGCGCTCATCATCCGCATCCTCAATAAAAGGTGCTTCGTGAATGAAAAGGGGGAAGCTTTCCGTCTTTCCGTTAAACTCCGCTTCCACCATCAAATGGGTCATACCGTAGTGGTAATCCTCTTTGCTGATGCCGAATTCCTCCTGGCAGCCATCCGTCACATTATTCCAGAAAAAGATGTGTTCAATGGCCCATTTGGTACCAAGATCCGGCATGTCGTAATCGGTAGTCCAGTCGTGCTTCAGCCCCATATAGCTGTTGCTTGTGGGCGGGTACTTGTTGCCCCACTTGTTCAAGTAAAACTCCGTGCCCCGGTATTCTTCGTTGTGAAAATACTCCATCAGCCCTGCCGTGGGGTAAAAGTGGTAATTCACACAGCACAGGGGGTGGTCCGTAATGGGCGCCACCACAATGCGGTAGTAATAATAGGTGTACTCCGCCCAATGGACCTTAAAGCAGGCCAGGGCCTTTGCCTCAAAGTACTCCCCCCGGCCGTAGCCGATGCACTCCGCCTCTTGAAACCGGCGGATGCTCTCATGTACCGCATCATCACCGGCATCCAGGGGCTTTGCCGATTCGATGGCGTAATGGGGGTGTCCGCAGCCGCACAGGCATAAAAGCACCATGCACAGTACCAAACATAAACAAAGCACTCGTTTCATTCCGGCACCTCCTATCATCAATTTACCAGTTTTTGGTTTTATGCACAAGGGGCATTTCACATCTTTTTCAAAAAGAAAAGGAGCGCAAATGCGCTCCTTTAAAGCTGTTCCATCCCGCTTAACCCATAGCGTTCCATGGCAACGCCGATGATGGCGTTGATGTGCCAATCGTTTAAAGAATAGTAAATATTCTTGCCCTTTCTGTGGGGGCGCACCATATCCTGCTGGCTCAATACCCGCAGATGGTTGCTCACCGCCGGCTGGGATGCATCCAGAAGCTCGCAAAGTTCTTTTACGCACAGATCCCTTACGGATAGCGCCTGCAGGATCCTCAGCCTGCTGGCATCCCCAAAGCACTTAAAAAAGGATGCCATGCGGATGGCGCTGGGGTAATCCACCATGTTTTTTGCCACTTCTTCAATGGTCAGTTCCTCTGTGGCAAGCACGCCGGATGCCGCCGCCATGGCCAAAATATCATCGCCGGAAAGCTCGATCACATTGGCCTGTTTTTGTTCCAACCTGTTGTCCTGATCCATGTTTGGCCTCCATCCTTAAACGCATCATGATGTTATGATGCAACCAGCATTACACCTACAACCTGGGCCGAATGCTGCCCAAATAAAAGTACTGAAACAACAGCAAAAGGTAATCATAGGCTACAAACAGCACATACACCAAGGGGATGAGCCCATACCAGGGTATGCTGTTTAAATAGGGCATCAGTGCCCCCCCGGCACAGCCATCCACCATAAAGTACATGGCAATGGTGTAGAGGATCATCTTAATGACCCACCGAAAAAACACATCCCCGCGGCTGTCAAAAATGGGCTTGATCAAGGGGTACCACCCAAAGAAGAGCACAAAGGGCCCCAGATGGGCGTAGCTTGCCACAAACCCCAGCCCAAAGATGGCGGTAATGGCGTAAGCCAGCACGCATAGGAGGATGTCCTCCTCCGCCGAGACCCCCGCAAGGGGGATGCCCGCCAGGATGATCAGCGGCAGCTCTGCCCACAAAGGCACATGGCGCACAAAAAACAAGATCACCATGGAAAGCAGGCAAAGCATGGCGCATAACGTCAGCTTATGGGATGTTTCGGAATTGCGCATCAGCATCCATGCCCCCTAACAGCAGAAGAAGAAGGGCATAAACCGACCAAATCCGCCGCACATGGAGGAGATCATCAAGCACTGGCACAGCTGGCACATGGTATCGTTGCCGCCCATGTTGTAGGTGCGCCGGGTGAACCCCCCTGCCGCATTGTTATAGGCCGCATAGGCCTGGTTGTATTCATAGTTGTTGGGGTCCATCTGGACCGCCGTCTGGAAGAACTGCCGTGCCTGGCTGTGCCAGTTCTTTTGGTTATACACCACACCCATTAAGTAATACCACTCAGCGGGGCGCTCCTGGATGTTCAGCAGCATGGCCTCGGCCTCATCGGTACGACGCTGGCTCAACAATTGGCGGATGGTGTTGTAAAGCCCCTGGGCACTGCCCGTGTAGCCGCTGCTGCCGCCGTGGAATCCCCCGCCAAATCCGCCGAAGCCGCCGCCAAATCCGCCGGCACCGGGGCCGTAGCCCTGTTGGCCGCTGCCCTGGTTTTTGCCCGTCAGCATATCATAGGCCGCATTGATCTCCTTCATCTTCTCCATGGCCCATTCGTACTGATTGGTATTGCGGTATTTATCGGGGTGGTATTTCTTTGCCAGCTCCCGGTACGCTTTTTTGATGGTTTCGGGATCATCCCCGGGTTTTACACCCAGAACCTTATAGGGATCCAACTTCTTTTCGTTCCTCCTGTCCATACAGGGTCAAATGAGTCCTTGCCGACATGGCTTTATACAGCACATTTTCGGCTACTCCTCTTGCAGTTTTAGTTAATTCTATGGCCTGAAGGCAGCCTTCCACCACACTAAGGGCATGCCACAGGGCAAATTCCATGGCGCCGATGGCCTCTTCTTTGCTGTTCCACTCCAGGCGCAGTACGTTGTACCCGCCCCGCTCAGCGTCCGCTTCGTAATCCTCCATAGCGTCCATCAGGTACAGCCACCTGCCGATGTGGTAAAACAGCCTGTAGAGCACACTGCCTTCTTCCCCGGCAAGCTCACCCATCATCTTTGCGGTGGTATCCGCCGCCATGTCGGAAACGGGGCAACGTTCCTTTTCCAGCCGGTTCAGCTCCGCCGTGTACTTTTGGATGCACGCGGCCGCCTTGGGGCTGCGCTTTGCGGCCTTTTTATAATCACTTTTGAGGATCCATTTTGCAGCGCGCTTGCGCAGTCCACCTTCATCGGCGATGTCATCCAGCACCTTGTGGTAGCTTAAAATCGTGCCCACATCGGCACAGTAGGAAAGCACCGGGGTCTGGGCCGCCTGCTTTTTGCGAAAGGGGTTGCCCTTGCAGCGGATGGCGCAGCTGCCACCATCCTCCCCTTTGGAGAGGATCAAGGCTAAAAACGCACAGTCATAGCTAAGGGTAAATCGGCTTTTTCGCCCCATGGCACGGCACAATCCACAGTAATAGGAAGAAAACAGGTTCTTTTCCTCCTCACTGAGCCGTTCCATGATGGGCTTTACATAGCCAAACATACCCTTCCTCCTATTGGGTGTGCATCAGCGCAGGCCGATGAACCCCATCTTCTTATAGACTTTCGCCATGGTGCGGCCGGCCACACGGTTGGCCTTATCCCGCCCCTGCTTCATCAGCTCTTCCAGCTGGGCTTTATCGGAAATGAGGCGTTTGAATTCCTCCTGGATGGGCCGCAGCTCTTCAATGACCACATCCGTCACAGCGGATTTCAAATGGCCATAGCCCTTGCCCGCAAAATCATCTTCGATCTCTTCCATGGTTTTTCCGGTAAGAGCCCCCAAAATACCCATCAGATTGGTAACGCCGGGCTTGTCCTCACGGGCTACGATGCTCCCTTCGGAATCCGTCACGGCGCGCTTCAATTTGCGGGCGATGACGTCGGGCTCATCCAAAATGGCGATGAAGCCGTTTTCGTTCTCGTCGGATTTGCTCATCTTCTTAGTGGGTTCCTGAAGAGACATGACCCGGGCACCCATCTTGGGGATGTAGGGTTCCGGCACTTTAAACACATCGCCGTAGATGTTGTTAAACCGGATGGCGATATCCCTGGTGATCTCCAAATGCTGCTTCTGGTCTGCGCCTACGGGCACCAGATCGGTATTGTACAAAAGGATGTCCCCCGCCATCAAAACAGGGTAATCAAAGAGGCCTGCGTTGATGTTGTCAGGGTGCCGTTCGGATTTCTCTTTAAACTGGGTCATGCGGCCCAGTTCACCGTAATAGGTGTAGCAGTTCAGGGCCCAGCACATCTGGCTGTGGGCAGGCACGTGAGACTGCACAAACACGGTGTTCTCGTTGGGGTCCAGGCCCAATGCAAGCAGCAGGGCAAAGGTCTCATAGACCCGCCTGCGCAGCTCGCTGGGCACCTGGCGCACCGTCACTGCGTGCAGGTCCACCACGCTGTAATAGCAATCATATTCATTCTGCAGGCTCTTCCAGTTGCGCAGGGCACCAATATAGTTGCCGATGGTCAGCCCGCCGCTGGGCTGGATGCCGCTAAAAATCGTTTTTTTCTGTTCCATCACATTCACCCCATGGGTATGATTTCTGTAGTAAGATCCACATAGCAAAACCGCGGATCCTCGTAAAGCAATTGACTTACGTGGTCAATGTACCGCCGGGCTATCGCTCCGTCAGAGGCTGCCTTCACAAGGCCTACCTCCACAAACGCAGTGCTGTCATGGTACCCCACTTCAGCCACGCTGAAACGGTGCTGATGCTCCATCTCAGCCATCAATCGCTTTAGTACAGAGCGTTTATCCTTCAGCGTTCCCCGTTCACTCAGGCGCATTTTAGCCCGGATCACCGCAATGTACATTCAGCTGCGGCTGTCCAGCCAGCTTAACAGGGCATCATCCATGCCGGCCACGGCGCAGGTATTAAGGAGCCTGGGCTCTGCCGTCAAAGCTTCCACCAGGGGCAAAGGCAGCACAAGACCCGTGGCATCCGCCAACTCATAGGCCGCATCCTCTTCCTTTGCCACCTCTTTACCGATGGCACGCATCACATCGCCGCTGAATTTAAAGGGGCTGGCGGTACATACCAATACGGCATGGGCGCTTTCATGGGCCATGGTATCGTACACCGCTTTGCCCACGGCGCTGTGGGTATCCAGCAGGTAGCCCTTTTCTGCGTAGACGCTGCCGATGGCTTTTGCTGCTGCAGCATCATCCGCCCAATCAGCCATGAAATCATCTTTAAAGCGTTTGAGCAGCTCGCTGCCCACGTTGTAATCGTTGCCAAGGGCAAGCTCCTGCATATAGCCTTTGACCAATTCAGCATCTTCGGTACAGTGGTACAAAAGCCGTTCCAGATTGGAGGATACCAGAATATCCATACTGGGGGAGGTGGTCTTCTTCAGTTCCCCTTTGCCCCTGTAGATGCCATCGGAAAAGAACTTGCTGAGCACGTTATTCACATTGCTGGCACAGTACAGTTTGCCCACGGGCAGACCCATCTGCTTTGCATACCAACCGGCTAAGATGTTGCCAAAGTTGCCGGTGGGCACAATAAAGTCGATCTTCTCGCCCAAGGCGATCTCGCCCCTGCGCAAAAGATCCGCGTAGGATGCAAAGTAATACGCCACCTGGGGCACCAGACGCCCAAAGTTGATGGAGTTTGCGCTGGAAAACGCATAGCCCTTTTCCGCCACGGCCTTTGCCATGGCAGCATCCCCCATGATGCGCTTAACGCCCCGCTGACAGGCGTCGAAATCCCCGTCCACGCCGATGGCCTGTACATTATCGCCCTTCTGGGTGGTCATCTGCCGCTTCTGTGCGTAGGATACACCGTCTTTGGGGTAATACACGCAGATGGCGGTACCGGGTTTATCGGTAAAGCCGCTTAAAGCAGCCTTGCCGGTATCCCCACTGGTGGCAACCAAAATCAGCACCGTTTTATCCTGACCCAGTTTTTCCATGGAAAGGCGCATCAGTCCGGGCAATACGCACAGAGCGATATCCTTAAACGCCAACGTAGGCCCATGGAAGAGCTCCAAGCAATGGAGCCCATCGCCCAGATCCACAAGGGGAGCCACATCTTTATGGGTAAAGGCAGCGTAACCTTCTTTGGTCACGGCCAGAATATCTTCGTAATCAAAATCCGTTAAAAAGGATGCAATGATCTTTGCGCTTAAGGTGGGGTAATCCAGCTCTTTTAACGCATCGATGCTTTCAAGGGAAAATTTGGGGAAGGCTTCGGGTATAAAAAGCCCGCCGTTCGGTGCAATACCCATCAGCACCGCTTCGGCGGGCGATACGCCTTCGCCACCCCGGGTGGAGAAGAACTGCATAATGACCCTCCTTATTGAACCGTACGATCCTTAATGAAATCGGGCACGGCATCAGCATCTGCGCTGATGGAGAAGATGAGCTTTACTTTGTGGGTATCGCTCAAGGCATCCAGGCGCTCAAGCAAGGGCATAAGGTCTTCCAGGCTCTCACCCATGAACTTTAAGAAGCTATCTACAAAAATGGTGTGAATATCAAAATCCCCAGCGATGATGCCGGCAACAAAACCGTAGAACTCATCCTTTTTGTTTACACCGTATTCACCGGCGTTGACCAAACGGATGGCGTGCTTTAAATCAAACATACGGTCGCTGTTATCATCGATAAAGACGATCTTACCCAAAGAATCATTCAAAATTGCGTTGGCCATATCCACCATGCGCCGGGTTTTACCGGAGCCTGCGATACCGCACACAAAACCTATCATTTGGAGCACCCCCAATTAGTATTCTTGTTTAATGATATTATAATACATGTTGATGCTGTTATCCAGCATCAATTATATAACCGGCGAAAAACGCCTTTTTTACCCAAAAAGCAGACCGACCGTTTCCTCCGGTCGGTCATTTTGCTTATTTTACACCGCGTTTTTTCAGTAAATCGGCATAGGTTTCCGGCTCAATGGTTTTCAGCATCTCCACGAGCTCTTTATCGCTCATGACGGTATTGCGGCCTGCGGCGTATTCCGCATCCACCATATCCTTCATACGGGCAACAAGATCGCTGCGCTTGCCGATGGCGTTTTCATCGCTTAAGCGGAAGTACCCCTTGATCCAGTGGGCGATGCCCGCCGCACCGCTGAAGGCATCCACCGCCACAAGGGCAGGGCGGTTCAAAATGGCAGCGGTATCAAAGATGTTGTAGATCTCCTCATCTTTTAATAGGCCGTCTGCGTGGATGCCGGCCCGGGTCACGTTGAAGTTGCGGCCAACAAAGGGGGTATTTGCGGGGATCTGGATGCCGATCTCCTCCTCAAAATAGTTGGCGATGTCGGTAATGGCGCTCAGATCCATCCCATCGGTGGTACCGCGCAGGGAGGCATATTCGATGGCCATGGCCTCAAGAGGGCAGTTGCCGGTGCGCTCACCGATGCCCAGCATGGTGCAGTTTACGCCGCTGCAGCCATAGAGCCATGCGGTGGCGGCATTGGTGACCACCTTGTAAAAATCGTTGTGACCGTGCCATTCCATGTATTCAGAGGGCACGTCCGCATACTGGCGCAGGCCGTAGATGATGCCCTGCACGCTGCGGGGCAAAGATGCACCGGGGTAGCTGACGCCAAAGCCCATGGTGTCGCACACGCGGATCTTCACAGGGATGCCGCTTTCCTTGCTCAGCTTCATCAGTTCGGTGGCAAAGGGCACCACAAAGCCGTAGAAGTCAGCCTTGGTGGTATCCTCAAAATGGCACCGGGGGCTGATGCCCTGCTCAAGGGCAGCACGGGCGATGCTGAGGTACAAATCCATGGCCTCACGGCGGGTCTTGTTCATCTTTTTAAAGATGTGGTAATCCGAGCAGGACATCAAAATGCCCGTTTCCTTGACGCCCGCATCCTTCACCAGCTGAAAATCCTTGGGGTTAGCGCGGATCCAGGTGGTGATCTGGGGGAATTCATAGCCCAGCTCCTGGCAGGCGTGCATGGCAGCCCGGTCCTTTTCGGAATAGAGGAAGAACTCGCTCTGGCGGATGATGCCCTTGGGCCCGCTTAGGCGGCTCATCATCTTAAACACATCCACGATCTGCTTTACCGTAAAGGGGGAGCATGCCTGCTGGCCGTCCCTAAAAGTGGTATCGGTGATCCAGATGTTTTCCGGCATCTGCTGGGGCACCAGGCGCTGGTTAAAGCTTACCTTGGGGATGGAAACGTAATCATACAATTCCCGGTAAAGCTTGGGTTCCTCAACATCCTGTAATTGGTATTTATATTCGTTCTCCTGCAGAAGGTTATTTCTTTTGCTCAGTTCCAGCATAGGCTGTTTTCTCCTTTCACACTAATTCTTTTGCAAACTCGGCAATGCGGGTAATGCCTTTTACGATGTTCTCACGGCCCAATGCGTAAGAAAGGCGGATGTAGCCGGGGGCCATAAAGCCGCTGCCGGGCACCACTGCCACCGCTTTTTCTTCCAGCAGAACAGCGGCAAACTCGTCATCGGTGGTGATGACCTTTCCGTTATAGCTCTTGCCTAAAAGGCCGCGGATATCCGCCAGGCAATAGAAGGCACCCCGAGGCAAGGGGCAGTTTACGCCATCGATGGCCTGGAGCATGCCCTGCATGATCTTTCTGCGTTCATCAAACTCCGCCACCATTTCGCCAACGCAATCCTGAGGACCGCTGATGGCCGCCAGGGCTGCCGCCTGGGCGATGGAGTTGGGGTTGCTGGTGGCGTGGCTCTGCCAGTTGCCGATGGCCTTTGCAAGCTCCTGGGGGGCGGCTAAGTAGCCGATGCGCCAGCCCGTCATGGCATAGGTTTTGGAAACACCGTTGATGAGGATGGTCCTCCCCTTGGTCTCTTCATCCAAAGTGGCGATGGAGGGCACTGCGGGGCCATCGTAGGCAAACTCTTCATAGATCTCGTCAGAGATGATCCAAAGGTCATATTCCTTTGCGATCTTAGCGATCTCTAAAAGGATCTCATAGGGGATCACTTCGCCGGTGGGGTTGCAGGGGCTGTTGAGCATAATGGCCCGGGTCTTTTCGGTGACCACACTGCGGATGGCATCTGCGCTGACGGCAAAGCGGTTGTTTTCATCGCACTTGGCATACACGGGCACGCCGCCGGCCATCTTAACCATCTCAGGGTAACTGACCCATGCAGGGGGCAGAATGATCACCTCATCGCCCTCTTCCAAAATGGCGCACACGGTATTATAAAGAGAGTGCTTGGCGCCGCTGCTGATGACGATCTGGCTGGGCTCGTAGCTTAAGCCATTGCGCTTTTCAAGCTTTTCGCACACGGCCTTTCTGAGGGCCAGCGTACCGGAGCTGGGGGTGTAGCGGGTCTCGCCCCGTTCCATGGCGGCAATGGCTGCCTCACGGATGTGCTTGGGGGTATCGTAATCGGGTTCGCCGGCGCCGAAGCTCACAACATCAACGCCCTCTGCGATCATGGCTTTGGCTTTTGCATCGATGGCTAAGGTAAGGGATCCGGTAACTTGCTTGGCTCGTTTGGAAATCTGCATGGCGAACACTCCTCAAATGCATCTGGGATTCAAAAAAATTTAAATTCTTCCCCATTATGTAATTATTATAATTTACTCAAGTAAAGGGGCATTTGTCAAGGCGCAATCCATCATTGTAAAATCTTTTGAAAAAAACAGCAGCCTATGGTACACTTATGCCGATTTGGGAGGATCATAACCATGAAAGATTATATCCTGATCACGGATTCCACCTGTGATCTGCCAAAAGAATATTATGAAGACCGCGGCATTCCATGCCTGTGCTTTCCCTATTCCTTAAACGATACCCCCTATATGGATGATTTCGGCCAAAGCCTCTCCTACGGGGATTTCTACAAAGGGATGCGCAATGGTGCCATCCCTGCAACCTCCACCATCAACGTGATGATGTACACTGAGGCTTTCACTCCGTTCTTGGAGGATAAAAAGGACATCCTTTACCTGTGTTTTAGCAGCGCTCTTTCCAGCAGCTATCAAAACGCAAAGTTCGCCGCTATGCAGCTGATGGAACAATACCCCAACCGCCGCATCCGGGTGGTGGATACCCGCAGGGCCGCCGTTGCCCAGGGGCTTTTACTGCTGCACGCCCATAAGCAATATTTAAAAGGCCTGACCCTGGATGAACTGGTCGGCTGGGTGGATGGCTTTTATAACCGGGTCAATGCCTGGTTCACGGTGGATGATCTCAGCTATCTGCACCGGGGCGGGCGCATCAGCGCTGTGGCCGCCACCGCAGGCAAAATGCTGAAGATCAAGCCCATCCTCACCATCGATCCTTCCGGCGCCCTCATCAATACCGAAAAGATCAACGGGCGCAAAAAATCCATCAAACGCCTGGCTGAGCTTTATGCAGAGCACCGCCATGAGGATCCCGAAAGACCTGTCTTGATCTGCCATGGGGATTGTTTGGAAGAGGCAGAAAAACTAAAAGAACGCCTGATGGAAAAACACGGTGCCAAACAGGTAGAGATCCACATGGTGGGGCCCATCATCGGCAGCCATGTAGGCCCGGGCATTTTAGGCATGTCCTTTTTAGGCAAATAAGGAGGCTAATATGAAACAGCAAACGTTAAAAAGTATCGAGGCCCTTTTGACCCTGGCCACTGCAGCCGTACTGCTCTTTTCGGTTTTAAACGATAACACCGCTACCTTCCGCAGTCTGCTGCCCATCGGCGCGGTACTCGCCTGGGGTGTTACGGCTTTAAAGGCCTACAGTTACACCCGCAACAGTAAAAATCAAAGCTCCGGCAAACTCATCGGTGCGGTGGCAGCATCCCTTGTCATCACCGGCCTTGCCGTTTATTACTGGTTCTTTATCTGATGCTTCGGGTGCTTCGGCACCCTTTTTTGTTGGAGGCGATCTGATGATCCGCAAAGCTCTTCCATCCGATTTAAACGCCCTGTTACAACTCTATACCCATTTAAAGGAGGAACCTACCCCTCCTGTTTCGGATGACCTTTTGGCTGTTTGGCAGTCCATCATGGATGACCCCAAGCACCACATCATCGTGGCCGAGGTGGATGAAACCATCGTTTCCTCCTGCGTCATCAACATCATCCCCAATTTAACTCACCATTATCGGCCCTACGCCCTCATCGAAAATGTGGTCACCCACAAAGATTACCGGGGCAGCGGCTATGCAACAAGGTGCCTTGATTACGCAAAAGAAATAGCAAACGCACACAACTGCTACAAGATCATGCTGCTTACCGGCTCAAAAGATGAAAAAGTGCTTAACTTTTACCGCCATGCAGGCTACGTTAACGGCGACAAAACCGGCTTTATCCAATGGCTGTAGTAATTTGAAAACCCCTGTGGATCCACAGGGGCTTTTTTAGCAGCTGATGGCCAACTGTTCCACATTGGCACCGCGGCGCAATTCTTCCTCATAGATCTGGGTGCATTTATCGTACTGGGCAAAGCGGCGGCGGGCCTCGGCCTCATCACCGTACACCTTCCAGCAGCCAACACACTTGCAGTCATCCCGCTTTTCAATAAAGCCGCACACATCCTCCGGCGGATATCCCAAAAACAGGCCGATCTCATGGGGGAACTCCTCGTTTTCCGTCAATCGGCGGATCAGATGCAGCACACAGGTATCCGGGTTTTCGCACTCATACCCCCGCTCTTTCAGCAGGCGGCAGGCGGTACCGTGGCGCAGATCCTCCTTTAAGTGGGCCGGCCGATACACATAGATGAGCACCCGCCCCCGATGGATCCTTAGGGGCAGCACCCGCAGGCCTTTTTTGACTAAGGCGCGGTTCATCTGCCGGATGGCCTCCCGGTTTTCCCTCTCTCCCCGATCGGGGCAGGTAAAAATACTGCCGGTCTTCAGCCCCGCCAAGGTGGGCGAACAATGGCGCACCATCAATTCTTCAGACATCTCATCCCTCCTTACGCACACTCTTTTCAGTATGGTTTTAGGATACATTCCATTCATTTAAATCTTAGTTAGCATTGACTAACCATCGCGTAATATAATATGCCCCCTGGGCATGCACTCACTTTCATTTGGTTAGCCTTCGCTAACTTCAACTATATTGTATTGGATGTTATGCTGATTGTCAATAGACCCACGGTTGCTTCCATCAAAAAAGCAGGAAGGCTGCAGCCCTCCTGCTTTTTACCGTTATAATTCAATGCCAAGGAGCATCAAAATCAAAGCCATCAAAAGGAACCTGCCAAATTCAATGGCATAATAGGCAATGCTCCCTTTGCGCACTCTTCTCTTTTGAAACCTGTATTCCATCACTATGCCTCCTGTCTCGTTTCTTTTTACAAGAAGATCATAGCAATGCGGCTGTCCGAAAAAACGGACTCAAAAAAGCCCGTATGGATTCCATACGGGCTTTTTCTTAATACAGTTTTGCGCCTGCGGGGATGTGGTCATCCACCATCAGCAGATTCAGTTTTTCCTCACCCTCCACGGTGTGCAGTGCGCTGAGCAGCATCCCGCAGGATTCAATGCCCATCATAGCACGGGGGGGCAGGTTGGTAATGGCAATGAGGGTCTTGCCAATGAGCTCTTCCGGCTCGTAATAGGCATGGATGCCGCTTAAGATGGTGCGGTCGGTACCGGTGCCGTCATCCAGAGTAAACTTGAGGAGCTTCTTGGATTTCTTCACCGCTTCACAGGCCTTTACCTTCACCGCACGGAAGTCGGATTTGCTGAAGGTCTCAAAATCCACTGCATCGGCAAACAGGGGCTCGACCTCCACTCCGGTAAAGTCGATGACCTCTTTTACCGCTTCCACAGCCTGTTCTGCCACAGGTTCCACTTCCTTTTCTTCCTTCTTGGCAGCGGCGCCCATGGGCTTCATGGTGGGGAAGAGCAGTACGTCGCGGATGTTGTAGCAGCCGCTGAGCAGCATCACAAGACGGTCGATGCCGATGCCCAAACCGCCGGTGGGGGGCATGCCGTATTCCAGAGCCATGACGAAATCGTCATCCATCACATGGGCCTCGTCATCGCCCTTTTCACGCTGCTTGGCCTGGTCCAGGAATCGGTTGTACTGGTCGATGGGGTCGTTCAGCTCGCTGAAAGCGTTGGCAAGCTCACTACCGCATACAAACAGCTCAAAGCGATCGGTCAGCCAGGGTTCATCGGGTTTGCGCTTTGCAAGGGGGGATACCTCCACCGGGTGATCCAGCACGAAGGTGGGCTGAATGAGGGTCTTTTCCACAAACTGATCAAAGCCTTCGTACAGCAGCTGACCGCGGGTCATGCCTTCCTTCAGCTCGGCAAATCCTGCAGCTTTGGCGGCCTCATATGCCTCAGCATCGCTTAAAACAGTAAAGTCGATACCGGTCTTTTCCTTGACCAGTTCAGCCATGGTCGCCCGTTTAAAGGGCAGATCCATGCGGATCTTCTCCCCTTCAAATTCCACAATGGCTTCGGGCAGAACTTTTAATGCAATATAGCGGATCATGTCCTCGGTGAGGTTCATAATATCCACAACATCCATATAAGCTGCGTACAGCTCTACGGTGGTAAACTCGGGGTTATGGCGGGTATCCATACCCTCGTTTCTGAAGATCCGGCCGATCTCGTATACCCTGTCAAAACCGCCCACGATGAGCCGCTTTAAGTGCAGCTCGGTGGCGATGCGCAGGTACATATCGATATCCAGGGTGTTGTGGTGGGTAATAAAGGGCCGTGCAGCGGCGCCGCCGGCGCTGGTCTGCAAGATGGGGGTCTCAACCTCCATAAAGCGGCGGCTGTCCAAATACTCCCGCATGGAGCGGATGATATCACTGCGCATACGGAATACCCTGCGGCTATCGGGGTTCATAATGAGGTCCACATACCGCTGGCGGTACCGAAGATCAGTATCCTTCAGGCCGTGGAATTTCTCAGGCAGGGGGATGAGGGATTTGCTCAAAAGGGTCAATTCATCGGCGTGCACGCTGACCTCGCCGGATTTCGTCACAAATACCTTGCCCTTTACGCCCACGATATCGCCAATGTCCATGGCCTTAAAGCCCTGGTAGCTTTCCACACCGATGTCATCCCGGCGCAGATACAGCTGCAGCACGCCCTCTTCATCCTGGATGTGGCAGAAGGATGCCTTGCCCATGATCCTGCGGGACATGATGCGCCCGGCCACGATGACCTCTGCATCCATGAGCTGCTCGTTTTCTTTCACTTCCTTGGAGTTGGCAGTGCGTTCAAATCTGGTGATCAAAAAAGGATCCTGGCCGGCCGCGCGGAGGGCATCCAGCTTACCGCGGCGGATCCGCCGCTGTTCGCTCAGCTCTTCTGCCGCAGCCAGGGTTTCGTTATTTCTTTCTTCAGCCATGATCATTTTCTCCTTAGTCGATGGAAACGATGGTGTAATTCATCAAACCACCGGGGGTGTTCACTTCCACCACTTCACCGCTGCGGTGGCCAAGCAGGGCAGCGCCCACGGGGGATTCGTTGGAGATCTTCCCGTTAATGGGGTCGGATTCCGTAGAACCTACAATGGTAAAGTTGTATTCATTGCCGCTTGCATCCTTCAGCACCACCTGGGCGCCGATATGCACCACGCTGCGATCCAGGGCGTTTTCATCCAGGATGGTGGCTTCCCTCAGTTTTTTCTCCAGTTCGACGATCTCACCCTCAATACGGGCCTGTTCGTTCTTCGCTTCGTCGTACTCGGCATTTTCAGAGATATCGCCAAACTCGCGGGCGACTCTGATCTGCTCTGCGATCTCTTTACGAGCAACCGTTTTCAGATGCTCCAGCTGTTCCTCCAGCTTCCGTGCGCCCTCAACCGTTAAAACGGTACCGTTTTCCATGGTTACATTCCTCCTAGCGATGATAAAGCAGCCTGGCCTTTCAGCCTATGCCTGTTTTCCTTGTAAAAGCCGCAAAAAACCAACGGCCAAGGCGTTTTTGCCTTCGTCCGGGTCTTTGCATTGGTATTGAATGTTACTATTATATCCTATCGTCACTCTTTGTCAATTGTGCCCAACAACACCCTGCGTACAGGGGCTAAAATGGCCTCTCTGGTGCAGGCAGATAGGATCTCCGTCTTGGCCTTTGCCGCACCCCGGTACCCCTTTAAGTAGGCGCACATGTGCTTGCGCATCAAGGGGATGGCGGCCTTTTCTCCCCGGTATTGGATGGAAAGCTCCAGATGCCTTTCGATCACCTTCAGCTTTTCTTCATCCGTCAACCGTTCTTTACTGAAAACAAAGGGATTCCCAAAAGCGCCCCGGCCGATGAGCACCCCATCGCATCCCGTCTCTTCCATGCGCTTTTGTGCCGTTTCCCGGCTGTCCACATCCCCATTGCCGATCAGGGGGATCTTCACAAGCTTCCTCACCCGGGCAATGCACTCCCAGTCGGCCTTGCCGCTGTACATCTGCACCCTGGTCCGCCCGTGGATGGCGATGGCCGCAGCCCCCGCATCCTCCAGCATGGGGCAAAGGGTCTCGGTCACATCCTCCCCCTCAAAAAAGCCTTTGCGTATCTTCACGGTCACAGGCAGGGGGATGGCCTTTGACATGGCGCCTATGATTTTTGCGCACAGCTCAGGCTCCTGCAACAGGGCACTGCCCTCGCCGTTTTTCACGATCTTCGGGGCAGGGCACCCCATATTCACATCAATGCCCTCCCTGGCATAGCCCTCTTCATAGAGCTTTTTTGCCATATCCGCCATGAGTTCCGGCTCTCTGCCAAAGATCTGCACCAGCCCCTTCCCCTGCTCCGGGGTATGCTGCAGCAGCTCGATGGATTTGCCGCCATAGTAAATGCCCTTGGCACTCACCATCTCCGTAACGGAAAAAGGACAACCCAGCTGTGCCGTCACCACCCGAAAGGGCAGGTCCGTCACCCCCGCCATAGGGGCAAGCCATAGTCGTCCTTCTACGGCCGTATTTCCTAACCGTAAAACACTGTCAAGCATATTACTTTTCCGCAGCCTTCTTGTCCAGCTCCAGCAGCACGATCTCATCGATGAGCCACCTGCCGCCAACATTCTTGACCCGCACGGCATAATCTCCCGTGGGCCATGCAGGGGGCACAGGGGCCACAGAAACGGGGTTGCCGTTTTCATCGGTCAGCTCATCCTCGATGGGAGATCCGCTGATGCTCACCACTTTATCGTGGACCCGCACGCTGGCGTTGCTGCTCCAGGGCCACACCCAGATCCACTCCACACTGGGCAGATCGATGTAGTTGCTGATGTTGTAGTTTTCGTATTTTGCCCGATCCTCCTTGAGGGCGCCGGATTGAATATACTCCTGAGTGAAGAACCGATCCAGGGCCTCTTCCGATTCCTGGCTCCCCGTCAAAAGATAATCCGCCCGGGCAGACATGGCATCGCCCACCAGTACCGAACAATTGCTGATCTTCATGGACATCAGCATGGCGATCAGGCCGATCACCAAAACGATGGCGACGATCAGCGCCTTATGGCCAAAATATGCGCGCAGAGTTTTGGGGGCGCGTTTCGATTGATTCATTTTCTCACCTTTTCCTTGTAAAAAGGGTCACCCTATAAGCCGCTGCCCATAAAGTGTCAGTATAGTATACCACACCCGATGGCTTTTTGAAATACCGCCTCACAGGCCCTAACAGCGCAAAAAAGGCCCCGTCCCAAAAGACGAAGCCTTTAAAATCAATCTGCATTGCCTAATGCTGTGGGGGTAACGGCAAGACCGCCCAAAGCAGTCTCCCGCAATTCACTGGGCAGCGCCCTTCCTACCGATGCCATGGTAGTCACCACTTCATCAAAGGGGATCACACTTGTAATGCCGCTTAAAGCCATATCCGCGCACAGCATGGCGTTGGCCGCACCGATGGCATTGCGCTTCACACAGGGGCATTCCACCAGACCGTGGACGGGGTCACACACCAGGCCCATCACGTTTTTCAGCGCCATGGCCGCCGCATCCAGAGCCATTTTGGGGGTGCCGCCCATCAGTTCCACCAAAGCAGCCGCCGCCATGGATGCACCCGTGCCTGTTTCCGCCTGGCACCCGCCGTCGGCACCGGCGACCGTCGCATTCAAAGCGATGAGCATACCCACTCCGGCCGCGGTAAACAGCGCATCCACCAGCTTCTCTTCACTGATGTTCTTCTGCTTCCCAACGGAGATCAGCACACCGGGCAAAATGCCGCTGGCGCCCGCAGTGGGGGCCGCTACAATACGGCCCATGGCGGCATTCCATTCCACCACCGCCATACTGGCAGCAACCGCCTCACAAAATGCGCCCCCCGCGATGGTATCGCCCTTGCTGTACCGCAAAAGTTTTTCTGCATCGCCGCCGCTCAGCCCGCTCTCACTGCGCTCCGTTTCCATCCCCCGCAGGATGGATTCCTCCATTACCTTAAGGTTCAGCTCCATTTGCTGCACCATCTCATCACGGTTCCCGCTCATCACGGTCACTTCCCGCCGTTTCATGGCCTCAGCAATGGAGATCCCCTGGCTTTCGCATATCTTTAGAAGGTCAACGCCTGTCGTAAAGTCCATCTTCGCCTCCTACACCCGGAATACCTTTGTCACTTCAGTGGAAGAAAGGAGGATCTCATCCGTAACCTCTTCCTCCACCGGCAGGTCTGTTTCGATGATCATATACGCCGTAGCATTCTTCGCATGGCGAAACACCCGCATAAAAGCAATGTTGATGAATCTCCTCGCCAAAACAGAGGTAACGGTGGAGATCACACCGGGGTAATCGATATGCTCTACGATCAAAGTGGGGTAATCGCCGCTCAGCTCCACCTCAAGCCCGTTGATCTCCGTAATGCGGATGCTCCCGCCGCCGATGGATTCCCCCATCACTTCCGTCACTTCCCCACGGCCGTTGGTGGCCACCATGCGGACGGTATTAGGGTGGGGCATCGCGGTGTTGGAATAAACGAATTCCACCTCCATGCCCGCTTCTTTGGCGTGCTGGTAGGCATCGCGGATGCGGATGTCGTCTGGGGCGTAGCCCAGCATCCCGCCGATGAGCGCCCGGTCGGTGCCGTGGCCTTTCCCCGTTTTTGCAAAGGAGCCAAACAAGGTAAACCTTACTTTTCGCACATCATACCCGGCAATGCGGTGTGCAACAAAGGCAAGCCTGGCCGCACCCGCCGTATGAGAACTGCTCGGCCCCACCATTCTGGGCCCTATAATATCAAAAGCGCCGTATTGCTTCATGTTTTCCCCTCCCATCGCCAGTATAGTATGGCTTTCCTCCCTCCGCAATATAAAAAGGCAGAATCGTTCCCGGTTCAGCAGGATCAATATCACCCACCATCCCATCAACACATCATAATTATATGATGCATCATCCTGCCGACCTTTTCTTCCTCTTCCCCCAAAAAAACAAAGGACCTCATAATAACACATAAATGAAAAGACAATGCAAAAGCATTGTCTTATATCGTTACTCTTCCGGCATGGGATTGACCGGTTCCAGTTTTAAGATCTTTTTGATATCGGTAAGTTCGCAGTTATAGGCGTCCTCAGGGCCATAGGATGTGCCCTTAACAGTACCGGTTACTTCTATGTACTCACCGTTGAGTGCCTTCAGTTCCTCCATGGTATAGGCGGTGATGCTGCTCTGTTCCCCCATCCACAGCGCATTGATGGTCAGCATATACTCGCCGTCATCGGGGGTAGCATACAATGCCGCACCGTCTCCATCCAAATAGAAGGCACCCCGTACCGTCACCTGCTCTCCATCATATGCCTCAGGATCGATGATCAACGCAAAGATCGACGTGCGTTCTTCTGCGGGGGTAATGGCTGTTTGATCGATTGCCTGCTCACCACAGCCGGTAAGTAACAATAGTAATGCTAGGACAACAAACAATACTCTTACTTTCATATTTACTCCCTCACATTTGTATAGCGTTCTAAAATGGGGTCAATAAGTCCTCCTGTTGCAATTATAAAACCTTGAACAGGCTCTGTTTTTCCGGTGTCCTTACTAACACTGCCATAAGCGACTCCCATATGATTGATGTACTCACTTGAAAAAACAGGTGCCATATCCCCCATAGCACTGTCATCTCTACGATATCCGAGTAAAAAATCATCCCTCTTGATATTTTCCCGTGGATCATAGCTTAGATCCACTATGGGTGATATGCTTTCCTCCTTCGCCATATAGGGCCAAGACAGGACCGGTATGATATATTCGCCGAATTGTCGATGCACATTGATCATTCCCGCAATTTTCACTTTTTGGCCTTTATACTCCCAGCTTCGAGCGGCAAATCTGTATATGGAGATTTCTCGGGCATCTTCATTTTTTGTAGCTTCCTCGGAAGGAATCAGAGGATGATCTATAGAACCTTCAGCTTGTATATATAGTTCTGTATCATCACGCCTTACAAAATGGAGATCCTTGATGCGTGCAATACAGCCATTGGTTTGTAATGGGTCAGTTTCAAGAGCATATACGCACAGTTCAACTTTTTCGCCTTCAAAGTCTTCAATCGTTGCTGCTTCGGGATAAAAGGTGCAGTTAGCAAGCATACTCTTTTCGATGATGAGCGCATTCTCTCTATTATCGTATTCCAGATCCACCGGGGAAAAATAAAATAGAACCTCAGATGTTCCAATGCGAACATACCCGTATGTAGTAAGCATCAGTTCTTTACTCAAATCAATCGGCAAGTCGATCAGCGCGATCAGCGGGCAACCCCCTGTGCAATGTGTGATATCTTGATACTCCTCGGCTACTATTTGCTTTGTATCAATAACTGTGTTTCCACTGCATGAGTTAAACAGAAGGAAAAAGCAAAGCATAATCAGTACTAAAAGCTTGCTTTTCGTCGTCATTTTGTCTCCTCCCGGCTGTCTAAACGATGGATGTAGCCTGCGCACCAATAATCACTTGATATCAGTTCTTGGTCACCATATTGCATTCTTTCAAAATTCACCTGCAGCACAGCACCGCACATTGCATTTACATACGTTTCATCAACAATAGGCTGCGTCCTTTCCTCATCACCGTAGCCAACAATCACCGTTCCTTCCATCCTGGTTTGATTTTCCCTGTTCATTCGGAATAGTGTGATCCCCCAGCTACTCTTATTTGTGTAAAATGGATTTACCATCTCTACAATAAACTGTGTATCAGGTTTACCGCCCAACAATTCCAGCCTTCCCTGCACCAACACCCATTTCCCTTCATAGCTAAAGGGATCCCACCACATACGGTAGATGGATGCAGTCACAGGCGTGGATGAAGAGTCACCACCATTTCTGTCAGGGCTGATCTTTCGTTCCACCGACGGAATCTCTATTACGGCAGTGTCCGCATTCTCGAAATCGCTGTCTTGGATGATAGATAGTCGATCATCGATATCAAATCCCTCTATTGTTGCAAAACACCCTTGTTCCGCATCTTTATCGATATAATAGCCATAACCACTAATGGAGATCAGCAATCCTCCGGCTTGTTTGACATCTGTCGGTACTGCAATTCCCATCTCATCACGAAGCCGCATGCTCTCATATTCCCACAGCCGCGTAAACTCCTCTTGTGCATTGATAACGATGGCATTTTCGCGGTTGTTATAGGCATAATCGGCAGGGGAGAAGTATACAAGAATGTCTCCGCTGTCAAACCCCAAGTAACCTGACCAGGGTGCGTACCGTTCCTCATACACTCCGATTTGCCCACGCATTCCCTCGAAATCTCGCGCTTCGCTCACTGGTACACCATTTCCACACGATATGCATATTACGCAAATAAAGCACAAGCATATGATCATATAAAAACGTTTCATTTACCTATCTCCGAATATTAAACGAAAAATATGTTTATATAGGGTAAAAAAAGGTCAACCGGAAGAGCTACATCTTCTATTAAAAAAAGAATACCATATAAAGTAAGAAAAGAAAAATAAAAAGCAAAAGACCTCAGCAAATGCTGAGGTCTTTCATGTAGAATCCGGCGACTATCTATCTTCCCAGGCCGTTGCCAGCCAAGTATTGTCGACGTATAAGGGCTTAACTTCTGTGTTCGGAATGGGAACAGGTGGAACCCCTTAGCTATCGCCACCGGAAATGGCTCCTCAAGTAGGACTCGAACCTACGACATTTCGGTTAACAGCCGAACGCTCTACCGACTGAGCTATTGAGGATCGTTTGTTTAGGTGATACACCAAGTTGTGAGTACATTGATAACCGCATAGGAATACTCAACTTGAGTAAGGCGTTTCTTTCTTACGTCTTTCGACTTAACAAAGCCGTATGCTTGATCAAGCCCTCGACCTATTAGTACCGGTCAGCTGCATGCATTACTGCACT
>SVGV01000016.1 GCA_015056185.1 Clostridiales bacterium | reverse complement strand
AGCTGTCGATGAACCAATCGGGCACGCCGTTTTGGCGCATGGCGGTTTCCATCTGCTCGGTGAGTCCCCTGCCCTTTCGCACGGATTCCATGGTTTTAAAGGATAATAGCGGTTCCACCCCGTAGCTGATGAGGGCGATCATGATATCATCCCGGCAGCAGATGCACTTACTTAAGGGTGCATCGCCGTTGCGGATGATCTCCTGGGCGTTGCCCAGCCACACATCGGTACCGTGGCTTAGCCCGCTGATGCGGATGAGTTCCCCTACTGTGGTGGGCAACGTTTCCTCCAGCATGCCCCGCACAAAGGGGGTGCCGAATTCCGGGATGCCGATGGCCCCCGTTTTGCTGCCGTACCGTTCGGGATCCACCCCCAGCACTTCATTGGTGCGGAACATGGAAAGGACGGCTTCATCATTGATGGGCACGGTGATGGGGTCCACCCCTGTAAACTCGTAAAGGCGCTTAATAATGGTGGGGTTATCATGGCCCAGAATATCCAGCTTTAAGAGCCTGTCGTGCAAGGAGCTAAATGCAAAGTGGGTGGTCACGGTGTTTTCCTCGGTTTTATCGGCGGGGTGCTGCACCGGGGTAAACAGGTGCACATTGATGGTTTTGGGCACGATGACCATGCCCCCCGGGTGGCAGCCCGTGGTCTTTTTGACCCCGGTGATGCCTTTACTCAGCCTGTCCACCTCGGCCCGGGATGCCTGGATGCCGTGGCGCTCCATGTACTTCATGACGATGCCGTAGGCCGTCTTTTCCGCAATGGCAATGATGGTGCCGGCCCGGAAGACGTTTTCACTGCCGAACATCTCTTCCACCTTTAAAAAGGCGTCGTTCTGGTTTTCGCCCGAAAAGTTTAGATCGATATCAGGCACTTTATCGCCCTCGAAGCCCAAAAAGACCTCAAAGGGGATCTCAAAGCCATCCCGCACCAGGGGTTTGCCGCAGACGGGGCAATCCTTATGGGGCAAATCCACCCCGCAGTCGATGCCGTACTCTGCGGTATCAAAATCGCTGTATTTGCAGCTGGGGCAGCGGTAATGGGGTGAAAGGGGGTTGACCTCGCTGATGCCCATGCAGAAGGCAACAAAGCTGCTGCCCACGCTGCCGCGGCTGCCCACGGTGTAGCCTAAATCATTGCTGTGCTTCACCAGCTTATAGGCGCTGGTGTAAAGGGTGGCATAGCCGTATTTTGTGATGGAGCCCAATTCCCGCTCCAGCCGTTTTAAAACGGGCTCAGGCAACTCTTCCCCATAGACCCGTTTAGCGCCCGCCATGGTCACATCCACCATCAGTTCCGCTGCGCCTTCTTCTACCGGGAACATCTCTTCATCGGGGAAGGGACCATAGCCGTATTCGATGGATTCGGCGATCTTTACTGTGTTATGGACAACGGCGTTCATCCTGGTCTCTTCATCCAGGTAGTAGAATTCATCCAGCATTTCATCGGTGGTGTGGAAAAATAGGGGCGGCTGGCGATCGGCATCGTCAAAGCCCTGGCTGTCCATCAAAATCCGGCGGAAGTATTCATCCTCCGGCTCGATGAAATGGCTGTCTGAGGTGGCAACATAGGGTTTATCCAGCTCTTTTGCAAGGTCGATGATGGCACAGTTGATGGCTTTCAGATCCTCTTCCGTTTCCACCCAGGTGGATTCCCGTTTATTACCCAGTAAAAAGCGGTTGTTGCCCAAAGGCTGCACCTCTAAATAATCGTAGAAGGAGGCGATCTCTTTTACATGGGCGTCATCGTACCGCTCCAAAATGGCACGGAAGACCTCGCCCTGCTCGCAGGCGGAGCCGATGAGCATCCCCTCACGGTGGCTTTCAATAAAGCTCTTTTTAATGAGGGGCCGGCGGTAAAAGCCCTTTAAGTGGCTTTCGGATACCACTTTATAAAGGTTCATAAGGCCTTCTTTGTTTTGCGCCAGAAGGATGATGTGGTAATAAGGCAGGCCCTTCGTGGCCCCAAGGCCGTTTAAGCCGCACAGGCTTTCGGCACCCTCCTCTTTACCAAGCTCGATGAGTTTGTGCATTACCTCTGCCGTGGCGATGGCATCATGCACGGCACGGTGGGCCTGGGAAAGGCGCACATTGAAGAATTTGCACAGGGCACCTAAGTTGTAGCGCCCCTGATTGGGCAGCAGCATACGGGCAAGGGCTAACGTATCCAGCACGCCGTAATCAAAGGTGAGGCCGTATTCTGCCCCTAAATTGCGCAGAAACGCGATGTCAAAGGATGCATTGTGGGCGCAAAGGGGCCTGTTTTTGATGAAATCGTTGAGCATCACAAGGGCATCGCGGGTGTTGGGTGCGCCCTTGACCATCTCATCGGTGATGCCGGTGATCTCCACGCTGCTGCGGGGGATGGGCCTGCCGGGATCCACAAAGGTGTTGAACTCCTCTGTGATCTTGCCGTCTTTAATGACGCAGGCGCCGATCTCGATCAAGGTATCCATCTTTTTATCCAGCCCGGTGGTTTCAACATCAAATACCACAAGCTCGTTTAAGGGGGCATCGGGGCCCATGTAGCAGGTATCGTTGACTAAGTAAGCCTCCAGACCGTAGATGAGCTTTAAATCGCTGCCGTATTTTTTGTTGGCGCCGCCCAAGGCACCGTATGCATCGGGGAAGGCCTGTACCACGGCGTGGTCCGTCACGGCGATGGCGCTGTGGCCAAACTTGGCGGCGCAGCGGATGAGATCCCCCGCATCGGCAAGGCCATCCTGGCTGCTCATCTTGGTGTGTGCGTGGAGCTCCACCCGTTTTATGGGTGCGGTATCCAGCCGGCCGGGGTCATCAGATAGTAGAATATCCCTTGCCATGAGGCAGATCTCCTTACTGCGGGCATCGTAATCGATATTGCCCCGTACGGTGACCTTGCCCTCCCCCGTTAACAGGCGGCTGCATTTTTGCTCCATCTTGCCATCCAAAAAGGCTTTTACCACGATGGTGCCCTTGTTGTCGGATACATTTGCCAAAAGGAGCATCCGCCCGCTGCCAAACTGCTTGATCTCCCCTCCGATGACTTTGCCCACGATGGTGGCATTGCCCGTTTCCAACGTGAGTTCATCGATGGCGTAGATCTGCTTGGGCTTAAAGACTTTGCCTAAGATGACCTTTTCCTTCTGGGTTTTATCTTCCTTCTTTTCAGCCTTTAACGGCTTTTTGCTTTCCTTTTTGGGCTCCGGCTTGTTTTGCTTTTGTTCCTCCGCTAAATCGGCCTTTTCCTCCCCCGTCAGGGCGTAGTCTTCCGCCGTGATGGGGGTAAACTCAAACCCATCGGTACTTTGGGTGAGCATCAGCTCATAGCCCATGCGCTTTGCAAGGTCGCGAAGTAAACTAAGGGTGACCTGGCTTTGCAAAAAGGGGTTATCCCCCTGGGTATCAAGTAAAATGGTGTGTTCGCTGACCGCCAATCTGGTGCCGCTAAGGCCCATCAATAGGCCGCCGTTCTGCAAGGTAACAAGGGCGCAGAACAAATCTTTTGCATCATTTTGGGTGAATGCGGACGCGTCAAAACAGATGCAGACGCCATCTTCTGCACCAAGGTCGCCATATATTTTGCTCATCAGGCTGCCCACATGCTTTGCGGTGGGCGGGCACAAAAGCTTTAGGGTGATGGTCAGCACACCCATCCCCTTGCTGTAGCTGACGGAGGTGACCTCCCCTTTTGCCCCTGTGCGTGTTGTAATGACCCGCTCCATACTTACCCCTTACTGATTGGTTTTTTCATGGCTTAAACGGATGATCTCTTCCACGAGGCGGTCCATGCCCGCTTTGGCTGCCATGCGCACGGGCTTGTCCACACCCTTTTGGAAGAGCAGTACATCGCCCCCCGCGCCGGCAATGCCGATGTCGGCATCCCTGGCTTCTCCGGGGCCGTTGACGATGCAGCCCATGACGGCCGCCTTGATGGGTGCATCGATGTGGCTGATGCGCCCCTCTAATTCCAGCGCCATCTGCTCTACATCGATGGTGCAGCGGCCGCAGGTGGGGCAGGATACGATCTCCACCCCGGTGTTTAAAAGCCCGCAGGAACGCAGGATATCCTTACAGGCCACGATCTCACGGACGGGGTCACCGGAAAGGGACACCCTTATGGTATCACCGATGCCGCTGAGCAGCAGCGAGCCGATGCCCACTGCGCTTTTGATGCTGCCCATACGCACGGTGCCTGCCTCCGTTACGCCCAGGTGAAGGGGGTAATCCACCTTTTCGCTGAGCATGCGGTAGGCCTTTACCATGGTGGGCACGCTGCTGCTTTTTACCGCGATGGCGGTATCGTAAAAGCCGTTCTCCTCCAAAATGCGCACATGGCCCATGGCGCTTTCTACCAGTGCTTCCGCCGTGGCGCCGCCGTATTTTATGAGCAGATCTTTTTCCAAAGAACCGCCGTTTACCCCGATGCGGATGGGCACGCCGTGATCCTTGGCGCAGGCGACGACCTCTTTCACCCTGCCCTCTCCCCCGATGTTGCCGGGGTTGATGCGCAGTTTATGGATGCCGTTTTCCATGCTTAAAATAGCTAAGCGGTGGTCAAAGTGGATGTCCGCCACAAGGGGCACGGGGCTTTTCGCCGTCAGCTCCTTTACCGCCTGGGCGCAGCGGGTATCGTAAACGGAAACACGGACCAGCTGACAGCCTGCATCATAGAGCCGGTTGATCTGGTCAAGGGTAGCGGGAACATCCCTGGTATCGGTATTGGTCATGGATTGGATGACCACATCCGCCCCGCCGCCTATCGTTAGGTAACCCACCTTGATGCTGCGTTTGCTCGCCATAAAACCGCCTCCTTAACCGCCAAACAAAGTCAGAATATCGTTATAAGTCAAAAATACAATGAGGATCATTAAAAGGGCCATGCCGATCATATGGACGGTGCCCTCCTTCTCCGGCGGGATGGGCTTACCGCGTACCATCTCGATGATGACAAAGATGAGCCTGCCCCCATCCAGTGCAGGCAGGGGCAACAGGTTCATGACGCCTAAGTTGATGCTGAGCATGGCCACAAGGCTTAAGAGGGACCGAAAACCGTAGGAGGCCACCTCGCCGATGACGCTGATGGTGCCAACAGGCCCTACCACGCCCCCCTGGAGCCCTTTCCCCGTGAACAAGCCGATGAGGAAGGATAGGATCTCCCACACCACCGCAAGGCACCAGGAAAAAGCCCTTGAGATGCTCTCAAAAAAGCCGTGGTGCTGCACCGTATAGGTGTTTTGAATGCCGATGAGCTTCACCCCATCCTGCTCGATGGGGGTGACCTCTATGGTCTGCTTTTGCCCATCCCGAAGGACGGTGACATCCACAGTGCCATCGGTGTTTTGCTGCACGAATTTGCCAAGATCGTTGGCTAAGATGATCTCCTTGCCGTCGATGGCGGTGATCACATCCCCCACCATGATGCCGGCGGCTTCGCTGTTGCTCTCGGGCAAAAGGGCCGCCACCGTGGGCATGGTATCCCCCACGGCAAACATCAGCAAAAAGGCCAGGATGAGGGCAAACACGATGTTAAAGGTGCTGCCCGCGGCGATGGTCAAAAACCGTTTGCCCACGCTGGCGGCGGGCAAAGAACGGGGGTCGGTGCTGTCCTCATCCTCCCCCATAAAACGGCAGAAGCCGCCAAGGGGGATCATGCGGATGGAATAGGTGGTTTCCCCCCGCTGCCAGGAAAACAGCTTGGGGCCCATGCCAACGGCAAATTCCAATACGGCGATGCCGCACTTGCGCCCGGTGATAAAATGGCCGAACTCATGGGCTAAGATGAGTAAACTCAGCACCACAATGGCAATGACGATATACAATGGATCCTCTCCTTAGGAAATGCTCTTACTAATATATTCCCGCACGGCGGCATCCATACGGGGGATGTCGCTTAAAACGGGTTCTTCCCCGCCGTGGAACCGCTGATAAGCGGATTCGATGAGTTTGGGGATATCATAAAACGGGATGGCGCCCTTTAAATAGGCCTCCACGGCCACATCGTTTGCGGCATTAAAAGCGATGGGCGTGATGCCGCCGGCCTTTGCCGCCTCCATGGCCAAAGCCAAACAGGGGAATCGGGTAACATCCGGGGGTAAGAAGGTAAGTTCGCCCATGGTAAAAAGATCAAGAGGCGGCATGATGCAGCTTTCCCTTTTAGGGTACGTCAGGGCAAACTGGATGGCGATGCGCATATCCGTGGGGCCCATCTGGCTTAGGATGGAGCCATCGGCGTATTCCACCATGCTGTGGACGATGCTTTGGGGGTGCACCACCACATTGATCTTTTCTAAAGGCACATGGAAGAGCCACTTGGCCTCCAGCACCTCAAGGCCTTTATTGGCCAAGGTGGCGCTATCGATGCTGATCTTACGGCCCATGTTCCACTTGGGGTGCTTTAAGGCCTGCTGCCAGGTGGCTTTTGCAATGTCCTCTTTCGCCCAGTGCAAAAAGGGCCCGCCGGAGCAGGTTAAGTGGATCTTACGGATCTGTTGCCCCTCATTCCCCATGAGGCACTGGTAGATGGCGTTATGCTCGCTATCCACCGGCAGAAGCTCCACGCCGTGTTGTTTACACAGCTCTACAATGGCGCTGCCCCCGCACACGATGCTCTCTTTATTGGCGACGCAGGTCTGTTTTTTTAAGCGGATGGAACTCACAAGGGGGCTTAAGCCGCTAAACCCCACCACGCTGATGAGGGTGGTATCGCAATCGGAAGTTTCGATGCACCCGCTGTGGGCCTCCTGACCGCCCAAAACCCGGATGCCCTTTGCGATGAGTTCATCCTTTACCGCTTTATAGGCGGCTTCGTCGCTGATGCCCACTACCTGGGGGGTAAATTCTTCCACCTGCTTTAACAGCAGATCGGTGTTTTTATGACAAGACAAAGCCGCCACCCGGAAATCACTTCTGCGGTGGCGGATCACATCCAAAGCCTGGGTACCGATGGAACCGGTGCACCCGATCACGGCGATCTTCTTCAAATAATCACCTCAAATAAATACCAGGAAATACACGCAAATCACGGGGGCAACAAACAATACGCTGTCAAAGCGGTCCATGAGCCCGCCGTGGTCTAATAATAAGCGGCTGTAATCCTTAATGCCCACGCTGCGTTTGATAAGGGATGCTGCAAGATCCCCGATGGTGCCGCACACGGAGCAGACCAGCCCCAGCACCAAATGATGCCAGATGGGGATGGCGATGCCGTACGCCCCCTGCAAAAAGTACATGGCAACCCCCGTTACAAGGCCGCCCAAGAGTGCGCCCGCTTCCCCCTCCCAGGATTTTTTGGGGCTGATGATGGGCGCCATCTTATGTTTGCCGAAGGTCATACCCACAAAGTACGCAAACATATCCGGGGCACTGGCGTAAAAGACTGCCATGAGCATGCCCATGCGGCCAAGGGGATCGGGCAGCAGGGTCAGGTGGAACAGCATGGCCCCAAAGAGCCCGGGGTAGATCAGCACAAAGACGGAGTACATGATGCCGGTAAAATCCAGCTCGCCCGCCAGGATCTTTTGGGCGAAGATGAGCATCACGCAGGCCACAAAGGCGCCTACCACCCCCGTGAGCCCCCATTGCCAGGCGGCCGCTGCGTTGATCACCACAAAGAGCAGCATGGGCCACAGGCGGATGGTGGGCGCCACATGTTTGATGGCGCGGTACATCTCAAACAAGGTGCCCGCCATGGATAATAGCGCAACGGCGTTCATAAAATAGCCGCCCACTACAACGGTAAGAGCCACGATGCCAATGAGGATCATGCCAATGATGATTCGGTTACGCATGGAAGCAGACATAGTTTTACCCTAACCCGCCAAACCGGCGGCTCCTTTGTGCGTACTGGCGGATAGCTTTATAGTAAACATCCACCGTAAAATCGGGCCAATGCTCATCCAAAAAGACGAACTCCGCATAGGCCAATTGGTAAAGTAGATAGTTGCTCAGCCGCTGTTCGCCGCTGGTGCGGATGAGCAGATCCGGATCCGGCTGGCCTGCGGTATACAGGTGGGAGGAGATCATGGCTTCGTCGATCTCATCCACGCCGATGGCGCCCATGGCCACCTCGTTTGCCATGTTGCGCACCGCATGGACCATCTCCTGCCGGCTGCCGTAGTTAAAGGCGATGTTCAGCGTTAAGTTGGGGTTATCTTTGGTTAAATCCTCCGCATGGCGCAGCACCCTTAGGATGTTATCGGGGATGTTGTCATTTTGCCCGATGATGCGGATGCACACCCCGTTGCGGTTCAGTTCATCGATCTCTTTATGGAAGTATTCCACCAAAAGGGAAAACAACGCCTGCACTTCCAGCTTGGGGCGCTTCCAGTTTTCACAGGAAAAGGCGTATAAAGTAAGGTGCTCCACACCGATATCCTGGCTGGCTTTGACGATGTCATGGATGCGCTCCATGCCGGCACGATGGCCATCGGTACGCTTTTTGCCCCTGGCTTTGGCCCAGCGGCCGTTGCCATCCATAATAATGGCGATGTGCTTGGGGATCAACTCACTTTTGACCCCAAGGCGCTCTATGGCGGCTTTGCTGATGACGGATGGTTTCAAATCTTTCCCCCATATGAACCATTTCCCAAGACGACGTCTTGGGAAAGTTACGGTTCGGTCTTAAAATCGCAATAGGTCAGGCGCACGGTGCCGTGATCGAGCAGGGCGCGCACAACGCGGGAATCCTCCCCCGGGGCGTTGCCCCGAGGGTCACGGTACCCACTTCTTTCATAGCTTACCCCCTGGATGGTTAAGCGGTGCTGCGCTAACTTGAGGGGCAGGCCCAGGTATTCCTTTAAGAGGATCAAACGGACATGATCTCCTTTTCTTTGTCGGCTACGATGGAATCGATGAGCTTGATGGTGTCGTCCGTCAGCTTCTGTACGTCTTTTTCGTACTTACGGCGGTCATCCTCCGTCATCAGCTTATTTTTTTCTTCTTTTGCCATGGCATCGTTGGCATCCCGGCGGATGGAGCGGATGGCGACTTTGCTTTCTTCGCCGAACTTCTTCACCTGTTTACTAAGCTCCTTGCGGCGCTCACCGGTAAGCTCGGGGAACAGCAGGCGGATGATCTTGCCATCGTTGCTGGGGTTGATGCCCAAATCGCTGGCCAAAATAGCCTTTTCCACGCTCTTTAGGGTGGAAGGATCGTACAGGGCGATGGCAAGCAGGCGGGGCTCAGGGGTGGAGATATTGGCCATCTGGGTGATGGGCGTCTGGGTGCCATAATAATCCACCGTGATGCGCTCCAAAAGGGATGCATTGGCGCGGCCTGCTTTTAAGCTGCCCAATTCACGCTTTAAGGCCTCTACGGTTTTATTCATTCTTTCTTTTGTGGATACAACAATATCAACGTCCATGACAGTACCTCCTTTTTTGTATATTTTACTGAAAAACAGTACCAATAGCAAGAGAGCCGACGGATTTCTTATAAAGAATGCCGCCGGCTCAAATATTATGCGTGTACCAGGGTGCCTTCGCACTCCCCTGCTGCTGCCCTGACCACAGCGCCTTCGCTGTTTAAGGGGAACACCACAATGGGGATGCTGTTTTCCATGCACAGAGCCACCGCGGGGGAATCCATCACGGTAAGGCCCCGGGCCAGGATCTCTTTATAGCTGATGGAATCGAACTTCTTTGCATCGGGATTCTTTTTGGGATCGCTGTCGTAGATGCCATCCACATTCTTGGCCAGGAGGATGACGTCTGCGCCCATCTCGGCAGCACGCAGGGCCGCCGCGGTATCGGTAGAAAAGAAGGGGTTGCCGCTGCCGCAGGCAAAGATGACCACACGGCCTTTTTCCAAATGGCGGATGGCCCTGCGGCGGATGTAGGGCTCGGCGATCTGCCGCATTTCGATGGCGGACTGGACCCGTACTTCCCCACCCTTTTGCTCGATGGCGTCCTGCAGTGCCAGGGAGTTGATGGTGGTAGCCAGCATGCCCATGTAATCGGCGGTGGTGCGGTCCATATCGCCGCCCTGACGGCCCCGCCAGATGTTGCCCGCGCCTACCACAAGGCACACCTCGGTGCCCATCTTCGTCATCTCGATGATCTGCTCTGCAATGCCGGAGACGATGTCAAAATCCAGCCCGAAGCCTTTTTGGCCTGCAAGGGCCTCACCGCTGATCTTCAAAATTACCCGTTTATAAGCTGCCATTTTTAACCTCCGCATAAAAAAAGGGGGCCTTAGCCCCCTTTTAAATTACATACCAGCCTGTTTCATAACTTCGTCTACGAAGTTATCTTCACGTTTCTGCAGGCCTTCGCCCATTTCATAGCGGACGAAACGACGGACGCTGATCTTCTCGCCGATGGCTGCGATAGCCTCGGTGATCATGCCGCCAACGGTCTTGTCGGAATCTTTCACGAAAGCCTGCTCCAAAAGGCAAACTTCTTTGTAGTACTTCTGGATGCGGCCTTCTACCATGCGCTCTACGATCTTTTCGGGCTTGCCTTCGTTCAAAGCCTGAGCACGGAGGATCTCTTTTTCCTTCTCAACTACATCAGCAGGAACTTCTTCTTTGCTGACATACTGGGGATTAGCAGCAGCGATCTGCATGGCGATATCCTTCACCAGAGACTTGAAGTTATCGGTCTTGGCTACGAAGTCGGTCTCGCAGTTTACTTCCACCAATACGCCGATGCGGCCGCCCATGTGGATGTAGCTGTCTACAATACCTTCAGCAGCGATGCGGCCGGCCTTTTTGGCGGCAGCAGCCAGGCCCTTCTCACGAAGGAGCTCGATGGCCTTATCCATGTTGCCGTCGGCCTCGGTCAAAGCGCGCTTGCAATCCATCATGCCGGCGCCGGTGCGTTCTCTCAGTTCTTTTACAGCACTTGCAGTGATAGCCATAGTATTCTCTCCTTACTTACTCGGCCATAGCGGCTTCGACTTCAGCGTTGTCGATGGCGGCGATGGCTTCTTCTTCAGCCTGCTCTTCGCTGGCAACTACTTCTTCGATATCTTCATCCTGCTCGCCCTGGCGGCCTTCGATGATGGCGTCAGCCATCTTGCCGGCGATGAGCTTTACAGCGCGGATGGCGTCATCGTTGCCGGGGATGGGGTAATCGATCTCGTCGGGGTCGCAGTTGGTGTCTACGATGGCGATGATCGGGATGCCCAGGTTGCGGGCTTCAGCCACAGCGATGCGCTCTTTCTTGGGGTCTACGATGAACATAGCGGCGGGCAGGTTCTTCATTTCTTTGATGCCGCCCAGGTTCTTTTCCAGCTTTTCCCGCTCCAGGTTCAGTTTGATGACTTCCTTCTTGGTGATGAGGTCGAAGTCGCCATTCTTCTCCATGTTGTTGATGCGGTTCAGGCGGTTGATGGAGCCGCGGATGGTCTTGAAGTTGGTCATCATGCCGCCCAGCCAGCGGTTGTTTACATAGTACATGCCGCAGCGCTTGGCTTCCATCTCTACGCTTTCACGAGCCTGCTTTTTGGTACCTACAAACAGCACGGTGCCGCCCTGAGCAGCGATCTCACGGACGAACATATAGGCTTCTTCTACCTTCTTCACGGTCTTCTGCAGGTCGATGATGTAGATGCCATTGCGCTCGGCAAAAATGTAGCGTGCCATTTTGGGGTTCCAACGACGGGTCTGGTGGCCAAAATGCACGCCGGCTTCTAACAACTGTTTCATGGAAATAACGGACATAGTAGTTTTCCTCCTTGTTTTTCCTCCCCGGAGCGCCTTATTTGCACAAGGATGTATTAGCTCCCGGGTGTGTTTTTCCGAATATGGATTATAGCATAGGAAAAGCCCCAATTCAAGGGGCTTTTTTAGCTGATGAGGCGATAATTCAGCCCCAAACCTTCTTTGATTAAACCGGTGAGCTGCTCATCCCCTTCTATGAGGGTGTAGCGCAATTCCTCCCCTACCTGGTGGCCCCTGAGGACGATGACGTCCTCCGTCATGCCCGTTTCTTCCGTGCGCATGACCACATAGCTGTGGCCGTTGAGCGAAAAGGCCGCATAGGGGTAGTATTCTTTTTTATGGCCGCTGTCATCGATGATGGCCGCCATGAACTCATCATCCCTTGTAAAGTAGCCCATGGTTACCCCCTCATATCGATATAGGCCTGTAAGATCAGCTGGGCGGCCAGCTTATCCACCACGTTTTTGCGCTTTTTGCGGGAAACATCGGCGGATATCAGCACCCGATGGGCCTGGGCGGTGGTGAGCCGCTCATCAAAGAAATCCATGGGCAGATCGCACACCTCTTTTAAGGCATCAGAAAACGCCTCCACCTTTTCGCAGGCGGGGCCGTGGGTGCCGTTCATGTTGATGGGCAGGCCCAGCACAATGGCCTTTGCACCAAGCTCTTTGGCCTTATTGGCCAAATACAAACAATCTTTTGTGAGATCCCCCGTGCGGGTGTAGCTTTCCACCCCGCTTGCGATGATCTCCATTTCGTCACACTGGGCGATGCCGATGCGCACATCGCCGATATCCAACCCCATGATCTTCATTGGTTCACCTTACTTAATATACTTTGATGGCAAATTCCGGGCACGCCTTTGCGCAGTAGCCGCACAGGGCGCATTGCTCATGGTTGACCTGCGCCTTGCCATCCACGATGGTAAGGGCCTGCTGCTGGCACCGCTCTACGCATTTGCCGCAGCCAAGGCACCAATGGGCAATGTGCAGCCGCCTTTCTTCCCCGGCAGTGGCCGTGAAGGCGGCGGCGGAGGGTGCGCCGTTAAAATAACTTAGGTTGCATTCCACCTCCGCCAGGGTCTGCATACCCAGGGGGATGGAATCCAGCTCTTTGATGTTCGTTACAAAATCCAGCGCCTGTTTGGCGGTTTGGCTCAAATGGCCGCCGCCAAGGGGCTTCATGGCGGTCACGATCTTCCCATTGGCCTTGGCGGTTTTGATGACGGAAAGCATGTCCTCTACGCTGCCATCCATGATGCCGTAGCCCTTATAATTGATGGGCACACACAGCACATCCACCTGGGGCATCTTAGCCACGGCATCGGCGCAGCCCACAAAGTGGGTGGAAACCCCAACGGCTTTGATAATGCCTTTCTCTTTTAAACGCAGATAGGTATCGAGCGCCTCTTTGTGGCCGCGAAGGGTGTGGATGCTCTCCTGCTCGTGGAGCATCATCACATCGATATGATTGCGTTTTAGCGCATTCATGGCCCTGCCCACGCTTTCCATAGCCCAGGGGGCATCGTAGGCGTAGGAGCGGGTGATCACAACGGCATCTCTATGGCTGCGGATGCCCTCTAAAATATGGCCGTAGGTCTCATAATACTCTGCGGTGTCGATGCAGTTGACGCCGCCACTCAGCGCGGCATCAATGAGCGCCCCGCCCGCCTTATAAGAAAGGCCCTTTTGCAAAGGGCCTAACGTCAGCGCGCCAAAGCACAGGCGGGAAAGCTTCAGCCCGCCTTGTAAAAAGCTGCGGTATTCCATTTTGATTACATCTGGCGGTTGCGGATGTAGTAAGTGAGGATCTCTTCCAAAATCTCATCCCGCTCCAGCCGGCAGATGAGGGCACGGGCGTTGCCGTAGCTGGTGATGTAGGTAGGGTCACCTGAGATGATGTACCCAACCAGCTGGTTGATGGGGTCATACCCCTTGGCTTTTAACGCGGAATATACCCGGGCAATGATGGCTGCGGGGGTATCGGGCTGATCTTTAATGGGGGCAAATGCCACGGTTTTATCCATAAAACTCACCTCTATGCTTATTATACCTTAGGGGGCGGGGTTTGACAAACCGTATTGTGTGAAGAAAAACGTACAAATTGTGTCAAAACTGCCCCTATTACCCTATGCTTTAGGGTGTAAAAAGGGGCCGAGCATTGCTCCGCCCCTTTTTTTACAGGTCGATGCCCATTTTGTGGGCCCGCTTTACCATTTTGCGGCCCATGCGCCTCATGTTTTTGGTTGACATGCCGCCCATGGCCATGGTGGCTGCCACGCCCAAAGCGGTGCCGGCGGCCATGCCCCAAAGTAACGATGCCTTCATGCTTTCGCCCCTTCCTTCGTTTTGGGTTAGTATGCCCGAAACGGGAAAAAACATGGGCGGCATGGCTGGCAAAAGCCGCCGGGGCTGGATTATTTTTTGCTTTCGGATTATTTTTTGCTTTTGTAATCATCGATGGCGGCTTTGATGGCCTCTTCCGCCAGCACGCTGCAGTGTACCTTTGCGGGGGGCAGGCCATCCAGGGCCTCCATCACGGCGGCGTTGCTCAGCTTTAAGGCTTCATCCACGGTTTTGCCCTTGACCAGCTCCGTCGCCATGGAGCTGGTTGCGATGGCGGCGCCGCAGCCGTAGGTCATAAAACCCACGTCCTTAACCACTTCGTTTTCATCGATCTTCAAATAAATGCGCATGATGTCGCCGCACTGGGCGTTGCCCACTTCGCCGACGCCGTTGGCGCCTTCGATCTCCCCTACGTTGCGGGGGTTCATGAAATGATCCATCACTTTTTCGCTATACATGGGTTATACATCCTTTCTTACGTTGTAAAGGGGGGACATCATCCTAAGCCGCTCCACGATGGGGGGCAGGGTCTCAAGCACATAATCGATGTCCTCTCGGGTGGTATCGGTGCCCAGGGTGAGCCGTAAGGAACCGTGGGCGATCTCATGGGGGAGGCCGATGGCTAAAAGCACATGGCTGGGGTCCAAACTGCCCGAGGTGCATGCGCTGCCGCTGGCCGCTGCGATGCCCTTGAGGTCCAGCATCAAAAGCAGACCCTCCCCTTCTACAAATTCAAAGCAGAAGCTGGCGTTGTTGGGCAGGCGGTCCTCCCGACTGCCGTTTAAGCGGCTAAAGGGGATGCGGCTCAGCACCCCATCGATGAGGTAGTTGCGCAGTTCCGTCAGCTGTTTTGCGTTTTGTTCCATGGTTTCATGGGCAAGCTTTGCGGCCTCGCCCAGCCCCACGATGCCGGGGATGTTCTCGGTGCCGGGGCGGCGGTTACGCTCCTGGGCGCCGCCGGTGAGCACCTGGGCCATCCTAAGACCCCTGCGCACGTACATGGCGCCGATGCCCTTGGGGCCGTAAAGCTTGTGGCCACTGATGGAAAGGGCATCGATGTTCATCTCTTTTACATCGATGGGTACGCTGCCAAAGGCCTGGACGGCATCGGTGTGGAAAAAGACGCCCTTTTCCTTGCACACTGCGCCGATCTCACGGATGGGCTCGATGGTGCCGATCTCGTTATTGGCAAACATGATGGTCACAAGGACGGTATCGGGGCGGATGGCATCGCGTACCTGCTCTGCCGTTACCTTGCCCATGCCATCTACGCTAAGGTAGGTGACTTCATAGCCTTCCTTTTCCAGCGCTTCGCAGGTGTGCAGCACGGCGTGATGCTCGATGTTGGTGGTGATGATGTGCTTGCCCTTACGCTCTGCGTTGGCTTTTGCAATGCCCCGGATGCACAGATTATCGCTCTCGCTGCCGCCGGCGGTAAAGTAGATCTCATCGCTCTGTGCGCCGATGACGGCGGCTACCTTGGCACGGGCGTCATCCAGCGCGGCCTTTGCGGTGCGGGAATAGCTGTGCACGCCGCCGGGGTTGCCGTAGTGCTCCGTAAAATAAGGCATCATGGCGGAAAGCACCTGGGGTTTTACATAGGTGGTTGCCGCATGGTCCAAGTAGATCTTCATTGTTCCCCTCTCCTGTTATGTAAAATTTTGTTTTGCTCTTCGATCATATCAAAAAGGGTCAGGTGGTCCACCACTTCATCGATGGCCTGACGGATCTTACGGTAGACGTAGTTTTCCACACAGCTTTGGGCGTATGCGCAGTTGGCATCCGCCTCGGCGCAGGAAACGGGCGCCACCGTGCCCTCCATGGCCCGCAGCACCTGTCCCACGGTGATCTCTTTTGGGGGGCGGGTCAGCTCGTAGCCGCCCTGGGCACCGCGGATGGAGCGGACGATCCCCGCGCTGCGCAGCTTTTTAAACAGCTGCTCTAAGTATTGTTCGCTGATCTCATGTTTTTCTGAAATGGCCCGAACGGATACCGGCGCCTGGCCGTAGCTCTGGGCGATCTCAAAGACAGCTTTTAAGCCATACCGGCCTTTGGTGGATATCTTCATCGGTCGCCTCCAAATCCTATTGTTTTAGTCAGGTATAGAATAGTATATCCGAGTAGATTTGTCAACAATCAAAATGATGGAGATGGGATGGTGTTTCGGCGATATAACAATACCCCGCAAACCCAAAAGGTTTTACGGGGCCGTTGATCATGCTGATCGTGCATACCCCTGTGCGATGCGCACGTGGGTGCGGCCACTGGCCGCCGTTGCCACGTGCCGGCGGGGGCTCGCCGCCTACACCGCGGGAAACGGTTTGCGGTTATATGGGCAATCTGCCCAGCGGCAAGGGGAGGTATTGCGGTAAAACAATACCCCGCAAACCAAACGGGTTTACGGGGTAGTTGTATGCTATTGCCGCATACCACTATGCGTTGCCACATGGGTGCGGCACCTTGCCGCCGGTGCGCACGTGTCCGCGGGGGCTCCCCGCAAAGGAAAACCCCCGTATGAGCGGGGGTTCATGGGATCAGTTATTGATACAGGGGGAATTTGGCGCACAGATCGATGACCTGGGCCTTCACCTCTTCCACGGCGCTCTCCCCTTCCTTCACCAATCGTGCGATGAATGCGGCGATGAGGTCCATCTCCGCTTCCTTCATGCCCCGGGTGGTCATGGCGGGGGTGCCGATGCGCAGACCGCTGGTGACGGTGGGTTTTTCCGGGTCGTTGGGCACGGCGTTCTTGTTGGTGGTGATGTTGGCACTGTGCAAAAGGGTCTCCATCTCGTTGCCCTTGCGGCCGCTGCCCCGAAGATCGATGAGCATCAGGTGGTTATCCGTCCCGCCGGAAACCAGTTTGATCCCGCGGGAGGTGAGGCCATCGGCCAGAGCCTTGGCGTTTTTGACCACCTGGGCCATGTATTCGTTGTACTCGGGGGTGAGTGCCTCTTTAAAACACACCGCTTTGCCCGCCACGATGTGCATCAGCGGACCGCCCTGGATGCCGGGGAAGATGGCCTTATCGATGGCCTTGGCGTACTGCTTTTTGCACAGGATCATGCCGCCACGGGGCCCGCGCAGGGTCTTGTGGGTGGTGGTGGTGACGAAATCCGCATAGGGCACGGGGCTCTCATGGAGCCCGGCGGCCACGATGCCTGCAAAATGGGCCATATCCACCATCAAAAGGGCGCCCACTTCGTCTGCGATGGCACGGAACTTTTTGAAATCCAGCGCACGGGGGTAGGCACTGTAGCCCGCGATGATCAGCTTGGGCTTGCACTCCAGAGCTTTTTCACGGACGATGTCGTAATCCACAAGGCCGGTGGCTTCATCCACGCCGTAGCTGTAAAAATTGTAGGTCTTGCCGCTGTAGTTCACGGGGCTGCCGTGGGTCAGATGGCCGCCGTGGTCCAGGCTCATGCCCAAAACGGTATCACCGGGCTTGAGCATGGCAAAAAAGACGGCGGTATTGGCCTGGCTGCCGCTGTGGGGCTGTACGTTGGCGTGCTCGGCGCAAAAGAGCTCGCAGGCGCGCTTGCGGGCCAGTTCTTCCACGATGTCCACATATTCGCATCCGCCATAGTAGCGGCGGCCGGGGTAGCCCTCGGCATATTTGTTGGTCAGATGGGAACCGCAGGCCTCCATCACGGCCTCGGAAACGAAGTTTTCGCTGGCGATGAGCTCAATGTGCTCCTGCTGGCGTTTGAGTTCCAGATCAAAGGCTTCGGCAACGGCGCTGTCAGAAAGACGGATGGAATCATAAGAGATCATATGGATGCACCCTCCACAAAAAACTTTATTGTGCAATATTATAAGTGAGTATGCGCTCCTTTGCAAGTTTCGTATGTGAAAGCTGCAAACCAGCGGGCAGGCGGGGAGCCCCCGCTGGCATGTGGCAGCGCACGAGCGGTATTTTAGAATGGCAGGCAACGGTCCCGTAAAACCTTTTGGTAAAAGATTTTTCGACAAAGGTTACTTCGGATGTCTATGTGTGGCGGGGTATCGTTGGCCCATACCGTTGGGCAGGCGGTGCCCGCACCCCTGTGGCAGCGGCGGCCAGTGCCTGCACCCATGTGGCAACGGCGGCAAGGTGCCGCTGCCCTGTGGCAACGCACGAGGGTATGCGGGAATAAGAGGCAACGGCCCCGTAAAACCTTTGGGTAAAAGATTTTTCGACAAAGGTTACTTCAGATGTCTATGTGTGGTGGGGTGTTGTACGGCACCCATACCGTTGGGCAGATAACCCATATAACCACATGTACCGTCCCGCGGCAGGGCTCCGGGCACTGCCCGGCGGCGGGCAGGCTGAGCCTGCACCCATGTGGCAGCGCACGAGGGTGTGCGGGAATAAGAAGCAACGGCCCCGTAAAATCTTTTGGTAATAGATTCTTCGACAAAGGTTACTTCGGATGACTATGTGTGGTGGGGTGTTGTTGGCCCTGCCGTTGGGCAGATAACCCATATAACCACGTGTACCGTCCCGCGGCAGGGCTCCGGGCACTGCCCGGCGGCGGCCAGTGGCCGCACCCGTGTGCGCAGCGCACGAGGGGGTATTTTAGAATAAGAGGCAACGACCCCGTAAAATCTTTTGGTAAAAGATTTTTCGACAAAGGTTACTTCGGATGACTATGTGAGATGGGATGTTGTGGGCTCCCCTGCCGTTGGGCAGATAACCCATATAACCACATGTACCGTCCCGCGGCAGGGCACCGGGCACTGCCCTTGCGCGGCGGGCAGGCGGTGCCTGCACCCATGTGGCAACGCACGAGGGTGTGCGGGAATAAGAGGCAACGGCGGCCAGTGGCCGCACCCATGTGGCAACGCACGAGGGTGTGCGTAAATAAGAGGCAACGGCCCCGTAAAGTCTTTTGGCCAACGCTGAATTAAACGCATTCTTGGAGACCTTGGCAAAGCTGATTGAGGACAAAGCCACCAAAACAGCAGAAGCCGCGCAGATCGTAAGAGAAGCAAAAACAAAATAAAAAAGGCGTCCCCAGTACTCGCTAAAGATCGGGACGCCTAAGCTGTAAGAGGGCGGCGGGATGGCCTGCCACTTCTCGCCCCCATTATAGCGAAGCAAAGAAACAAAATCAAGCTATAACAGGAGGTAAGAGTAAATGATAAACGGGTGCAGCTGGCCGTATGCTATGATATTGATAGCAAATACTACGATGACAAGAAAACCTGCACCACACAACCGCCAAGCCTACCCCTTGCCCTTGCGCGGCGTTCTCAGTATTGTTACAATAAAACCAGGAAATACCACAAAGGGGTGAAGGGAATGTTTTGGCTGATTTTGCTGCTGTTTCCCCTATTGATCATATGGGAGGCTGCCAAAGGGAAATAAAAAACCCCGCATCATTGGCGGGGTCTTTCAAAAGGGTGCCGATGGCACCTTTTTTTATTCTGCGCTGAACATTTCGATGAATTCTTCTTTGCTCTTCACGCCGATGGATTTTGCCACCATCTGGCCGTTTTTGAACACGATGACGGTGGGGATGGTCATAACGCGGAAGCGCATGGCCAGAGCCTCTTCTTCATCCACATTCACTTTGCACACTTTGTATTTTCCGTTAAACTCATCGGCAAGCTCATCCATGATGGGCAGCACCATGCGGCAGGGGCCGCACCAGGGGGCCCAGAAATCCACCATGGTGGGCACGGGGGATGCGATGACCTCGCTTTCAAAGGTATCGGTGGTGACGTTTACGATGTATTCAGATGCCATAATGGGATCTCCTTTCCTTTGTTTATTCTTCTGATTCTATGATATCACAAATCACGGGAGAAAACTCTCCTTTTTTTGCAAATAAAGGATTTAACAGCTTTAAAATGCCATAGCCCATAAGGGCAAAGCCGATGGCAACAAGGGCAGAGGCCGCCTCGCCGATGTGATGGCTGCGGTTAAGCCCATCCCCCACCACCGCGCCGATGATGAGCATGATAAGGGGCACACCATAGGCGATGGCCGTGGCGCTGAGCATGCTTTTGCCCTTCAGCTCCACGGCGACCCGGTCGCCCACCTTGGCGCCCACGGGGTTTTTCAGCTTGGCCACCATCTGCTTTTCGCCCTCTAAGGGCGTGCAGGCGCGGCAGCTTCCGCATGCCTCATGGCGGTCAAAGACCACCGTAGCCATGTTGGCGCTGATGCTCTGTACCGTTCCGATCTCCTTCACGTGATGTCCTCCCACTTCTGTATGCCGGCAGCGGCAAGCACCACCGCTTGACTGAGCAGCAGCCCCATGGCGTTTGGCACAAATGCCATGGATGCGATGACGCCTTTTATTTGCGCCGCCGGCTGCTCTTTGCTGTATACCACCTTATGGTGCTTTACTTTGCCCCTCAGTTCCCGCCGCAGGATGCGGCACAAAGGATCATAGCTGGTGGAAAACAGATCACCATAACACAGCTGATCTGCCCGCAGGCGGTTGCCCGCCCCCGTTGCGCTGATCACCCTGATGCCCCTTTCGTGGCAGTGGCAGATGAGGGCGATCTTATCCTTTACGCTGTCGATGGCATCGATGACGTAATCCACATCATCTGTGATGAGTTCCCCCACATTTTCTGCCGTTACAAAGGTATTGTGGATGGTAAACCGCACATCATCCATGGTTGACGATAGCTCTTCTGCCATGGCATCTGCTTTAGGCATACCGATGCGATGGCTCCGCGCTGCCGTTTGGCGGTTTAAGTTGCTCATCTGCACCACATCGCCATCAATTAAGGTAATGTGGCCGATGCCGCTGCGATTGAGCGCCATGGCAGCGCTGCCCCCTACCCCGCCAAGGCCAACCACGGCCACATGGGTTTGTTTGAGCCGCATAAGCCCATCTTCCCCGATGAGGGCGATGGTGCGGCTAAAGGGGGTATCACTCATCCTTTAAAGTGGATGCGATGTACAGCTCATCCATCTGCTTTTGCTCTACGTAATCGGGGGCCCCCGTCATGAGGCAGCTTGCCGTCTGCACTTTGGGGAAGGCGATGACGTCACGGATGCTCTGGGACTTCGTCAAGATCATGCACAGGCGGTCAAAACCGAAGGCCAAACCGCCGTGGGGGGGCACGCCGTATTCAAAGGCGTTGAGTAAGAACCCAAAGCGGTCCTGGGCGTCCTCTTTCGTAAAGCCCAACAGTTCAAACATCTTCTGCTGCATCTCTTTACTGTGGATGCGGATGGAGCCGCCGCCGGCCTCCATGCCGTTGATGACAAGGTCATAGGCCTTGGCTCTTACGGCACCGGGGTCGGTATCGAGGAGCGGGATGTCCTCATCCATGGGGCTGGTGAAGGGATGATGCATGGCGTAGTAGCGGCCGTCCTCCTCGCTGTACTCCAGCATGGGGAATTCCGTTACCCACAAAATGCCCAGCTTGTCTTCATCGATGAGGTCAAGATCCCTTGCCACTTTTAAGCGCAAATTGCCCAAAGCATCATACACCACGGTTTTTTTGCCGTCTGCGATGAACAGCAGAAGATCCCCTGCCTGGCCGCCCATTTTTTTGATGATGGCATCGGCTACGCCCTCTTTTAAGAACTTAGCAATGGGGCTCTTTAAGGTGCCGTCTGCATTAAGGCCGATGTAAGCCATGCCCTTGGCGCCGTAATCCTTGCAGAACAAAGTGAGCGCATCCAGCTGCTTACGGCTGTATTTTTCGTTGCCGCCCTTAACGCAGATGCCCTTGACCATGCCGCCGGCTGCCACAGCGCCTTCAAACACGCTGAAGCCGCAATCGGAGGCGATGTCGCTCACATCGCAGAATTCCATCTCAAAGCGCACATCGGGCTTATCGCTGCCAAAGCGCTCCATAGCCTCGGCGTAGGGCATGCGGTTAAAGGGAGTGGTAAGTTCCACGCCCCAGGCCTCTTTAAAGAGAGCAGCGATGAGCCCTTCGTTCACCGTCATGATGTCATCGGGCTCCACGAAGGACATCTCTAAATCGATCTGGGTGAATTCCGGCTGGCGGTCAGCCCGCAGGTCTTCATCCCTAAAGCACTTGGTGATCTGGAAATACCGATCAAAGCCACTGACCATGCACAGCTGTTTGAACATCTGGGGGGATTGGGGCAGCGCGAAGAACTTGCCGGGCTGTACGCGGCTGGGCACGAGGTAATCACGGGCGCCTTCGGGGGTGGATTTCGTCAGCATGGGGGTCTCGATCTCGATAAAGCCGTTGTCGCACAAGTAGTTGCGGGTCACCTGGCTTAAGCGGTGGCGCAGCAGGAATTTTTGCTGCAGCTCGGGCCGGCGCAGGTCAAGGTAGCGGTACTGGAGCCGCAGCTCTTCCCGGGTGTTGATGCCATCCTGGATGTAGAAGGGGGTGGTTTCGGATTCGCTCAAAATGCGAAGGTCGCTGACCTTTACTTCCACCTCACCGGTCTTCATGTTGGGGTTGATGTTGTGCTCCTCCCGCAGCTGCACGGTGCCCTTCAGGGCCAAGACAAACTCGCTGCGGATGGCCTCCACCTTGGTGTAATCAGAGGGGTAGTCGGATTCATCAAACATGCACTGTACGATGCCGGTGCGGTCCCTTAGGCCCACAAACACAAGGGCGCCCAAATTGCGGCGGGTAGCGGCCCAGCCCATTAAGGTGACCTCTTTCCCCACTAACTCACGGTTTACCTCACCGCACATATGGCTGCGGTGCATGCCTGCCATTAATTCTGCCATGATGGATTCCTCCTTATAACTGCTTTAAGATGGCATCACTAAGGCCATCCAAGCTGACCTCGGTCTGCTCACGGGTTGCCATGTTGCGCAAAAGGACCACGCCTTTTGCCTTTTCATCCTCGCCCACGATGGCCACCAGCTTTGCGCCAAGCTTTTCGGCGTAGCGCATCTGGGCCTTCATACTGCGGACGGTGGGGTCGAAATCCGCCCGGATGCCCCTTTGGCGCAGGCGGTTTGCAAGGGTCAGGCTCCCTTCCCCATCCCCCATGCACAGGCAGTAGACATCGCACCGGCCGTTCGCCTCGGGGAGTTTCTGATAGCTTTCAAGTAAGATGATGAGCCGCTCCATGCCCATGCCGAAGCCCACACCGGGCAGGCTGGGGCCGCCTACCATCTCCATAAGTTTATCGTACCGGCCGCCGCCGCACACGGTGCCCTGGGCGCCGATGCGGTTAGAGATGATCTCAAACACCGTTTTGGTGTAGTAATCCAGGCCGCGGACGATGCCGCTATCGATGGCGTAGGGGATGCTAAGGGCACTAAGTGCGCTCTGAAGCTTATTAAAATGATCGTCACAATCGGGGCACAGATAATCGATCATCCGGGGGGCACCCGCTGCAATGGCCTTGCATTTTTCCTCTTTGCAGTCCAGTAGGCGCAGGGGGTTGCGCTCAAACCGATCCTTGCACAGGGGGCACATCTCATCCAGATGGGGTGCAAAATAGGCCTTTAAGGCTTCGTGGTACTTGGGCCGGCACTCAGAGCAGCCGATGGAATTGATGTTGACGCTTAGATCATCGATGCCAACTTCCCGCAGCACGGTAAGGGCCAAAGAGATGATCTCGGCATCGGTATAGGCGCTCTCAGAGCCAAATACCTCTACCCCAAACTGATGGTGTTCACGAAGTCTCCCGGCCTGGGGCCGCTCATAGCGGAAGACGGGGCAGTTCAAGTAGTACATCTTTTGGGGCAGGGCATCGTTATAAAGGTTGTGCTCGATAAACGCACGCACAGCCCCGGCGGTGCCCTCGGGCTTTAAGGTGATGGAACGATCGCCCTTATCTTTAAAGGTGTACATCTCCTTCTGGACGATGTCGGTGGTGTCGCCCACACCCCGCAAAAACAGCTCCGTCTGTTCGATGACGGGGGTGCGGATCTCCCGCAGGCCAAAGCGTGCGGTGACAGAGCGCATGGTGCTTTCTAAATGGTGCCAGATGTGCGCTTCATTGGGCGTTACATCCTTGGTGCCCTTTAAGGCCCGGTATGCCATGGTGTTTCCTCCTTAAAAATAAAGAGCCCATACCCATTGGGGGACGGGCAGACAGCCCGCGGTGCCACCCCCATTGAGCATAGCTCCACTTTTTTGCTTGTGCGGTTTAAAGGTGTCTTCCCCACCCCGTTTCATCCGCCCGGGCTCGCAGTCAAGGCCCTGGGCTCCCTTAGGGAAAGGTTTGGGTACTCCTCCTCATCGTTACCGCTATTCATATCTGTTTGATTATACGGTGCGCCGCCGGCCTTTGTCAACGGAGGATGGCGGCATATTTTGCACAGATGCCTTCGATGCGCTCCATATAGAGCTTAACATCCTTTGCATTGGGGTGCCGCTCGATGCGGCTGCCGGTGATGATCTTACTGATGGCCCCTGCGCCTAAGGCGAGGACGCTGGATAGATCATCCATCATGCACACGTTGTAAAGGCACTCTTTGCCTTCTTTGGCGTAACCCACGTTTTCCAGATTGCCCGCCATGTACTTTTGCCGGTAGAGGTAGTAGGGGCGGTACCCCAGGGCCATGAGGGTCTCACGGCCGTGATCCACCATTTGGGCGATCTCCCCTTCCCGCTCATGCTCATAGCCTTGCTCCTTGATTTTGCTGCCCCGCTTTAAGGCTAAGGTGTGGATGGTGACGCTCTCGGGGGCGATGCGGGTGATCTCCTCCATAGTATGGGCGAAATCTGTAAAATCTTCGCCACTCAGCCCCGCGATGAGGTCCGCATTGATGTGGGTAAAGCCCAAACTGCGGGCGAGATCATAGCAGGCCACGATGTCCTTTGCGCCGTGGCTGCGGGTGATGGTAGCCAATGTTTTATCGTTCATGGTTTGGGGGTTGATGCACAGCCGCGTGACCCCATGGCGTTTTGCGGAAAGCAGCTTTGCCTTGGTGATGGTATCGGGCCGGCCTGCCTCCAAGGTGAATTCCACATCGGGGAACAAGCTGCGTGCACGGCACAGCAGCCGCTCGGTGAGTTCCTCGCTAAAGCTGGTGGGCGTGCCCCCGCCGATGTACAGGCTGTTGATGGTTTTGCCCGCCGAAGAAAGGGCGGCTGCGGCGGCTTCCATCTCCAAACACAGGGCGTCAAAATAAGCTTCGTGCACGGCGGGCTTTGCCACCATCCCGGGGAAACTACAATAATGGCACCGGCTGACGCAGAAGGGAATGCCGATGTAGATGCCAAAGCTATCCTTGGGCACCGTCATCTTTTGCTGCACCTTTAAAATGGCCCGGCTTAAGGCGATGCGGCTTTCGCTGACGCCAAAGGTATCCCTAAGCACCCGTTCGCCGTTAAGGCCCATTTCATTTAGCTGGCTGAGCATCTTAACGGGGCGCACGCCGGTCAGGCTCCCCCAGGGCTGATGCCGCCCCGTGGCCTTGACTAAGGCAAAATACAAACACAGCTTTGCGGTGTATTTATTTAGCCTTTGCCCTTCAATGGTGCCGATGGGTTCTTCCAAAAGGGTGTACAGCACTTCCCCATCCATACTGACGGTGTGTTTAGCCCCTTCTGCCGATTCCGTGCGCAGATGGGTGATGGTATGGGCGGCATCGGGCACGGGGGTGTACGCCACGGTATCATGGTAAAACAGGCGGATGAGTTCGCCCAGTTCGTTTTCGATGCCGGATTGGTTCGTCAAAACGGATATCATATTACACCTGCAAGAAGGGGTTAAAGATGGATTCGTTAAATAAGGTGGTGCCCTTGCCGTGGCCGGGCAGTACGCTAAGTTCGCTTTGTAGCACCATCAGCTTATTGTGGATGGATGCGATGAGGGTCTCGTGATCCCCCCCGGGGAGGTCCGCCCGGCCGATGCCGCCGCAAAAGAGGGTATCGCCAGAAAAGATGCGCATGCCGTCGGTAAAGCAGCTGCTGCCCATGGTATGGCCGGGGGTGTGGATGGCCGTGAGCTGCACATTGCCAAAGGCAAGCTTTTCACCATCGGTAAAGGGCACGGCGGGGATGGTGGGGAAATCCGTTACCCCAAAGAGGCCGCTTACGTTATAATCGGCATCGTTTAAGCCCGCTAAGTCATCTTCGTGGATGTAAATGGGCACATGGGGGTAAGCCTCAATAAGTGCAGGCAGGCCGCAGATGTGGTCATAATGGCAGTGGGTCAAAAGCACCGCCCGAAGCTTGTGGCCGTTCTTTTCGGCAGCTTCGCACAAGCCGTGGGCATTTAACCCGCAATCGATCAAAACCGCATCTTCCCCCATGGCGTAGTAATAGCACATGGCCCCTGCGGGGGCGGTAGCTACCATATAAACATGATCCTCTATCATTTAAAACACCTTTCTGCTGTCAAGTAAGATGGTAACGGGGCCGTCGTTAATAAGGCCCACCTTCATATCCGCCATGAAGATGCCCTCTTTTACGGTAACCCCCTC
>SVGV01000015.1 GCA_015056185.1 Clostridiales bacterium | reverse complement strand
CCGATCTCTTTGGCACAATGGTGGATGACACCACCGTGGATTTTAGCGGCAGCGATTACCTGGATTCCTTTAAACGGGCGGTGGCCGCCATGGACAAAGCCGCAAGAGGGTGAAGCAAATGAAAGTACTTGTATTATCGGTAACGGCAGGGCAGGGGCATAACTCCTGCGGAAAAGCGGTGGTGGAAGCCTGCACCCGCAAAGGCATCGAAAGCGTCATGATGGATACCCTGCTGCAGTCCAGCAAGCTGGTGGCCAACTCTGTGGATAAAGTCTACGTGAGCATGACCCTCCACGCCCCCGGTGTATGGAAGAAGATGTACGATGATATGCTCAAAGAAAACAAAGTCCGTTCCCGCCAGGGCACCGGCAAGCTCATTGCCACCTGGTTTTATAAGGAGATCGTGAAACTCATCCAATCCTTTGAGCCCGATGCCATCGTATGCACCCATGTGTTTGCCGGCATTATTTTGACCTACATCCGTAAGCGGATGGGGCTTAACATCCCCTTTATTGGGGTCAATACGGATTTCACCCTGCTGCCCATGTGGGAGGATACCGAGCTGGACCTCTACGTCCTTTCGGCAGAAGCCCTGTGCCACAGCGCCATTGCCCGGGGCATCCCCGGTGAAAAGCTCTTCCCCCATGGCATCCCCATCCACAATCGGTTTGCATCCGCCATGCCCAAGGCCGATGCCCGCAAAGAGCTGGGCATTGAGGATAAACCCACGGTGCTCATCATGAGCGGCAGCATGGGCTTTGGCAACCTGCCCCAGGTGGTGCAATCCCTGGATGCTTTGCCCATGGATTTGCAGATGCTGGTGGTCTGCGGCAAAAACCAGAAGATGTATGAAAAGATCAGCGCATTAAAAACCAAAAAGACGGTACATACCTATGGCTTCGTCAACAATGTGGAAGTGATGATGGACGCCAGCGATATGATCCTCACCAAGCCCGGCGGCCTTTCCACCTCGGAAGCATTGGCGAAAAACCTGCCCATGATCCTCTTGGACCCCATCCCCGGGCTGGAGGAGCGCAACTGCCTGTTTTTAGCAGCCCACGGGGCGGGCATCATGTCCAACGACCGCTACACCCCCGCCGAGGCAGTCATGGGCCTCCTTTCCGAGCCGGAGCGGCTAAGCCAGATCCTCACCATGCAGCGCAAGCTGGGCAAACCCAACAGCGCCGATGACCTGGTGAACAAGATCATGGAAATGGTGGAGCAGCAGAAGAATCGCGAAAGCTGCCCCAAGGAGGAATCGCAAAACATCCATGTGCCCTCTGAAGAGGAAGCCGATGAGGTCATCCGCAAAACCATTGAACTGCGGGATCTATAAAACAAAAAAAGCCCCTTGGGGGCTTTTTTGTTTGCTTATTTTTCTTAAGGCAGGCTAAGCCAGTGATCCAGCACGCCCGTTAAGGAACGGACGACTTCGTCAAGTTTACATAAGGTGCCGTCATCCAGGGTGCACAGTTTTTCTTTAAACAGGGCCATGTTTTCTTCGTGGATCTGCCTGTGCAGGGCCCGGCCTTCCTCGGTAAGGTCAATGAGGACGACACGACGGTCCTTTTCATACCGGCGGCGCAGCAGCAGCCCCTTTTCAATGAGGTCCGCAACCAAAGGGGTGGTGTTGGCCTTTGCGATGGCCACCCTGGAAGAAAGCTGGCCCATGCTCATGGCCCCCTCCTGAGAGATCAGATCCAATATGACCACCTGGATGCCCCGCAGCTTTAACTGGGGACGCCTTGCGTAGGTATCTTTAAAAACGGCCTTTGCTTTGGGCAGCATGACCAGCACGTTTTCTGCGATCCCCTCAATGAGGCTTTCTTTGCTCACGGCACTCACTCCTTATGCTATGGTGCCATCATATCACAAAAAATGTCAGTGTGTCATCCATTTTACAATGCGCAGGGGTTTTCCATCAACTTTTGAATATCTTCTTTAGAATGCATCTTTTTTGCAAAAAAAGGCTCTGCAACGGGCCGGTTTTCCGTTATACTGAGGGTAATACATTCGCGCTTATGGTGGGAAAGGAGCCCAATTATGCAAAAAACCATTGAGTCCTTCTTCTGGCAGCAAGGGATGCACCATGAACTCATCGGCTTCCCCCGGGACAAAGAGACCTTTTTAAAAGAGATGGCCCGGGGATTAAAGAAAGAGCCCTCCTCCGTACGGATGGAGCTGACCTACTTAGAGCCCAAATCCTTCCCCACACAGCCGCGCAGTGTGGTGGTGCTGGATGCCGGCGGTACCAACCTTAGGGTGGCCAAGGGCATCGCAAAAGCGGATGGGGTGGATCTGAGCGACCTGACCCGGTGCCCCATGCCCGGTTCCCTCAGCCCGGTGGATAAACAGGGCCTTTTGAACCAGCTGGCCGATATGGTGGAGCCTTTGGTGGAAGAAGGCAGCAACTGCGGGTTCTGCTTTTCCTATGAAGCTACCATCCAGGAGAACGGCGATGCCCTGGTGGGCGGCATGGGCAAAGGCGTGGTGGTGACCGGCATCGAAAACACCATGCTGGCCAAGGAATTAAATGAGATCCTGTTACAGCGGGGCAAACCTGCCATGAATACCATGGTGTTAAACGATACCACTGCCACCTTGATGGGTGCCCTGGCCCAGGAAAACGAATCCGATTACGATGGCTTCATAGGCTTTATTTTAGGCACGGGTACCAACTGCGCCTATATTGAGGATGCAAAAAAGGTGGAAAAGTATCCCAACTTTAAAGGGGAGCGGATGATCATCAACGCGGAAGCCGGCGCCTTTAAAGGGTTCATCCACGGCAGTGCCGATGTGCGCCTCGTCCACGAGGTGAGCAGCAAGCGCAGCTTTAACTACGAAAAGATGACGGCCGGCGCCTTCTTTGGCCCCCTGGCCGGGCATCTCTTTGACATCGCCGTGGAAGAGGGCATCTTAAAGACCGCTGAGCCCCACAGCCATCTGGAATTGACCACAAAAGAGCTCAATGAATTCATGCAAAACCCCTATAAAAAGGGCAAGATCAGCGATCTGCTGCCCGATGACCACGAGCGGGATGTAGCCGCCAAGGTGTTTGATATGCTGCTCCGCCGCTCCGGCAAATGCGTGGCACTGGTGCTCAGTTCGGTTATGGAGCAGGGGGATATGGGCAAGACCCCTGAGCGCCCCGCCTGCATCGCTGCAGAGGGCAGCACCTATTGGAAGTTCCCGGCGTACCGCAGGTGGATCGAACACTACTTAAAAGAGTTTGCCAAAGAGATGGGCCGCAGCTATGTCATTAAAGAATGCAATGATACAAACCTTCTGGGTGCAGCCCTTGCCGCAGTGAGCATTTAAGGGCTAAAAACCCAGTATTCATGGGAAAAACAGGCATTTCAAATTTCAAAAAATGAAAGGATTGTTTTCTGGATTCTTTCACGCATCATCCTCCCTTGACAGTGCCGATTTACCCATGAAATAATACAAATACGTTATCATAACCGGCCTGTGCGGTTTTGCCTGCAGCGCATGGTATGGATACAAAACAACTCATAAAGGAGTGTATGTACAATGGTTTACAACAAAGTTGGTAAGTCCGGTCTGTACGTAAGCCGCATCTGCCTGGGCACCATGGCTTTCGGCGGTCTGTGCGACGAGCAGCAGAGCTTCCGCATCATGGACGAAGCTTTGGACAACGGCATCACCTTCTTCGACACCGCTAACGTATACGCCGGCGGCAAGAGCGAAGAGATCATCGGCAAATGGTTCGCCCAGGGCGGCGGCCGTCGTGAGAAGGTCGTTCTCATCACCAAGCTGATGTTCCCCGCAGCATGCGACAAAGAGCTGGACGGCCCCAACGGCGTGGGCGGCATGTCCGCATGGAAGATCCGTCGTAACCTGGATGCTTCTTTGAAGCGCCTCCAGACCGACCACGTTGAGATCTACATGATGCACCGTGTAGACCGCACCGTTGGCTGGAACGAACTGTGGCCCGCTTTCAAAGCTGCTCAGTATCAGGGCAAGCTGGACTACGTTGCTTCCTCCGCTTTCTCCGCTACCGATCTGGCTGTTGCCAACCACGAAGCCGAGAAGTACGGCATGATGGGCCTGCTGTGCGACCAGCACCGTTACAACCTGGTAACCCGTCAGCCCGAATTGGAAGTCATCCCCGCTCTGCGTAAGCATGGCATGGGTCTGCTGTGCTACAGCCCCCTGGGCGGCGGCCACCTCTCCGGCAACGCCATGACCAACCCCGGCCCCCGTTCCAAGGGCCGCACCCTGCATGACTACCAGATCAAGCAGCTGACCGAGTTCAAAGCTCTGGCCGAAGAAATGGGCGTAAAAGAACCCATCCTGGCTCAGGCATGGCTGCTCCAGAACCCCGATGTAAGCGCTATCCTTTCCGGCCCCCGCACCAGCGAGATGCTCCAGGATACCATCAAAGCTCTGGATGTTAAGTTCACCGACGAACAGCTCAACAAGCTCCAGACCATCTTCCCCAGCCACGGCATGTGCAAGATGGGCGACGTCGTAACCGACCGCGTAGAAGCTACCGACGCTTACAACTGGTAAGCCAGGCTGAGCCTGAACCCATGTGGCAACGCATAGGTTCGCTTGTTAGCTAACAACCACCCCGTAACATCGTTGCGGGGTGGTTTTATTTTTACGAAAGATTGCTAAAAAGTCAGGCGAAGCCGGATGCGGGGCGGCGACTCGCCGTCGCTGCTGACACATGTCAGCGCATAGGTTATATCGCTAACAGCCACCCCGTAACATCGTTATGGGGTGGTTTTGTTTTATATAAATGATACCTGTGCGTTGCCACGAGGGTGCAGGCTCAGCCTGCCTGGACCCATGTGCGCAGCGCATAGGTTCGCTTGTTAGCTAAAATAGCGACCCCGTAACATCGTTATGGGGTCGTTTTATTTTATGGACTGCTAACTTGTGCTTTGCAAAGCTACCGCTGGGTTAACAGCCTATACTATCACATACATTTGCCCGCGGCGTGGTTCCGGCCACCGGCCGGTGCGAAAGAAACAGGCGAAGCCGGAGGCGGAGGCGGCGACTCGCCGGCGCTGCTGACATGTGTCAGCGCATAGGTTCACTGTGATACCCCCCACAGTTCGGAATAGTCGGTTGCTGCGCATCCTCCTTTCCTCTCTGCGCTTTAATTCGCTTCCTCTGTACTCCCCCTTACTCGTGCCGCTGGGGCGTTGCTGGTTTATCATCCTTCATTGGCCCGCGGCAAGGGTCCAGCGGCACGCTGGCTCTGCCACCGGCAGCGCTCGGCTCCGCGCCCGTAACATCGTTATGGGGTCGTTTTATTTTTGCAGAAGATGGCAGGGAGCAGGCCTGGGTTTTACGGGATGTGCAGATATGCTTTTATAGAAAACCGGTGCGTTGACACACGGAAGCGGCAACTTGCCGCCCGGTACGCTGTCACGGGGGTGCAGGCTCAGCCTGCCCGGTGTGTGCAGATTCAAATATTGGAAATCATGCAATAACAAAACTGGTATCTCTTGTCATCCCAACGGATTTATGCGATAATATCACCGTACTGTGTATAACTGTAGCTATGCTGCAGAAATATCAATTAAAGGAGAGACTGTACAATGGTTTACAACAAGATTGGCAAATCCGGTCTGTACGTCAGCCGCATCTGCTTGGGCACCATGGCTTTCGGCCCCCTGTGCGACGAGCAGCAGAGCTTCCGCATTATGGACGAAGCTTTGGACAACGGCATCACCTTCTTCGACACCGCTAACATCTATGGCCGCGGCAAGAGCGAAGAGATCATCGGCAAATGGTTCGCCCAGGGCGGCGGCCGTCGTGAAAAAGTTGTTCTGATCACCAAGTTCAACGCCCCCATGGGCGAGCAGGACGGCGCCAACAACAAGGGCGGCCTGTCTGCTTGGAAGATCCGTCGTCACCTGGATGACTCCCTCCGTCGTCTCCAGACCGACCACGTTGAGATCTACATGATGCACCGCGGCGACCGCAGTGTAGGCTGGAACGAACTGTGGCCCGCCTTCAAAGTTGCTCAGTATCAGGGCAAGTTGGACTACGTTGCTTCCTCCGCTTTCTCCGCTACCGACCTGGCCAACGCCAACTACGAAGCCGAGAAATATGGCATGATGGGCTTGCTGTGCGACCAGCACCGTTACAACCTGGTAACCCGTCAGCCCGAACTGGAAGTCATCCCCGCTCTGCGTAAGCATGGCATGGGCCTCCTGTGCTACAGCCCCCTGGGCGGCGGCCACCTCTCCGGCAAGGCCATGACCGAACCCGGCCCCCGTTCCAAGGGCCGCACCCTGCACGACTATCAGAAAGCTCAGCTCACCGCTTTCAAAGAGCTGGCTGAAGAGATCGGCGTAAAAGAGCCCATCCTGGCCCAGGCATGGCTGCTCCAGAACCCCGATGTAAGCGCTATCCTGGCCGGCCCCCGCACCAGCGAGATGCTGCAGGATTCCATTGCTGCTCTGGATGTCAAACTCACCGACGAGCAGATCAACAAGCTCCAGACCATCTTCCCCAGCCACGGCATGTGCAAGATGGGCGACGTCGTAACCGACCGCGTAGAAGCTACCGACGCTTACAACTGGTAAGCCAGGCTGAGCCTGGACCCATGTGCGCAGCGCATGAGTTCGCTTGTTAGCTAACAACCACCCCGTAACATCGTTGCGGGGTGGTTTTGTTTTTACAATAGATTGCTAAAGAAACAGGCGAAGCCGGGGACGGGAGCGGTGACTCGCCGGCGCTGCTGACACGTGTCAGCGCATAGGTGACGTTGCATAAAGCAAACAACGACCCCGTACAGATTTCTGTGCGGGGTTTTGTTTTATTTATTAGCAGTACCTCAAGCGATGCTACATGGGTGCAGGCTCAGCCTGCTGGACCCATGTGCGCAACGCATAGGTTCGCTGTAATACCCCCCACAGTTCGGAATAGTCGGCTGCTGCGCACCCTTCTTTCCTCATACCCAAGGGGGGCACACTGCTGCGCTTTTATTCGCTTCCTCTGTACTCCCCCTTACTCGTGCCGCTGGGGCGTTGCTGGTTTATCATCCTCCATTGGCCCGCGGCAAGGGTCCAGCGTCACGCTGGCTCTGCCACTGGCAGCGCTCGGCCCCGCGCCCGTAACATCGTTGCGGGGTCGTTTTGTTTTATGAATTCCTAACTTGTGCCTTGCAAAGCTACCGCTGGATTAACAGCCTGTACCATCACATACATTTGCCCGCGGCGTGGTTCCGGCCACCGGCCGGTGCGAAAGATTGCGAAAGAAACAGGCGAAGCCGGAGGTGGAGGCGGAGGGCAGTGCCCTCTCCCCTGTGCGCAGCGCGCTGGGTTAATTTTTGGATAATAATCAACCACCCCGTAAAACCTTTGGGTTTTTGTTTTGTGCGAACATCTCATAAGGAATAAATAACGGCTTGTACAGGCTTAGCATCATTGCAGGTGGGCCAGGGGACGAGCAGGGAGCCCCTGCGGGCATACCGCGGGCGGGGGCGGCGAGTCGCCGCTGACATGTCGCGGACGAGTTACGCGGTAATACATGCTTTGGTTCCATCGGTATTGGCCGCGGCATAATCTCTCCCCCTAGGGCTCCGCCCCACAGTCCGGAATAGTCGGCTGCTGCGCATCCTTCTTTCCTCTCTGCGCTTTTATTCGCTTCCTCTGTACTCCCCCTTACTCGTGCCGCTGGGGCGTTGCTGGTTTATCATCCTCCATTGGCCCGCGGCAAGGGTCCAGCGGCACGCTGGCTCTGCCACTGGCAGCGCTCGACTCCGCGCCCATAACATCGTTGCGGGGTCGTTTTATTTTTACAATGACGATAAAAAGCAGCCAGCGACATCACGGGGTATTTTAATATTATTTCTCTGCAAATCTATATGCTGACAACGTGGTTCCGGCCACCGGCCGCCCGGGCAAAAACCCGCATCAATCTGCCGCACCATCATAGCCATCCGTCCGCCTTTCTATTTCTGCTCTATGGGAAATTTTTACGGAGGGTTGCTTGTAATATGGCTGTAAATATGCAATAATTAGGGTACTAATTTTGTACCATGGCATTGCTATGGAAAATCCGAATAAGGAGAGATGTTACTATGCAGTACAACAAGATGGGTAAATCCGGTCTGTACGTAAGCCGCATCTGCTTGGGCACCATGGCCTTTGGCCGCCTGGCTGATGAAAAAGAAAGCTTCCGCATTATGGACGAAGCTCTTGACAACGGCATCACCTTCTTCGATTCCGCTAACGCTTACGGCGGCGGCAAGAGCGAAGAAATCATCGGCAAATGGTTCGCCCAGGGCGGCGGCCGCCGTGAAAAAGTTGTTATGTGCACCAAGTTCAACGCAGCTGTGGGCGAAACCGCTGAGCTGGACGGCGCCAACAACATGCGTGGTCTTTCCGGCTGGAAGATCCGTCGTCACCTGGATGACTCCCTCCGCCGTTTGCAGACCGACCATGTAGAAATCTACATGATGCACCGCGTAGACCGCAGTGTAAAATGGACTGAGCTGTGGTCCGCTTTCAGCGCACAGTACTTCCAGGGCAAATTTGACTATGTTGCTTCCTCCGCCTTCTCCGCTACCGACCTGGCCGAGTGCAACAAGGTTGCCCACGACTTCGGCATGATGGGCTTGATCTGCGATCAGCACCGTTACAACCTGGTAACCCGTCAGCCCGAATTGGAAGTTATCCCCGCTCTGCGTAAGCATGGCATGGGCCTGATGTGCTACAGCCCCGTTGGCGGTGGCCACCTCTCCGGCAAAGCCATGAGCGATCCCGGCCCCCGCAGCGCCGGCCGCACCCTGCATGACTACCAGAAAGAGCAGCTGCTCAAATTCAAGGCTTTTGCCGAGAAGAAGGGCGTAGCCGAGGCCATCCTGGCTCAGGCATGGCTGCTCCACAACCCCGAAGTCAGCTCCATCCTGGCTGGTCCCCGTACCATCGAGATGCTGCATGACACCCTGGCCGCTCTCGACGTTCAGTTCTCCGACGAAGAGATCCTCGAGCTCGAAACCATCTTCCCCAGCCACGGCATGTGCAAGATGGGCGACATCGTAACCGGCCACGTAGAAGCTACCGACGCTTACAACTGGTAAGCCAGGCTGAGCCTGGACCCATGTGGCAACGCATAGGTTCGCTTGTTAGCTAAAATAACGACCCCGTAACATCTTTGTTACGGGGTTTGTTTTTTGTGTACATCTCACAAATGATAAGCAACGACAAGCACAATCTTAGCTTCATTGCAGGTGGGCCAGGGGGCGGGGAGCCCCCGCGGGCACGCCGCAGGCAAATGTACGCGGTAACATATTCGTTCGTTCCAGCGGTATCAGCCGCGGCGTTAGTTCCCCCTAGGGCTCTACTCCACAGTTCGGAATAGTCGGCTGCTATGTATCCTCCTTTCCTCATACCCAAGGGGGCACGCTGCTGCGCTTCCGCCTCACATGCTCGCTTCGCGCGTTCGGCTCCACCCCCTGCCGAGGCACCGTAGGTGCATCCTGCCGGCCAGTGGCCGGTGCCACACCGCGGGCATAGGCCTGCAGTAATACGAATACTTCGTCCAACGGCAAAACAAAAAGCACCGGGCACGAATGTGCACGGGCGGCAAGTTGCCGCTCCCCTGTGCGCAGCGCATAGGGTGAATATGATAATAACAAACAACGGCCCCGTAACATCTTTGTTGCGGGGTTTGTTTTCTGTGCAGCCCTTTTGTACTGTCATTCTGAGGAGTGTAACGACGAAGAATCTTTTGTTACTTCCTCCATGTATACTCCAACCCCATCCCAAACCACCCCCTGCCAAGGCACTGAAAGTGCATTGGCGTAACAAAAAAGCAGGAGGCACCGTAGGTGCATCCTGCCATTTAAAGTTTTTGAAGATCCCTAAGAAACTTTTTTCAAAAAGTTTCTTAGGCCCCCGGAGGGGTAACGTTCTCCCAAAGATCTTCCGTTATCACCCGGCGGCGAGGGCGATGTCTAAGATCATCATCACCATAAAACCGCCCATGACGCTTAAAGTTCCGGCGTGGGAATGCTCGCCCAGATGGGCCTCGGGGATGAGCTCTTCCACCACAACGTAGATCATGGCGCCGGCGGCGAAGGACAGCAGCCAGGGCATGGCCGTACCCAGTACGCCGGAAAGAAGCACGCCGATGACCCCCGCGATGGGCTCCACCACACCGCTGAGCGCCCCAAAGAGGAACGATCTGCCGTTACTGAGCCCCTCCCGCTTTAGGGGCAGGGAGATGGCTGCGCCTTCGGGGAAGTTCTGCAGACCCATGCCCAGTGCAAGGACCAGCCCCGCACCCAGGGATGCAGCACCTTCCCCCGCAAGACCCAGGGTCAAGCCAACTGCCAAACCCTCCGGGATGTTATGGAGGGTGACTGCCAGCACCAGCATGGTGGTCCGCTTAAAGGAACAGGGCAGGCCCTCGGGGGTGTCGCAATCCACATGTAAATGGGGCAAGAGACGATCCAGCACCAGCAAAAACAGGCCGCCCAGCAAAAAGCCGCCCGCCGCGGGGATGTAGCCGATCATCTGCTGTTCTTCCGCCATTTCAATGGCGGGGATCAACAGAGACCACACCGATGCGGCGATCATGATGCCCGCCGCAAAGCCTAAAAAGATGCGCTGCTGGTTCTGGCTGATCTCCTTTTTAAAAAAGAATACCATGGCGGCGCCTGCTGCCGTCATCAAACAGGTGAAGCCCGTGCCCAGTAAGGCCAATGCCATGGGGGAAAGCTGTGTTGTCATTTCATCCTCCAAACAAAAGGGGCCGCGCTGGGCCCCTTGTTTTTTATTCTGCCACCCGGACTTCCACACCCATCTCCCGGATGCGCTGGAGGTAGGTGGGGTCGGACTGGTTATCGGTAACAAGATAATCAACTTCGCTGATGTCGGCCTCTTTTACCAGGAAGGTCTGGCCGAACTTGTTGTGATCGCACAGCAGAACCTTCATTTTACCGGCAAGGAGCATGGTGCGCTTGATGCTGCACTCCATAAAATCCGCCACGGTAGCGCCCCGGTCGATATCCAGCCCCTGGGTGCCCAGGAAGGTTTTATCCGCATTGAGGTCCTCAAAGAAGCGCATGGTCATCTCGCTTACCACACCTGCGTGGTTTTCTTTGTATTCGCCGGGGGCGAGGATCAAAGTCACCTTGCTGTTGGAGCGGAAGTAGTTGATCAGCGCCCAGGAGTTGGTAATGATGGTGATGCGTTTATCCTGCAGATATTTGGCCATCTGCAGTACGGTGGTGCCGCAATCCATAATGATGGTATCGCCGTCTTCCACCAGCTTGGCAGCCTCGTAACCGATGGCCCGTTTGGTTTCGATGCGCTGGCCGGATTTTAAGGAAAAGCTGGCGTCCACACTGGTGCCCTGGTTTAAGTAGGCACCGCCATAGTTGGTGGTAATAAGCCCCTGCTTTTCAAAAATGGCAAGATCCCTGCGGATGGTCATGGTGGAGACGGAGAACATCTTCGCCAGGTTATTTACCTCTACCGATTTGTTGTCTTGAATGATGTCCAGGATCCGCATTCTGCGTTGGGATGTTGTCATAACGAACTCCTTAGAAGTTGATTTGGAGACATTATAACATATTTTTCTTGTGATTACTCATAATGACACACATTATCTTGTGAAAATGACAATCTTTTTCTGAAAATACCCAATAGATTTACGGGTTTTTCGCCCAATATCTTCCACTTCACTAAACAAAACACAAATCATAGCAGTAGTCTGCCCACAAAAGCGATGGTCATGCATAAAACCATACCCATTAGGGTGGGTAAAATCGCGCTGAAAAGCGTCCATTTTGCGCTGCCCGTTTCCCGGTAGATGGTCCACAGCGTGGTGCCGCAGGGAAAATGGCACAAAGAAAACACCATGGTGCAGATGGCTGTGATCACCGTCCAGCCGTTTGCCGTGAGCACCCCATGGAGGGCACCAAGGCTGCCCAGTTCCACAAGGGTCCCTGCGTTTAAATACCCCATGAGCAGGATGGGCATGACGATCTCCCCGGCGGGCAGGCCCAGCAAAAAGGCCAACAGGATGGTGCCATCCATACCCATGAGGCTGCCCAGAGGGTGGAGCAGCCGGGTAAGGTGGCCCAGCACGCTGCTGCCCCCCACCATGGTATTGCTGAGCAGCCAAATGAGTGCGCCTGCCGGGGCCGCCACCGCAGCCGCCCGGCCCAGCACAAACAAGGTACGGTCAAACACAGAACGGATGATGACCTTTACAACCTGGGGGCGGCGGTAGGGGGGCAGCTCCAACGTGAAGGCGGAGGGCACCCCTTTTAGCACCGTGCGGCTTAAAAGGGAGGAAACGGCGAAGGTCATGAGGATGCCGAAGAGGATCACCCCTATCAATATGAGCGCCGATGCCATCTGCCCCCCGCTGCCCGCAAAAAACATGGTGATGAGGGCAATAAGCGTGGGGAATCGGCCGTTACAGGGCACAAAATTATTGGTCAAAATGGCGATGAGCCGCTCCCGTGGGCTATCAATGATGCGGCAGCCCATCACGGCGCAGGCGTTGCACCCAAAGCCCATGGCCATGGTAAGGGCCTGTTTGCCGTGGGCCCCGGCACGGTGGAACACCCCATCCAGGTTAAAGGCGATGCGGGGCAGGTAGCCGGAATCCTCCAGCAATGTAAACAGCGGAAAAAAGATGGCCATGGGGGGCAGCATCACGGAGACTACCCAGCTTAAGGTGCGGTAGATGCCATCAAAGAGCAGGCCGCACAGCCAAGAAGGCGCCCCCCATGATGCAGCCATGCCGGAAAGGGTGCTGCCCAGGCTGCTCAGCACCCGGCTCAGCCAGGCCGATGGGTAGTTGGCCCCCTCCATGGTCAGGTAAAAGATGCAAAAGAGCAGCAGGAGCATTACCCCCACGCCATAGACGGGGTGGGTCAAAAGGGCATCCAGCCGGCGGTCCCTTTGATGGCAGTGCCCGGGTTCCGTTACGGCGGCGGCAAACACCCGGTGGGCCAATTTAGATACCCCAGCCGTAACGGCATCCTGCAGTTGTTCCGGCCCCATGCCCCCCGCCACAAGGGCATCCCGGGCGCGCTCTATGTGGGCGGCAAGGGCAGCGGCAGAAAAACCGTAGTGCTGTTCCATCCGCTCAATAAACGCTTGATCCCCCTCCAGCAGCCTGAGGGCCACAAACCGGCTGCTAACCCGGGGGCAAAGGGCGCTTACATGGGGAAGCAGCTCTGAAATGGCAGCTTCCACCGCACTTGGGTAAGGCACATTGCAGTATGGGCCCTTTTCGCCCTTTGCCGCCCTGGCCGCTGCATCCATCACCTCTTTTACGCCCTGGCCGCTGCGGGCCGCCGCCCCGATGACGGGGATGCCAAGGGCTTTTGAAAGAGCGGCAAGATCCACCCGGATGCCCTTTTTTGCGGCTTCGTCCATCAAATTTACGCACAGCACCGCGCTGTTGACGGCCTCCAGCACCTGGATGACAAAGCCCAGATTGCGCAATAGGCAGGTGGCATCCACCACTAAGATCAAAGCATCGGCATCCCCAAAGCAGATGTAATCCCGGGCGACTTCCTCCTCAGGGGAGTTAGCCACAAGGGAATAGGTACCGGGGATATCCACCAGCGTGTAAGTTTCGCCCCGGTGTTTACAGGTACCCCTGGCCCCGGCCACCGTTTTGCCCGGCCAGTTGCCCGTGTGCTGGTGCATCCCCGTTAAGGCGTTGAACACCGTGCTTTTGCCCACATTGGGGTTGCCCCCAAGGCCGATGGTATAGCCGGCAGAGGGTGCATTGGATGATGCTGCGTGGTTCTGGGCGTGTGTTTTCATCTGTCCCCATCCCCCTGCAGCGCAACCTGAACGTGGGCAGCATCGGCACCCCTTAGGGCGATGACCGCCCCCAGCACCCCATAGGCCACAGGCCCGTGAAAGGGGCTTTTGTGTAAGGCCGTTACCCTGCTGCCGGGGCACAAGCCAAGATCCAGCAATCGCCTACGCTCAGTACCACTGCACAAAAGCCCCGTCACATAGCCCCTTTGCCCCATTTGAAGATCCTTTAAACTGGTGCGGATGCCATCCATCCCCATCCCTCCTACCATAAAGCTGAATTCGGCTATGGTATGGTATGCCCAGGGGGAAAAAGGGTGCAAAAAAAGCCTCCTTCAGGAGGCTTTTTTTATTGGGGAGCATCCCCCTCTTGTTTACTTTGATGGCACCCGCCGCTGTGGGGGCAGCCGCTGCAGCACCCGCCGCAGCTGTTTTTGTTTTTGATGATGGACGCCACCGCAAAATACAGCCCAATGGCAATGGCGGCGATGAGAATAGGTTCTAACATTTGATCACTCCTTTTTATGCTATGCAAAAAGGGGCATTTGGGTGCTTAGCCCAGCCCAAGGAGTTTGCCGAAGGTGAACACCACCAGGGCCACCGCCCATGCCATGGCGGTTTGGAAGGCCATGGCGCTAAGCGCTAACCTGCCGGAGCCCAGCTCTTTACGGGTGGCACTCAAAGCTGCCACGCAGGGCATGTATAACAGGGTGAACACCAAAAAGGATACCGCACTCAAGGGGCTGAACAACCCCTGTAAAGCGGGGGTCAGGGCGGCATCGGAGGTGGCGCCGGTCAACACGCTTAGCGTGCTGACCACCGTCTCTTTGGCGGTTAGGCCGGTGATGAGTGCGGTGCTGGCCCGCCAATCCCCAAAGCCCAAAGGTGCAAAGATGGGGGCGATCAACCGGCCGATGGAGGCCAGGATACTGTCGGCATTGTCTGCAACGATGTTGAACTGCCAGTTAAAGGTGTTTAAGAACCAAATGACCACCGAAGCCGCAAAGATGATGGTAAAGGCCCGTTTGATGAACTCCTTGGCTTTATCCCACATGTGGAGCATGACGTTCTTCACTGTGGGGAAGCGGTAAGCGGGCAGCTCCATAATAAAGGGTACGGGGTTGCCCTTAAAGGCGGTGTTCCGCAATAGCCATGCCGCAAAGATGGCCACGATGACGCCCAGCACATAAAGGCCGGTGACCACCAAAGAGGCGTTGTGGGGGAAGAAGGCTGCGGTGAAGGCTGCGTAAATGGGCAGCTTTGCCCCGCAGGACATAAAGGGCACCAAGAAGATGCTGATCTTCCTGTCGCTTTCGCTGTACAAAGTGCGGGCTGCCATAATGGCGGGCACGCTGCACCCAAAGCCCACAAGCATGGGCACCAAACTGTGGCCGCTGAGGCCGATCTTACGGAGCAGGCGGTCCATCACAAAGGCCACGCGGGCCATATAGCCCGTATCCTCCAAAATGGAGAGGAAGAAGAACAGCATCAAAATGGGGGGCAGGAAGGAAAGTACGCTGCCCACGCCCGCTAAAATACCATCAATGACCAGGGAATGGAGCCAATCGCTCACGGCGGCGGCCGTCAAAAACCCATCCACATAGGCGATGCCGCTATCCACCAGGGCAGAAAAGCCATCTGCCAAATAGGTGCCCACGGGGCCGAAGGTCAAATAAAAGATGGTAGCCATGACCCCAATAAAGATGGGGATGGAAAGGTACTTGTGGGTCAAAACGCTGTCGATGCGGTAGCTGCGCTGCTGGGCCTTGCTTTCCCCCGTCTTTTTCACGGTTTTGCCGCAAAGCTCTTCAATATAGCTGTAGCGCATATCCACAATGGCGGCCTCCCGGTCGGTACCCAGGGTATCCGTCATTTCATCCACAATATGACCGATGATGTCCTTTTCCACCTCGCTGACGCCCAGCAGCTCTTCCATGGGGGCATCCCCTTCGATGAGCTTGGTGGAGGCAAACCGGGGGGCAAGGCCCGCGGCTTTTGCCTTTTCCTCCACAATATGGGCAATGCTGTGGATGGCCTTATGGACGGCCTGGGTGCAGAAATCAAAGTGCTCAGGCACGGCACGGTTTTTTGCCGTTTCCACCGCCCGACGGATGAGCTCATCCACACCCTCGTTTTTGTTGGCGGCGATGGGCACCATGGGGATGCCCAGCTCCTTTTCCATGGCGGCGATGTCGATGGTAGTGCCGCTTTCCCGCACCTCGTCCATCATGTTAAGGGCCACGATGATGGGCAGGCCCAGCTCCATGAGCTGCAGCGTCAAATACAGGTTGCGCTCAATGTTGGTGGCATCCACGATATCGATAATGGCATCGGGCTTATCCTTTAGCAATACATCCCGGCTGACCAGCTCTTCACTGGTATAGGGGGAAAGGGAATAGATGCCGGGCAGGTCCACCACCTGGACATCCTTTAACCCTTTTACGGGGCCCATTTTCTTTTCCACCGTAACCCCGGGGAAGTTGCCCACATGCTGGTTGCTGCCGGTCAGCTGGTTAAACAGGGTGGTTTTGCCGGAGTTTTGGTTACCGATCAGTGCGAATACCATGGAACCGACCTCCCATCCCTTTGCCGCCTTCCGGTGCGGCCTCTTCATACAATGCCACCGTCATACGGGCGGCATCCTCTTTACGCAGCGTCAGCTGGTAGCCCCGTACGGTGAGCTCCAGCGGGTCGCCCAAGGGGGCAACTTTGCGGATGCACACCTTGGTGCCGGGGGTCAGGCCCATATCCAGCAAGCGGCGACGGAGCACCCCTTCGCCCCCCACCGTGAGGATGCGGTAATCCACCCCGATGGCTCCTTGATCCAGCGTCATAAAAAACTCCTCCTAAGTTAGACATGTCTAACATTAAATCGTAAAAAAAGCATAGAGTTAGTCTACGCTTACATATTAGTCTTTCCGACATAGGTTGTCAATTCCGGCACCGATATTTCTGCTGAGTTTCTGTTTTTGCATTAAAAAAAGCCGGGCAAATGCCCGGCTTTTTCAACACGGTAACGTAAACCAGAAGGTGGTGCCGTTTCCATCCGTCTGCACCCCGTAGGTGCCCCCGTGGAGCTCTACCAAAGAGCGCACGATGCTCAGCCCCAGCCCCGTGCCCACCTGGGCCCGTTTATGGGCCTGGCTGCTGCGGTAGTAGCGATCCCAAATATGGGGCAAGTCCTCTTGGGGAATGCCCTCGCCCGTATCCCTCACCGAGATGCGGACGCCGTCATTTCGCACCTCTTCCGTTACCACAATGCGCCCATCCGCCCCGGTATAGGTGATGGCGTTGTTGATGAGGTTATAGAGCACCTGCTGCACCTTACCCTCATCCGCCGTGATGGTCACCGGCCCCGGAGAGGTAAAGGAGATGGTGTACCCCCGCTGCTCCATGAGCTTTTGGTACCGCTCGATCACATTGCTGATGGATGCGCTGATGTCAAAGGGGGCCAAAGTCAACTCCTGTGCGCCGGATTGTAATTTACTCAGATCCAGCACATCGTTTACAAGGGTGGTCAGCCGCTCGGCCTCATCGATGATGACCTGGACGTTCTCCGGGGTGTTTTCCCCCGGGAGGTCCCGCATGCCCTCGGCATAGGCGGTGATCATGGTAAGGGGGGTGCGCAGATCGTGGGAGATGTTTGCAACCAGCTCTCCCCGCAGCTGTTCCACCTTGCCCAGCTCTTCACAGGCGTAGTGGAGGGTATCGTTCAGCTCCGCCGCCTCCCGGTAGGTGCCATCCTCCAGGGTAAGGGTGTAGCTGCCCCTGGCAAGGCCCTTGGCCGCATCGGTGATCTTCACAATGGGGCCGTAGATGCGCCGGGCCATAAACAGCGCCATACAAAGGCCCAGTATGACCAGAATAACGGTGATGTACATCAGCTGCCGGCGCAGCGTCTCCACCGTGGCGTTAACGGGGCTTAGGGTGGTGTTCAGCAGTACCAGCCGGCTTTCACCGCCCATGGTGATGATGCGCCCATAGACGATGCTTTCCGGCATGCCCTGATCCACAGGGGGGACTTTGCCGGTGAATTGGTTCATCTCATACCGGTGGTTGATGAACCCATTGCGGGAAAACCGCTCCAAATAAGCGCCCCCCGCCAGCTCGGTTTTTGCATACAGCCGCGCAAGCTCGATCCTGGGCAGTTTGTGGATGACGCAGCCGGGCAGAAGATCCGCCTGGAGAATATCCCTGCCGGTTTCATCCACCACCCGGATGCAGACCTCGTACTGCTGGGCCATCCGCTCAATAAGGGATGGCAGCTCCTCGTTTTCTGCATTGGCGGCGATGGCGTTGCTGCACTCCTGCACCTCTGCCATCTTGCTGGATTTATAGAAGGCCTCCAGAAACACCGTCTGGAACAGCCACAACAGCAGCAGCATGATGAGAGAAAACAGCAAAAAATAGCCGAAGATGCGCCATTTGATGCTTACGCTTTTACCCTTCAAACCGGTATCCAACCCCTCTTAGTGTAACGATCAAACTTCTGTATTCCCCAAGGGCGCTTCTTAAAAGCTTTACATGGGTATCCAACGTGCGGTCGTCACCAAAGAAATCATACCCCCATACATTGCTGATGAGCTGTTCCCGCGTTAAGGCGATGCCCCGGTTTTTTACCATGTAAAACAGCAGATCATACGTCTTGGGGGAAAGCTCCGCCAGGGCGCCGTTGACCGTAACGGTGCGGGCGGTGAAATCGATGGTGAGGCCCTCATGGGTGAAGGTCACCCGCTTTTTGCCCGCATCCCCCTTGCCGTTGCGCTGCAAAATGACGGCCACCCGCATCATCAGCTCCCGGGGGGAAAAGGGCTTGACCACGTAATCATCCGCCCCTACCTCAAAGCCGTGGATGCGGTCGTATTCCTCCCCACGGGCGGAGAGCATCAGGGCGGGGATGTCCTTATGCTTGCGGATCTCCCTTACGGCGGAAAACCCATCCAATTCGGGCATCATGATATCCATGATCATCATATCAAAATCCTGTTTGCGGCACAGCTTTACCGCCTCCATGCCGTTTGTGGCCTCGGTGACTTCATAGCCCTCAAACTGGGCATATTTGCGGATGATGGTACGGATCTTTTCTTCGTCGTCCACGATCAAAATATGGCTCATGGCTATGCCTCCTGTTTATTGTACGCCATCGGGCTTGTATTCGCCAAGGGTGACGGTGAGGGTTTTTTCCTCACCGGAGCGCAGCACCTTTACGGTGATCACGTCGCCCACGCTCTTTTCATCCATCAAACTGCTGATCTCGGAGGTGGTTTTGATCTCCTTTTCATCGATCGTTAAAATACAGTCCCCTTCTTTGATGCCGGCCTTTTCCGCCCCGCTGCCTTTTGCAACTTCCAGCACATAGACCCCGGCCCGGTTGACCCGGTACATCATCATGGTTTGAGCATCGGTGATGTCCATCATGGTGATGCCCATGTATGCCCGGCCCGTCACATAGCCGTTCTCCTGGAGCTCTTCTAAAATGCCGGTAACATCATCGATGGGGATGGCAAAGCCCAGCCCTTCCACATCGGTGCTGATGGTCTTTGCCACCACGATGCCGACAAGCTTGCCGTTTGCATCAAACATACCGCCGCCGCTGTTGCCGGGGTTCACCGCCGCATCCGTCTGCAGAAGGTTCATGGTCTCACCGGAAAGGGTGATCTCCCGATCCAGTGCGCTGATGATTCCCCTGGTTACGGTGCCGCCCAGCTGGCCTAAGGGGTTGCCGATGACAAAGACGTTTTCCCCCAAAGAAAGGCCTGCGCTGCTGCCGATGGGTGCTGCCGTCAACCCCTCGGCCTCGATCTTGATCAGGGCCACATCGGTTTGGTCATCGGTGCCCACCAAAGTGGCTTCGTAGGTTTTGCCGCTGCGCAGACGCACCTGGATGCTGCTGGCCCCCTCCACCACATGGTTATTGGTGACGATGCTGCCATCCGTCGTAACGATGACCCCGCTGCCGGCGCCCTCCGTCACGTTTTGGCTGCCGTAAAAGCCGCCGCTGCTGCGGCTGGTAGTCATGATCTCCACTACGCTTTCGGCGGCGGCATCCACCCCCGTTAAGGACGCATCGCCGGTGGTTTCCCCATTGCCATCGCCGTAGTTAAAATTCAGCTCATTCCTGTTTGAGGCATCATCCTTGCCCCATACCTCTACCGCAAGGTAGGCCCCGCCGATGCCCGAGGCAAAGGAGAGGATCATGCACAGCAAAACGATGAAAAAGGTTTTGCCGCCGCTCCGTTTTTTATATTCCATTCCGATCGCTCCTTTCGTGCTTTCGTTGTGATTTTTACCCTATGGCATCATCTTACCCGCAAATTGTGAAAAAAACTTGAAGATGTCATGACACAAATAGAATTTTTTTGTATTTTTCTTCCGTCCGTTTATTTGAACCATCCGGCAAGCAAAAGCATAGTGTGTAGCAAGGCCCTGAGGGCTGAAAGAAGGGAGTATCGGAATTGAACAGATACCATAGTAAGGCATACTACGGTATGCAAAACGCTCCCCAGCGGCGGATGGTGGTCGTCAAAAACAGCCACCCCACCGCATATGAGGAGGATTTTATGCAGGGTGCATCCCTGGCCATGGCCTATGTACCCTGGCAGCACTGGAACACCACCTATGAGACCGATGTGGCTTTGTGCCGGGGCACCATCTTCCCCGAATTGGATCTGCCCTTTTTGTGCTACGGGAGGTGTGCAAAATGAATGAAAAACAACATTTGATGCACCGCATCCAGATGGCGGATTTTGCACTGGTGGATGCCAAGCTGTATTTGGATACCCACCCCTGTGACATGGACGCCATGGAATACTACCGTGAGCAGCTGCGCAAATCCACCATGCTCCGGGAAGAGTACGAAGAGCAGTACGGGCCCATTACCCCCCGGGGCAGCGCCCACAAAGACAGCTGGTGCTGGGCACTGACCCCCTGGCCCTGGGAAATGGAGGCATAACACATGTGGACCTATGAAAAGAAACTGCAGTACCCCGTAAAAATCGCCAAGCCCAACCCCGCCTATGCCAAGATCATCATCACCCAGTTTGGCGGGCCCGATGGTGAGTTGGGCGCCTCCATGCGCTATCTGAGCCAGCGGTTTTCCACCCCCTACCGGGAGGTTGCCGCTATTTTGACGGATGTAGGCACAGAAGAACTGGCGCACCTGGAGATCGTCAGCACCCTGGTGCATCAGCTGACCCGCAGTATGACCCCCGATGAGATCGTCAAGAGCGGGCTGGATACCTATTTTGTGGATCATACCAACGGTGTGTGGCCCCAGGCGGCATCGGGCATGCCCTTCAGCGCAAGCACCTTCCAATCCACCGGTGACCCCATCGCGGATCTCTTTGAGGATATGGCCGCCGAGCAAAAGGCCCGTAAAACCTACGATAACCTTTTGCGGCTCATCGATGACCCCGATGTGCTGGATGTCATTAAATTCCTCCGCGCCCGTGAAGTGGTGCACTTCCAGCGGTTTGGCGAGGCCCTGCGCCTGACCACCGACCGGTTGGACAGCAAAAACTTTTACGCCTTTAACCCCAATTTTGACGGCCCGGGTGGCTGCAAATAACCCAGGCAAAAAGCCCTTATTAAGGGCTTTTTGTTGTTTTATAAACTTTACTTTGCCCATACCCGTATGCTACAGTGATATCAGTTAACCAGACTGGAGCAAAACAATGAAACAGCTTTACCGGAAAAATGAGATACTGTTTGCCATTGTGTGGATCGTCATCTACGTGGTGGGTGCCGGCGTGGCCGATGGGCTGAGCGAATCCATCGGCATTAAGGGCAGCATCACCACCGGGTTTTTGTTGGCGCTATCCCTTTTCGCCCTGCGGTTCATCCACCGTCAACGCCTTTACCACCATTACGGCCTGTGCGGGCCGGATGCCAAGGCATCCCGGTTTTTGTACTATGTGCCCCTGATCATCATCGTATCCAGCAACTTCTGGTTTGGCGTGGGGATGACCATGCCCCTTATGGATACCATCTTTACCATGGCTGCCATGGTGCTGGTGGGGTTTGTGGAGGAAGTCATCTTCCGCGGGTTCCTCTTCCGCGCGATGGAAAAGGAGGGCGTCACCATGGCCATCGTGGTGAGCAGCCTCACCTTTGGCATCGGGCATATCATCAACCTGATTTCCGGCAATCTGGCCCTGGTGCCCGCTCTGTGCCAGGTGTGCTATGCCGCGGCCGCAGGGTTCCTCTTTGTGATCATCCTGTACCGGGGCGGCAGTTTATGGCCCTGTGTACTGACCCACAGCGCCTTAAACGCACTGAGTGTGTTTTCGCTGGAAGCTGCCGCCGGTGAGGGGGCGCTCATCCTGACATCCCTCATCCACTGCGCCATTGCCTTGGGCTATGCTTTGGTGCTCATGAAAACCCTGCCGAAAAAATAAGCTAGTGATCTAAGAAACTTTTCCCTCCGGGGGCCAAAGGGGTACTTTTGTAAAAGTACCCCTTTGAAAACCCCGAAAACTTTCAATTGCACCGTGCACATTTGTGCCCGGTGCTTTTTTATAGAAAGGGACGGTGCAGCTGGTGAAGGAGATTTTTATAGAGTGTACATAGTGGGGGAAGAATTTGTGGAACATGGAGATGCGCACCATGTTCGCCCTCTGCTCATCGCCCATCTGCTTGCCTGCAATGGACGCGAAGCGTACATTGCATATAAAAAAGGAGGGGCAGCATTCGCTGCACCTCACATCGTTTTTTGAGGTTCTTAGGAACTTTTTTTGAAAAAAGTTCCTAAGTTTCGTACCAAGACCCCATGATAAAAAGAGGGAGCATTGCTCCCTCTTTTTATCGTATTTTACTTAGAATTCTACTTCTACGCTGGCCTGGCCGGCTTTGGGGTGGCTGAAGGTGATGGTGGCTTTGCTGCCGGGTGCAACATCCTTTACCATCCACTGTACGGTGGCCTGGGTGGGGTCGCTCTTCATGGTGGTGATGGCACCGTAGCCGTAGCCGGTGTTGACACCGCCAAAGCCTTCCAGCATGCCCAGCTTCACTTCGGGCTTGCCGATCATCAGGCTGCCGCCTTCGGGCAGGGCGATGCCGGCCACAACGGGTTTATCCACCTTGAGGTTCTTGGCGGAAACGGTGATGAAGGTGGAAAGGTAACCGGTGTTCTGCACGGTAGCGGTGACGCAGTAAGCATCGCCGGCTTTCTCGCAGGAGACGGATTTGACGCTGAGCTTGGGCAGCACGCAGCTGTGACGCAGGCAGAAGCGGTAGGTCTTTTCCACTTCCTGCTCCAGATAGCTGCCGGGGCAGTTCTGGAACACGAACTTAAACTTCAAACCGCCGATCTCCACCTTGCCCAGCTGGGGATGGTCAAAGGGATGCCAATCCACAAAGCCTGCGCCGCCGAGATTCTCATCGGACCATTTGATCATCTTTAAGTAATCCATGGCCTTTTCATCTTCCGTCAGCTTCTGCACATCGGGCCAACGATCCTTGGCGCCGGAGCGCTGCTGCAGGTTCCACAATTCGATGGTGTAGCAGGGGATGCCCTGGTGCTCATACATCCAGTCGTCAAATGCGCCGGAGGAGTAGTTTTCGGGGTCGGCCAAGAATTCATCGTACACGTTGGCGGCATCGTAGCCCATTTCGGCCTTGGCCATGAGTCCGATCTCTTTATACATATCGATGTCCCGCTTGGGGGCCTTGCTGGCGTTTTTGGTTCCGGGGGGATAGGCCAGTACGCCGCCGGTGGTGTGCATGGTCACGCTGCTGCCGATGTTGGGGTGAGCGATGACGAAGTCTGCAACGGCCCGGGTCTCAGGCTGAGAGAGGGGGTAGGCGCTGGCGCCGGGCTGGCGGTGCTCCGGGAACCACCCAAAGGGATAGTTCCGGTTCAGGTCCAGACCCCACTTGTGGGGTGCAGGCTGGATGAACTCGCCCTCTTCATAGCCTTCGATGAGGCCTTCGCTGAATACACGGTAGTAGGTGCCGCCGAAATCATCGGGCTTGCGCCGTACCAATACCCGGGGGTCTTCCTCATAGGCTTTCCATTCGCCGTTGGGGTCTTCCACACGCATCATCAAAGCTTCGCCGTCGCCGTCCAGGTCCTTGGCGTTGACGCCGGGCTGCAGCGTGGGGTAGGGGTAAGGCCGGTTGCAGCTGCGCAGCATCTCAGAGGTGGTCAAATAGGTTTCGCTGCCGTCGCAGGAGATCCGGGGAATGATGTAATAGGCGGTGTTCTTTAAAAGGGTGGTCACCTTAGGATCGGTGCCGTAATCCTTTAAGATGCGGTATGCAAAGTAGATGCATGCCATGGAGCCCGTTACTTCGCCGGCGTGGTGGTTGCCATCCATGTAGTAAGCGGGTTTTACGCTGTGGTCGCCGGTGGCGTAATCGGTAATGCTAAGGGCCCAGATATCCCTGCCCTCAGGGGTTTTGCCGATGGCTTCCAGTTTGCAAAGGTTGGGGTACTCGCTGGCCATTGCCTTGACGGCTGCGGTCAGCTCCTCGTATGCATAATAGTGGTCGAAGGTCAAATTCATGCCTCAAAACCTCCCTAAAGAAATCTTATGCGTATAAATATACCACCTATACGCTATTTATGCAATAGTTATTCAAAAGTTTTTTCGTTGGATTTTCCTTGAAAAAACCGTTAGAACGGGGGGTTAAATCATTGACGCAAGGGTTGGAAGATGGTACTCTTTTACTATGGTAAACAAGCACAGCGCATGACGCGGCTTTAATATCCAACGGAAGGAAGGAACGCTCTTATGCAAAGTTATCCTGCAATTTTCAACCAGGTACTGGGCCCCGTTACCCCCGGCCCCAGCAGCAGCTCCACCGGCGGCCCCGGCCGCATCGGCCTTTTGTGCCGGGATCTTTTAGGTGAGCAGCCCATCCATGCCCGCTTTGAGTTCGACAGCAAGAGCTCTATGAAGTATTCCTACATTGGTATGAATACCGATAAAGCCCTCATCAGCGGTTTGCTGGGCAAGAAGCCCCCCCAACCCAACTTCCCCAATGCCCGTGAAGATGCCAAAAAGGCCGGCATGGAAGTGGAATTTGTGTTCCTGGATGTGGATATCCCCGGCGATGTACAGGGTATCAAAGTCATCTTAAAAGGCAAGAGCGGCTTTGAAACGGTGCTGGTCACCAACTCCACCGGCGGCGGCACCTGCATCGTGCAGGAGATCGACGGCGTTCTGACGGACATCAAGGGCGATCACTACGAGCTGCTCCTCATGACCGAGAGCAAGGATGCCGCAGTATTAGAGGCCATCGCTGCCAAAGCTGCCCCCTATGCAAAATCCTTAAACGCCATCAACTGCCTCATTGGCAAAAAAGAGATCTCCATTGTGGAACTCAAGACCGGCGAACCCTTTAGCGATGCCGATTTAGAGGCCATCAAAGCCATTGATGGGGTCAAATACATCCGTGTGGTCAACCCCGTACACCCCGTTGTGGCCAACAAAAAGCTGAAGCCCCCCTTCACCACCCCCGAAGAGATGGTTGCCTACGGTGAAGAACACGGTTTGAACCTGTTTGAACTGGCTATCGCTTATGAGACCGCCGTCAGCGGCTGGAGCCGCGAGGCCGTCATCGACCATGCAACGTTCCTGTGGGGCGTCATCAAAAACTCCATCGAAAAGGGACTTTCCAAGGAACAGCCTTTGGTGGGCTATGTGCGTACCTCCGCCACCGAGATGAAGGACTTTACGGAATCCCCTGCTGCCCTCAACCTGGGTGCTCTGAACTACGCCACCTATGCCAGCCAGGCGGTTATGGAATACAGCAACTCCATGGGCGTCATCGTGTGCATCCCCACCGGCGGCAGCTCCGGCATCGTGCCCGGTGTGCTCTACGGCATCGGCAAAGACCGCGGGCTCAGCGATGAGAAACTGGTGGAAGGCCTGCTGGCCGCCGGTATGATCGGCGGTATGATGGCTTACCACACCAACTTCAGCGGCAAATGGGGCTGCCAGGCCGAGGTCACCAGCGGTGCCACCATGGCCACCGGCGGACTCCTCTACCTTATGGGCGCCAGCGTGCAGCAGTGCTGCGACGGCGCATCCATGACGCTCCAGGCCCTCCTCGGCCTGGTGTGCGACAGCGTTGCCGGCAAGGTGCAGGTGCCCTGCATGGCCCGTAACGTGGCCGCCGTTGCTACCGCCATGGCCAACGCCAATGCGGTGCTCAGCGGTTTTGACGTCCTCCTCCCCTTCAGCGAGATGATCGTTGCTATGGTCCGCGTGGGTGAAAAGATCCAGAACGTGGGTTATGCCTGCGGCTGCTACTCCACCCCCACCGGTTTGGCTTTGGCTGCGGAATCCCCCGAAGGCCAGGAAGTGGATCAAAAATAACGCAAACAAAAAAAGGCCCCCATCGGGGGTCTTTTTTTATTTTCCGGCGGGCAGGGAGCCCCTGCGGGCATGTGGCAACGCATTGGGTGTGTATTAGAATAGGAAACAACGACCCCGTAACATCTTTTACGGGGTCGTTTCTATTTTGCATGAATCGCTTTTTATTGTCATTCTGAAGATTGGCACGACGAAAAACCCAAAGTTATCCCCACTATGTACACGCCAACCTCGTCCCCCACAGTTCGGAATAGTCGGCTAAATCGCATACGCTCTTTATCCTCCTTTCCTC
>SVGV01000086.1 GCA_015056185.1 Clostridiales bacterium | reverse complement strand
ATCGATGTACTGCACCGCCGTTTGCATCAGCTGTTCTACCATGGTAGGCCATGCCAAGGTCAATATGGTGCGCATCATCTTTTTATCGCCAAAGAGCGCAAATAACTTCATCACGGCCTCCTTTTAGGTTACTGCCTGTATATATAAAAACAAGTAACAGGCAAAGTCAAGTTGTTTTCAAAAAAGAAGCAGCCCGTAAGGCTGCTCCTGATTGCTTATGATCAGTTGTTTTTGCGGTGTGCACGGCTGAAAGCTGCGGCTGCGGCCATCATGAAGGCTGCTGCCATCAGGCCGATGTACTGCCAAAGCCCGCTCTCGTCCCCCGTTACGGGCACGGTTAAGGGGGGCAGCGTTTCTTCTTTTACATTGCCGCAGTAGCGGCATACCCCATAGCGGTGGCCCGCCTCCGTCTCGGTGGGGAGCTTCTCGCTGGTAATATAGTAATTGTGCTTGCACTTCAGTCCGCACAGGTAACACTCGCCATCCTGAAAGGTATGGTCTTCTTTTACCACCACGCCGCAGCAGGGCCAGGTCCTCTGGTGCATTCTTTCGTAGAGGGGCTCGTAGGTATCCGGCAGACTCTTTGCGTGTTTGTCCGCATCCTTTTCACCCTCGGTGATCACCCGTCCCTCGGTGTTGGGGGTGTTGCAAAAACTGCACAGCAGCTCGTAAGAAAGGGGGCTTACGCAGTCGGCATCCTTGAGCTTATCCCCCCGATGGGCCACATAGGTGTGGGTGCTGCAGGGCACCGCGCTGTTAAAATTGGCGGTGTTCCCCACAGGGGCACCGTTTACCGTCACGCTGATGGTGGCATCGGCATCCGCAGCGGAATAGATGACCTTGTCAGAAGCGTTATCCCTTCGTTTCATCACAAGGGTATTGCCCTTGGGGTTTGTGATGTTGATGGTCACATCCCCGGGGATGGGTGTGCCCATCGCCACCTGATCGGGGCTGTAAAACACCGGATGGTTATGGCCCTCAAGGGTAAGGCTGCCCTTTACCGTGATGTTCAGGGTAATGTCCCCCTGGCCGTAAAAGCAGATGAGGGAAGCCCAGTCGGTGGCTTTAAAGGCAACATTGTCCATCTCCACATTGTACACCACAGGGGTCGTTTCGTTGTTGATGAACCAGATGGGGCTATCGTAGGTAAAGCTGCCGGTAAACCGCAAATTGCCGTTATGTTCCCCCTCCCACAAAGAGCTGCCGGTGGCACCGGGGGCGTAATAGGTATCGGGGTAAATTTTGATCCTTGCGCTGGCGGTGCTGAGGTTTAAGGTGGGTACCCCATCCTCCGCCCCGGCCTGGGGCATGGCGGCGCACAAAACAAGGATGACACAAAGCATGGTCAAAAGGATCCTGCGTTTCATTCCCACTGCTCCTTTGCATGTTGTAACAAAAATATTTTATTCCCCCCGGCTTTCGCCGTCAATTATTTTCTTCATGCTGATTGAGTACCGCCCCGTGATGGCATCCTTTTTTGCATAATCCACATACAATACCCGTTCCCTGCCGTGGTACAAAATGGCCGCATCCCCCGCCCCGTTTTTCCTTGCGGCCATGCGCAGGGAGGAAAGGCGGTCATCCATCACCCTAAGGCATTGGGGCAATTTGGGCCGGCGGATGGATGCGTACAGATCCATCAAAAGCACATCCCTTAGAGCCATGGGCTCCACCCAATCTTCTTTTATCAGGGTGGTATACAGCTGCTCTGTATAACAAAACAGATCCACCCCCGCTTGGGCCTGCACCTTGCTGCCGATGTAGTCAAACAGCTCAAATGCACCTTTCCCGTGGGCCTTTAGCAGGTATTCCACCGTGTTCAAAAACCGATTACTGTTATAAAGGCGCTCCAACGCATCCTCCAAAAGATGCAGCCGCTGCAGATCCTCCGCCCCCATGGCATGGGTGGAGATCACCTCATAGGGGGCATCTTTACGGTACACACAGCCCCAGCCTTCGGCGGTGTTTCTCAGCTCAGTGCCATACAGCAGCTTTAAAAAGCCCAGCTGCAGGGCATGGGGGCGCAGGGCAAAGGTGCCGTTAAAGGAATCCGCAAATTCCGCCATGCCCTCAAAGGGCAGCCCTGCAATGAGATCCACATGCAAATGGATGCTGCCCAGTTCCATGATGGAACGGAGGTTTTCCTTTAACACACCCACATCGGTTTTGCGGCACACGGCACTTAGGGTATTGGGCTGCAGGCTCTGGATGCCCGCCTCAAACTGGAACATCCCCTTGGGCACGGTGCGAAGGAATGCAAGATTCTCCTTTGTTAACAGATCCGCCCCGATCTCAAAATGAAAGCGCACATCTTTGGGGATGGTGCCGTTTTCATAAGCGCAAAGCAAAAACGCCCAGATCTCCTGTGCCCGCTTTGGATTACAGTTAAAGGTGCGGTCAATAAGCTTTACCGTTTTCGCCCCGCTGTTGGCCGCCAGGACGAGGTCCGCCTTGGCCCGGTCCAGGGGGAAGAACCGCACCGATTCGTGCCGCCCGGAAAGGCAGAAGCTGCACGCAAAGGGGCAGCCGCGGCTGCTTTCCACATAGGCCATGCGGCCCTGAAGCCCCATGGGGTATTCCGTCAAATAAGGGGATGGGGGCACAAAATCGGCTGCCCCGGGTGGGGTGGTAACCACACTGCCGTCCCGCACACGGCAGCTCAGCCCGGCTGCCCCTCCGGCAGATAGCAGACCGCCCGATGCCAGTGCATCCAATAAGTGGGCAAAGGGCACTTCCCCCTCGCCGCTGATGACGGCATCCACAAAGGGGTATTCATTTAGCACATCTTCCGCGCGGTAGCTCACCTCGGGCCCGCCCAATAAAACGGTGCAATGGGGCCGCCGGGCTTTTACCTCTTTTATCAGCTCCAGCACCCGTTCAATGTTCCAGATATAACAGCTAAAGCCGTACACATCGTATTCTTCTTCCATCAATCGGCCCAGCACATTGGCGGGCCGATTGATGGTGCCCTCCACAATGGTGATGCAGTGGTCATAAGCGCAGTTTTCCTGAGCTGCGGCCTTTAAATAGTAGGGCGCAAGGCCGCTGTGGATGTATTTTGCATTGAGCATGCAAAGCACCGTTTTTAAACCTGTTTGCCGTTCCATAGCCTTCGCCTCCCCTCTTTCTGGTATTTCTTTACTTTTGGCACTGGTTTTGGTACAATAAACACGAACAAATGTTCTTATTTTGCGTTTAGGAGTATGCGATATGACAAAACTGGAGGAGCTTCTGCAGGAGATGGAGGATCGCGGCGTCACCGTAAAAGAAGACGCCCGCCTGCCCGAGCCCTTTTGCGGCCTCTATTTATACCACGAGAACAAGCACACCATCGTTTTAAGGCCCAGGCTCAGCGCCCCGGGCAAGCTCTGCGTCCTGGCGGAGGAGGTGGGCCATTTTGAGACCGCCTTGGGGGATATGCGCACCCTGCCCCCCGCGCTCAATCATCTGCAGGAAAAGCGGGCGCTGGCCCGTGCCATTGAGCGGCTCGTCCCCCTGGATGCCCTTTGCACCGCCGTCCACCGC
>SVGV01000014.1 GCA_015056185.1 Clostridiales bacterium | reverse complement strand
TTTTCGCTCAGCGCCGCAATAGCGGCATCGCCGATGCCCCGTTTTGGCACATTGATGATGGCATAGAGGGAAAGATCGTCCCTGGGGTTCTGCAAAAAGCGCAAAAGAGCCACGATATCCTTGACCTCCCGGCGGTCATAGAACTTCATGCCGCCGTAGACTTTATAGGGGATGCCGCTGCGCATAAGGGCTTCTTCCACCGCACGGCTCTGGGAGTTGATGCGGTACAAAACCGCCATATCCTCATAGCGGTATTCGGCACTTAAATCGTCGATCTGGCCGATGACGTAATCCGCCTCGCCCTTTTCGGTGGCGGCGCGGTACACCATCACGGGGTAGCCATCACCCCGGGTGGTAAACAGGTTTTTGCCCTTGCGCTGTACGTTATGGGCAATGACGCTGTTGGCTGCATTTAAAATATGGCCGTAGCTGCGGTAGTTTTGCTCCAGACGGATGGTCACCGCACCGGGGAAATCCTGTTCAAACTCCAGTATGTTGCGGATGTCCGCCCCGCGCCAGCCGTAGATGGATTGGTCGTCGTCGCCAACCACGCAGATGTTGCCATGGGCAGAGCACAAAAGGCGGATGAGCCGGTACTGAGCCGGGTTGGTATCCTGGTATTCATCCACCATGACGTATTGGAATTTGTTTGCGTAGTAGCTGAGCACATCTTCGTGCTTTTCCAAGAGATCGATGGTTTTTAACAGCAGGTTGTCGAAATCCATAGCATTGGCCTCACGCTGTTCCTTTTCATACAAACGGAACACATCGTAGGATTTGCGGCGCAGAAAATCAGGGGATTCGTTAAAGTAATCCCTTGGATCTGCATAATGGTTTTTGGCCTTGCTGATCATATCCAGCATGGTTCTGGGCTGAAAGAACTTTTCATCCATATCCAGGTCTTTCAAACACCGTTTGATGAGGCGCAGAGAATCCGCCGTATCGTAAATGGTGAAATCCCTGGTGTAGCCCAAAGCATCCCCATGGGCGCGCAGGATCCTGGCGCACATGCCGTGGAAGGTGTGGATCCACATGGATTGTGCCCCTGTGCCCACCGCTTTGTGGATGCGCTCTTTCATCTCTCTTGCGGCCTTGTTGGTAAAGGTGATGCACAGCATATTACCGGGCCAAACATCCAGGCTTTCGATGATGTTGGCGGCCCTGGCCGTCAGCGTTTTGGTTTTGCCGCTGCCTGCACCTGCCAATACAACAAGAGCGCCCTCAGTGCGCTCTGCCGCTTCTCTTTGTTTGTTGTTTAATTCATCCAGTATCATGTCTTTAATATACCATAAAAGCGCGGGGAAGAACACTCCCCCGCGCTTTGCTAACGTTGCTTATTCCTCAAACAGTTCCGGCATGCGGTCCAGCACGATGTCATACCCGCCGGTGCCGTAAACCACGCAGCGGTTGACCCTGCTGATGGTTGCGGTGCTGGCCCCCGTTTGTTTGCTGATCTGCTGGTAAGTCACCTTTTTGCGCAGCAGACGCGCAACCTCCAAACGCTGAGCGATGGCCTGCAGTTCCGAAATGGTGCAGATATCCTCAAAAAAGCGGTAGCATTCATCAATGCTTTCCATCCCTAAGATCGCCTTAAAAAGCCTGTCTAATTCCTGTGATTGAATCTTACTGGTGCTGTCCATGGCATACCTCATGAGTTTTTTTATAGTATAGCATAAAGCATTACCATATTACAGTATTAACTCAAAAAATTTCAACCTTTTTCGATGCTCATGATGCTGACCTCATAGGCGGTTTTGGCTAAACCGGTGCCATCGGGCTGCTGTTTTTCATAAATGCGGCTTTGGAATCGCCCGCGGACGGCAAGTTTTTCCCCCACGGGGTAATCCTGCAGTTCCCTTGCAATGCGCCCCCAGGCAATGCAGGGGATGTAATCGCTTTTATAAAAGGGGCGGTTGACCGCCAAAAGCACATCGGTGATCTCCCGGTTTAAGGGGGTATGGCGGTAGATGGGCGGCTTTACCACGCACCCCGTCAGGCTGACGAAATTCATGCACTCATCCCCCGTTTCCCCCGGGATCACATCTTTAATAAACGCCGTGAGGATCAGCCGGCTGCGCTCTCCCACACGCTGATTGTAGCTGCGCAGCTGGCCGATCAAGGTAAGGGCATCCCCCACGTTGGGCATGCCGCCCATGAGCAGCCGCCCACCCATGGTGATGGGCAGCAGATCCACCTGGCCGGAAAGCCGCGGTACGCAGATGCTCCCCTTATAAAAATCCTCACCATAGACCTTATGGGAGTGCCTGAGCGGTTCGTAAAGTGTGCCTGCAAGTTTAATGGTATTGGTATAACCCCATTGTTCCAAGTTGACCCCTCCCCCATCCATACCTTACAAAGTATGCAAAGGGGGCCGTATTCATTCCCGAAAGAATACTCAACTTAAGTATTGCGCCGTGGCCGGCTTTCACATATACTTTTATCAGATAGTGCTGAAAAGCATCGCTTTAGGAGGAATTACTATGAAAAAGCAGTTGAAGACCGTATTGGCTCTGGCTCTGTGCGCCATGATGCTGCTGGCCCTGTGTGCCTGCGGCGGTGGCGGCGGCGTTGCCAACACCAAGTGGACCCTCACCTCGGTTGAGGCTGACGGCATGACCATCGATGGCGATATGCTGGCAATGATCGGTATGGAATGCACCCTTACCTTCACTTCCAGCGAATTCTCCATGGACATGATGGGTGTGGCTGTGGAAGGCACCTTCACCGAAGATGGCAGCAAAGTATCCATGACGGCCGAGGGCGAGACCCTGGTTGCCAATGTGAGCGGCGGCAAGCTCATCATGGAGCAGGACGGCGAAAAGATGGTTTTTGAAAAGAAATAAGCGCATGCAAAAAAAAGCTCCCTTTCAAAAGAAGGGAGCTTTTTTTCATCTGTTTTTCTTGCAATCATTCTGTGTTGGGATTATGATATCATCATCAAATACCTGCATTTCTTAGGAGGAACTATCATGAAAAAGCAGTTAAAGACCGTATTGGCTCTGGCTCTGTGCGCCATGATGCTGCTGGCCCTGTGCGCTTGCGGCGGCGGCAGCAGTGTTGCCAACACCAAGTGGGCCCTGAAGAGCGCTGAAATGGACGGCATGACCATCGACGCTTCCATGCTGGCTATGATCGGTGCTGAATTCACCCTCACCTTCACTTCCAACACCTGGGAGATCAACATGATGGGCGATATCATTGAAGGCACCTACACCGAAGACGGCGGCAAGATCGCTATGACTTCCGACGGCGAGACCGTTCCCGCTTCTGTAAACGGCAACACCCTGACCATGGAGCAGGATGGCCAGAAGATGATCTTCGAAAAGAAATAAGCATCCGCTAAAAAAAGCACCCGCATTTGCGGGTGCTTTTTTGATTCCTCTTGCACAAATGCCCTTGGGGAATTATGATGAACAAAATGTGATCAGTTTGATCATCTGCAAAAACAGGAGGAATCTATTATGAACAAACAGCTGAAAACCATTTTTGCCGTTGCTCTGTGTGCCATGATGCTGCTGGCTTTGGTTGCCTGCGGCGGCGGTGACAGCATCGTTGGTACCACCTGGAAGCTGACCAGTGCCGAATCCAACGGTGTTATCCTGGATGCCGATATGATCGCCATGAGCCTGGGCGAGATGGTCTTTAAGTTTGAGGCAAACGGCAAAGTAGCCGTTACCCTGAGCGGTAAGGCTGAGGAAGGCACCTACACCGTAAACGGCGACACCGTCAGCATTGATGACGGCTATTCCACTGTAGATGCTACCATCAGCGGCAACACCATGACCTATGAACTCAACGGTGCAAAGATGATCTTCACCAAACAGTAAGGCAAATAAAAAAGCACCCGCAATGCGGGTGCTTTTTTGTTTATTCGCCAAATACAATGGGTAAAAACTCGCTCAGCTCTTTGATCTCATAGGTGGGTACCACATCGGTATTGTTTTTTAAGCCTTTGGGGTTGTACCAGCAGGTGGCCACACCGGCGTTTTTGCCCCCCGCCATATCCGCCGTCAGGGAATCCCCCAGGATGATGGCGTCGCTGCGGTCAAAATCCTTTAGAATATCAAAGACTTTATCAAAGTAATCCTTGCTGGGTTTTTGTGCGCCCATGGCCTCGGAAACAAACAGGTAAGGGATGTAATCCTTTAAAAAGGAACGGTTGTAGCGGCTGTTCTGCACCCGTTCGATGCCATTGGTGATGACCGCCAAAGTGCATTTGCCGTAAAGTGCCTTTAACAGATCCACCGCACCGGGTTCCTCAAAGGTGCACATGCCAAGGGCAGCGGTATAAGCCAGGTTCATCTCTTTGGGGTCAAGGTCCTTTTTGCCAAGATGCTCCGCCAATAAAACAAAGCGCTTATCCTGCAGCTGCGGTTTTGTGATCTCGCCCCGTTCAAACTCCTCCCACACGCTGTTGTTGATGGCATCATAGGCGCTTAAAACCTCAGGCCCGGTCTCAAGGCCGAACTGTTCAAGCATGGTAAACAGGGCGTGGGCCTGGGCCTGTTTAAAATCCATTAAGGTGCCGTCGTTATCCAATAAAACCAAAGGGTATTTTGCCATTTCTTTCACCTCTCGGTCTATTGTGCCTTACACAGGCAAAATTGGCAAGCAAAAAAGAAAAGCGGCAGAGAGCCGCTTTGTTTAGTTTGCTTCTTCGGCAAGGGGGATGCCCCGCTTTTTGCCGATGATCAGGGTAACAAGGTACACCGCTGTGGCCGCTAAGATCAGCACGCCCATGAGCACATAGAAGGGGCGGAAGCCAACGGTATCCACCATCATGCCGCCCACAAAGTTACCGATGATGCCGCTTGCCGCCATCACCGCGCTGTTTACCGTCATGGCGGTGGCGCTGAGGTTTTTGGGCGCCAGGCTATGGACATAACGGACAATGGCGTAAAGGTAGAAGCCGTAGGCCATGCCGCTGGTGAGCATCATGGTGATGAGTACGGTGCCATCGTAAGCCACCGCATAGATGAGCTGCTCCACCCCATAATAGGCAAAGACGCAAAGGGCCAGGGTGCGCAGTTTGACTTTTTTAGCGATCATGGCTGCCAGGATCATGCCGGGCATCTCCATAATAGCGCGGATGCCCGTAAAGGTGCCGATGACGGAGGCATCCCCCATGACCTCGGTAAACAGATAGGGCAGATAGGTGCCGTTTGCATACTGGGGCATGTAGGTGAAGATGGCACAGGCCAGGAATGTCATAAAATAATAGTTTTTAAAGAGCTTTCCAAGGCCCAGAGGATTCCGCTTTTGTTCTCTTGCCGCATGGGCCACCGCGTTGGGGCCGGGGTCCACATCGCCGATGCCCTTAGTAAGCCACAAAACCGGGATGGTCGCAATAAGGGGCAGCCAGAATACCGAAACGATGCCCAAAGGCTTTACAAAAAAGCCGGAAAGGACGCCCATAACGCCGTAGCCCAAAGAGCCGTATTTGCGGGCTTTTGCGTAATCCAGCCCGGTGCCGCCATCCTGCAGCTGGAGCATCCAGCTATCCAGCAAACTGCCTGCAGGCAGACGGAAGGCGGATGCAGCTACCATCAGGATCACCGCCAGGGAGAGCCCCATTACGATGATGCTGCCCGTCAGCGCTACTGCGATCCAGCCTGCGGTAAACACCGCCCAGCACAGCAAAAACACCTTGCGGCTGGAGCCGATCTTATCGGCAACGATGCCGAAGATGGGGGGTGCCACCATGCCCATGGCTGCGATGAGGGCCGCCATGGTGCCCACAGCAACGCCGCTCATGCCCAGTTCCCTTGCGTATTGGGAAAGATAGCTGCTGGAGCACAGTGCTGCCCAGTAAGTAAACTGTAAAAGCGCCATATTGCGCTGACGAATCTTAATATCCAATCTGCACCCTTCTTTCTGTAACGAATGGCATCTTACCATAGGCCTACCCCCAAGGCAAGCCCCATTCTTTTTTGTGCAGATTATGGAAATAAAAAGAGGCACTCGTCGGAGTGCCTCACAGGTAGGGTGCTTTAATCGTTTTGGTGCCTTCTGCCATGGAGCACCATTGCCGCCGCCAGCACAAGAGCTGCCAAGGCCAAAGTCATCCATAGGCTCAAATGGGATCCATCCCCGGTGGCGGGGGTGTTGGGGTCATCCGGCCGGGCGCCGTCCCCTTCCCCGGTCGAGGAGGGCAGTTTTTCCATCGTTTCGGTAACGGTAAAATCACAGCCGCTGCATTCCTGATAGCGGGAACCTTCCTTTTGCACGGTGGGTTCTTCCGTCACGATCCAATCGCCAAAGGAGTGGTCCTGCACTCCGTCCTTTTCGCCGCAGATGCATTCCTTCCAATGGGAGTCGTCATCCCAATCCATGGTGTCAAAGCGATGCTCATGGGTCATGGGGATGGGCTCTCCGTATTCTTTTACATTGCCGCAGCCAAGGCAGTAAAGATCGCCGGTGTAGCCATCGGTAAACTCCTGGGGCTCGGCAGCATTGCGCAGCTCCGTTTCACCCACATGGTTCTGCAGGGAAATCTCCCCGTAAAGTTCCCCGCATACGCTGCACTCTGCCTTTTTTGCACAGGTGGCAGTGCCGCCGGTATGGGCGGTGTGCTTTTCCCAAATGGCATAGAGGATGATTTCTTCCCCATCGGCCTCCGGCTTGAAGGTTACAGACTGCTCATCGGTGTAATCCTGCCCGGAGCCGTCCGCCTTGGTATTCCACCCGGCAAAAACATAGCCGGTGCGGGTGAAGACGCAGTCGGTAAGGGCTTGGGCGGCATCGTAAGAGAACTCCTGCTTTGCCATGGTGCCGTTACCGCCGTTTGCATCAAAGGTTACAACCTGCTCTCTGGGGCGGGTAGTAATGCGGAAGGTGGTTGGGCGGGTGATGAAGCGGGTAAACTCCACAGTTGTACCGCCACCGTTTGTGGTTAAAGTGTAATCATTGACAGACGCATAGTTTTCCATCACAGATACCGGCACATTGGATTTGATGTTTGCATAAAGCTCCAACTCGGCATTGTACCCCACCGCACAGGTTACCGTTCCGGTGGAACCCGTGTGAAAATCTACGCCTTCCTCCCTGATAGCTACAGTGGAAGATACATCACTGATTAAGGTGACGATGGGTTTATAAACAGCATAAAGGTAATAGGTGCCCAGAGCTGTCAATTCGTTGTTGACCTGAATGGACGCAGCCGGGCTTTCATACTTTTGATCCGAACGACCCGGTTTGGAGAACGCCCATGCGGGATCGATCAAGCCAAACTCGTAATTGGATCCCTTAGTGATGGGGCCTTCATAATAAGTCCACCAGCCGGCGAACTCCCAGCCATCATAGGGGTAAGCGGTATACACCTGGGTACGGTCGGAGTCGGACCCACTGGTCCTTTGTGCATAGCCGCCGTTCTCTGTCACAAACACCAGGACATTTTGGTTATCGATTTCATAGGTGTTCTCATCGGTAAGGCCCTGGTTGCCTCCATCCCCCGGGAGGGCAAAAACTGCCATGGGGAAGACGGACAGCAGCAGAAAAACCGTCATGGTAAAAGCAGCAATTCCAAGCAGCTTCTTCATAGAGCCACCTCCTTTCATTTAGTATACAATAGACCCTATTTCATGCACAATATTTTTCTGTACACGTAAAAAGGCACCCAACCGGGCGCCTTTTGCTTTACAGTGCGATCTTTTTCTTTTTGCCAATGAGGAGGAACAGCACAAACAGAGCTGCGAACACCGCCGTCATACCGCCGATGATCACATAGCACATGCGGATGCCCACCGCCGCGATGAGCACACCGCACAAAAGGTTGCCCAGGATGGAGGAAAGGGACATCACCGCGCCGTTCATGGTGACTACGGTGGCGCCCAGGCCCTTGGGCGCCATGGAATGGACATACCCCACGGTGGTGGCCTGCATCACGGCGTAAACCATGCCGCTGACCATCAAAAGGGCGATCAAAATGGTGGTGCCGCCCAGGAACGAGCAGAGCAGCTGTTCCACCGCATAGTAGGCAAAGCACAGCGGCAGCACGATGCGGGGGCTCAGCCGTTTGCTGATCATGGGGACCAGCATGTAAGCGGGTACCTCCATCAAAGCACGCAGGCCGATGGCAATACCCATGACGGTATCGGCGCCGCCCATATCGCTGATGAGGTAAGGCAAAAGGGTGTAGCTGACCATAAAAGGCATCCACACCACGATGGAGCAGAGGAAGTACGTCATGATGTAGTACTTTTTAAAGATCCGGCCGATCTGGAGTTTTTCCTTCTGCTGTTTGACTTTGGGCACATCTCCCCCATCACCAAGCTGCTTACACAGCCACAGCACAGGAAGGGCGCACAGGGGCATAAAGTAGTAGATGTATTCCGGTGCCACGATGGCAACCACATAGCTGCTTAAAAAGGAGAAGATGGCATACCCCAAAGAGCCGTATTTGCGGGCGGCGGAATACACGATGCGGTTGTCTTTTTCCTGCACATCCATGAGCCAGCCGTCCATCAGTGAGCCGATGGGCAGGCGGATCCACGCCTCTACAAACAGCACAAATACCATCAGCGGTACCCCTGCCAGTTTGATGGCGGCGGTGGTGGGCATGGCCAACCAGAAGATGGCAGTTACCGTAAAGGTGATGACAAACATCTTCCTGACGCTGCCCATTTTATCCGCCAGCATGCCGGCGATGGGCGGGGCGATCAGCCCGATGAGGGCCAAGGCGCTTTGGATGCTGCCAACGGTGACGCTGTCCATCCCCTGGCCTTTTAAGATCATGGCAATGTAGCTGCTGCCGATCATGGAACCCATGTAGAGGAATTCCACCATGTTCAATTGGCGCTGCTTTACTTTGTAATCCAAATGACCCACTCCTTATATCTTAGGGCAAAAAAAATGCCCCGTTTGTCAATCAAACGGCAGCACAAATAAACGGCACCGCCGCTACCTCCGCTTCCCCTATCCCTTTTCAAATTGAATCTATCTGATTTTATTAAAAAAGTAAACGGCAAATAGGATGTTTTTTCTCTTGTTTCTGTTTCTGAAAACCTTGTGATGAAATTTCAGCAAAAAGAAAAAGCACCGCCAAAGCGGTGCTTTTATGCTGCGTTACACAGCCTTTTTCTTTTTCACGAACATCTGCAGTACCATAAACAGGCCGACTGCTGTAATGCCGATGGCGCCTACCACAAAGTAGCCGGTACGGAATCCAACGGTATCTCTCAATACACCGCATATCATGTTGGTCAAAATGCCGCTAAAGCCCATGACAGCGGTATTGGCGGTAACGGCAGTGGCACTGAGCCCTTCAGGAGCCAAAGAGTGTACATAGTTGATGACGGTAGCCAGCATGATGGCAAAGCCGACGCCGCTGGTCATCTGCAGCAGGATGACCAGCCACAGATCCTGGGCGATGCCGAGGAGCAGGGCCTCAACACCGTAGTAGATGAATACCGCGCAGATGAGGATGACAGGCTTTACCTTTTTGGCGATGATGGGTACCAGGATAAAGCAGGGGAACTCTAAAAATGCCTTGATGCCCGCCAGTAAGCCTACCAAAGAGGTATCTCCGGTGATCTCTTTTAACAGGTACTGCAGCTGGATGCTGCTGGCACTAAAGGGCATGCGCATGAAGATGACGCAGAACAGGAAGATCATTAAGGGGTAGCTGCGGAACAGCCTGCCCAGCTGGAGCTTTTCACCCTTTTTCTTGGCGGGGGCTGCTTTTGCGCCCACTGCCGGACCCGGATCACCGATGCGTTTTGCTAAAAACAGAATGGGGATCAAGGTGATGGGCATCAAAAGGAAGACTGCGCCGGTGCCAAAGGTAGCCGCAATGGGGGTGGAAAGCACCGCCATGGTAGCGTAGCCTAAAGAACCGTATTTACGGGTGTTGGAATAGTTGAAGCTGGGCTCGCTGTCCTGGATCTTCATCAGCCAGCTGTCCATCAAGGATTCATGGGAAGAGCGGAAGATGGTACCGGTCAGGATCCAGATGACCGTAAGGGGAATGGTACCCAGCTTGACGGTGATGGTAAAGGGCACCAGCAGCCAGAAGGCAGATGCGCCGATCATGGCGATGCAGTAGGTCATCCGCACGCCGAATTTATCAGCCATGACGCCAAAGAGGGGCGGCGCAAACATGGATACGATGGAAACAGCACTCATAATGATGCCAACGGTGGTACCATCCATGCCGGCCTCGGTAAAGATGACCGCCAGGAAGGAAATGGACACCATGCCGGCATAGAAGAGAAGCTCCATCAGATTGATCTGAAACAGTTTCTTTTTAAACTCCATTACTTCTTCCCCTTTACAATAAATTGATGCGTTTGACGCATAAAAACCGTTTGATTGCTAATTTCACAATATCCTGTTTTTTGCCATATGTAAAGAAAAACTTAGCAAAAAAGGAGGGCTTTTGCCCTCCTTTTCAGAAACAGATTTCCTGCATTATTCTACGATCAATTCACCAAATCCGAAGCGGTCATGGAAGCCGGGAGTGGGGTTCCAGGTGCCGGCATGTTTGTAATCGGGGTGAGCGCAAACGGTAAAGAAGTTGCCGCGCATCTTGCTGCCGCTGCCAAGGCCCTCGGCGCCGTAAACGGAGTTGATGATGCTAAAGGGGATGGAATAGGTGATCTCCCAGTATTCGCCGTTGTAATCAGCGGGATCCTTTACGGTGGTCACGATGCCAAACTCTTCGGGCAGGATGTGCCAAAGGCGTCCGCGGGGTTTGATGTAGCCAAAGCCCAACAGCAGTGCGCCCAGGCAGTTGGTTTCAAAGTTCATGTAATCTTCCCGGACATGGGGGTAAGGGTTTACAAAGAACTCCACGCAGCTGTTCTCGCTCACGGGGTCATTGTAGTTACGCAGTGTGCCTAAGATCTTATCTTCCTCGGCGCGGAACTTTACATAGAACTTTTCGCCGTCATGGCAAACCTTGGCCCATGCTTTGGGGTAATAGCCGATGTCGTTTTCGCTGTAGTTGGTGATCTCAGCAGGGGCGATGGAATCCCAATCGATATTGGCGCCGTCTGCGATCTTTTTGATGATGTAAGTATTCATGGTTATCCTCCTGTTGGGATGCTTTCTTTTATCCTACCATAAATAAGCACTTGCCGCCACAGCAGATTATGAGTGAAGGACCACTTGTTCTTCCCCTAAGGTGATGCCGGCTTCGTCAAAGGCCAGCTTAACATCCCGCCGAATATCGCAAAGGGCCTCGTAGCCAGTGCCGGGGGTAGTGCTCCAAACGGTGCAGCGCAGCATGAGATGGGTGCGCTCCATGGCGGTGACGCGCACGCTCGCCTTGGGCATGCCCTGGGCGATGTCCTCCTCACTGCGCCTATCCAGGCACAGGGGGTGTGCGGATGCGATGCGGGAGATGATCTCCATGGCTTTGTTGAGATCCGCCCTGGGGGAGATGGGTACATCCAGATAATTGCTTACGGCATCCCCCATCATATCGCTGTTTTCAATAACCATTTTATCCAAAACGCTGTTGGGGATGATCACAAGGCTGTTTTGGAAGGTGCGAAAGCGGCTGTGCATCAGGCTTACCTGCTCCACATGGGCGGTGAGGTTGATATCCCTTAAGGTGACCCGGTCCCCCTCTGCAAAGGGATGGGAGATGCTCATCAAAAGGCCGCTGACAAAGTTGCCCAGGCTCTGTTGGGATGCAAGGCCAACAAACAGCGCCACAACGCCGGAACCGGCTAACAGGGATGTCATCAGCACCCTTAGGGGTTTTACCTGGTACAAAATGCCCATGACCGTTACAGCCATGATGACAAACTTTAAGATGGAATGGACGAAGCGCAGATTCCCCCGCCGCTCACCCATGCGCCGCTGAATGGCAGCGATGATGCGCCTTAAGGCAAACAGCAGCACGGCTGCCAATAGCACCATGCACACCGTGCCAAACAAAGCGGAAAACGCACCGCCTTCAAACCAGCTATCCACCGTATTCCAGAAATCCTCCATTGTTACCTCCTAAAAAAGGGAAAGGACCGTGTCCACCATACACGGTCCTTTACATGCCCTTACAACGGATATCATATGCATTTGCATACTAGGCTAATAAAACCGCACTGAACGAAAAAAAGCTTTACGATGTGTAAAGCCAATACACCCATAAAGGGTAGATCACTCTTTTCCACACCGGGAGGCATAGGCGTTTCCCCCTATACCCTAACGACTTTAAGCCATAGCCCCCTCGGGCCGTAGGCGGTCAGTTCAGAGCAGGTATTTGATTTGCCTTTATCTTAGCATTAAGCAAAAGCGGTGTCAACCCATTTTTGCCATTTTTCTAAAAACTATATTTAATTTGTGCAGTTATATCGTTGGTTTTCATTTTCAGAAACCCAAACAAAACGCCTTGCCCCGGTGGGGATCCCGTGGGACAATATGGATAAAACAAGTGCTATTTTCATCATCAGGAGGCCAATGTGAAAGAAGATATCTTTAATGGAGTAAAACCCTTTGGATTCGGCGCCATGCGTCTGCCCAAGCTTGCGGGCGGTAAGGATGCCCCCATTGACTTAGAGCAGCTAAAAAAGATGGTGGATCTTTTTTTGAGCCTCGGGTTTACCTATGTGGATACCGCCCGCCCCTACCACGGCGGTGAGAGCGAAAAGGCGTTAAAGCAAGCACTGGTGGATCGCTACCCCCGAAACAGCTTTTTGTTTGCCGATAAGATCCCCCTGTGGGAAGCGGGCAGCTACGAGGACCTTGTAACCATCTTTGAAGGGCAGCTGAAAAACAGCGGCCTTACCTACTTTGATTATTACCTCATCCACAGTATGGACCGCAGCATTTTAAAGCAGGCCATTAAGATGAATGCCTTCCGCCTGTTAAAGGAGGAAAAGGCCAAGGGGCGCATCCGCCACATCGGTTTTTCCTTCCACGATACCGCAGAAGTTCTTCGGGATTGCATCGCTGCATTCCCCGAGGCAGAGTTTGTGCAGCTGCAGATCAACTATCTGGATTGGGACAGCTTAACGGTGGAATCCGGCCGGTGCTATGAGGTGGCCGCAGAATTCGGCCTGCCCGTTGTGGTCATGGAACCCGTAAAGGGCGGCGCCCTTGCGGATATCCCAGAAGATGCAAAGGCAGTCCTTTCCGCCGCCCATAAAGAATGGTCCCCTGCGGAGTGGGCCATCCGCTTTGCGGCATCCCTGCCCCAGGTAAAGATGGTGTTAAGCGGCATGTCCACCTTAAGCCAGATGGAGGAAAACACCGCCTTTATGCAAAACCCCGGCGAGCCCCTTACCACGGCTGATCAAGAGGTTTTAACGGGCATGATGGATCTCATCAAGGCGGCAAATGCGGTGGCCTGCACCAAATGCCGCTACTGCGCCGATTGCCCCATGGGCATCAACATCCCTGCGGTGTTTGAGCTTTATAACCAGGGCAAATACATGGGCATGACCGGTGACATCAAATGGATGTTCAACGGCATGGTGGAAGGCGGCGGTCACCCCAACAGCTGCATTGGCTGCGGCAGCTGCGAAAGCCATTGCCCCCAGCATCTAAATATTATTGAGCTGCTGAAAGACGCCGTAAAAGCATTTGAATAAAGCACACAAAAAGGGATGCGTAATGCATCCCTTTTTTATAAAAAGAGGGCCCGCATAAGCGGGCCCATGGTGAGCAAGCCTGTAAGCCGAGTTCTGTCTTAAATGGCCATCTATCTAGGCTCTGCGTTGCCGCAGAGCTCAAGCGGTTACCCGGAGCGTGACGGGCCGCCACAAATACTCCCTATCAACCTTGCACCGGATGGGGTTTACATAGCGGACGAGTCGCCAGGCCGCTGGTGAGCTCTTACCTCACCTTTCCACCCTTACGGCCCCCGAGGGGGTTCGCGGTATCTCTCTGTTGCACTTTCCTTGAAGTCGCCTTCACCGGACGTTATCCGGCATCCTGCCCTGTGGTGCTCGGACTTTCCTCGAGCGTATGCTCGCGACCATTCGGCTTACTCACAAAATCTTATTCGCTGTAAAGGATCCTCCCGCAGCTTTCGCATTCAAAGATGCCGTCCCCTTCTTTGATCTTCCGAAGGGTCAAGCTGGGGATGGTCATGTTGCAGCCGCTGCAGCGGTCCTCCGTGACTCTCGCCAGGGGGTTCACCCTGTTTTTGCGGATCTTTTTATACTCAGCCATGAGTTCAGCATTGTTCACGGCTTTTTCCCGCTCGGCCACCACCGCTTTTAAGGCGTTGTATTCATCCTGCGAAGCGGCAAGTTCTTCATCATGCTTGGCCTTTAAGGTGTCGAAATCCACCTTGGCCTTCTGCATTTTAACATAGGCATCCTTTAAAACGCCATCGGCACCGTAAGCCAGGCGGCTGATGGTCTCCAGTTCTTTATTAAGGGTGCCCAGCCGTTTGCTCAGACGGTCCATCTCTTTACTGATGCGCCGCACTTCGCCGATGTCGTCATCCTCTCCGATGTTGTCCAATTGATCTTCCAAAAGGGCGAAATCTTTGAGCACCTTTTGGATGTCGCCGCTGACGGCAGCGGCATTCTGCTGACCTTTTTCCAGGTCCTCTTCCAGCTGCTTTACCTTCTTCTGCTGATCCAGAAGGTAGTTGCGCACCGAAAGGAGTTTTTTACGGGTCTCGGAGTTCTTCAGTTGCCGTTCAAAACGGTTGAGGTCCAAGTCGGCCTTTTGGTATTCCCACAAAGCCTGGTACGTAGCTAATTCCATGCTGCATCCCTCCTATATCCATAGGAGCATCTCACTATACTGCTCCAGAATAAACATCTTTGCTCATGTTAGAAATGTGCACTCGTACATTACATTGTAACTTACCAAACTCAATTTGTAAACGCTGTGCCATGGATGCCATAAACCACTTTTCGGTATCAAAGTGGCCGGCCTCAAAAATGCTGAGGCCTTTATGGGTGTACATCAGGGCGGTATCGTAGCTGACCTCCCCCGTTATGACCCCATCTGCCCCCATACGGATGGCGGCATCGAACACGCTTTTGCCGCTGCCGCAGGCAATGGCCAATCGGCGGATGGTCTTTTCGCCCTCGCCGGTGTACTTAACACAGGTGGCGTTTAAGAGTTTTTTTGTTGTTTTTGCAAGCTCACTCGCCTTGATGGGCGCAATGTTTCCAATCAGCCCATAGCCAAAAGCACCTTCGCTGTTTAAGGCCAGCACACTGTGGCGGATGGCTTTTTGCTTTAATTCCTGTGCGGCGCGCTTACCACTAAGGCCGGGAAGGACCGCACAAGTCACATCCCCTTCCAAATAAACATCCTTAGGGGCATAGGCAGAAAACCAGAGCGGTGCCACGCCGTGGGCGCGGATGAGCACATCACGAATGCCGTCCCCTTCCAAAGGGGTCAAGTCGCTCACGCCCATTTGATGGGCCAGCTGCCAGTTTAAGCCGTCTTTTACGGTATCGTAATTGGTGTGCACTGCAATTAAGCTGATATCGTTTTTGATTAAACTGCGGATGAGGCTGCCTTCGCCCTCCCCCTCTACCACATGTTTGATGGGAGAAAACATCAACGGGTGGTGGCTCAAAATAAGCTGAGCGCCGGTTTTGACCGCTTCTTCGATCACAGCGGGGGTGACATCCAGGCACAAGAGGACATCGCTCACTTCATCTGCACCGTTGCCGATGATGAGGCCCGGGTTATCAAAGCCCATCGCCAAAGAAAAGGGGGCGATGGCATCCACGATTTGATAAATGCTGCCTACGGTGGTCATCCGTTATCCTCCAAAAACTCCTCTAAGCGGTTGCGCATATGCACGGCATCAAAATAGGCTTGATCCCGCACGCCGCCCTTGTTCATGGTGCAGATCATCTTTTGTTTGACCTTCAGCCGGTAACGGGCGTAATCCATTAAAATGGGGTGGTTCCGCTCCAGGTTGATGGGCCCCAGTTCCGCTTCCATCTCGCTTAAGGGCAAGGTGCGGCTGGGCTCGATGCGCATGATGGCATAATGACGGCGGTTTTCATAGCAAATGGCCTCATCGATGATGGTAAAGCCGTGCTCCGTCACATAGCGGCGCAGTTCAGCCGCGCTGTTGTTGGGCTGCAGGATGAGGTAATCCATCGCCCGGGCAATATGGATATCTTTATTGATCAAATCGATGATCAGTTTGCCCCCCAGCCCGGCAATGATGGCGGCATCGACCCCTTTTGCCGGGGCCAAACCATCCCCCACCACAAAACGTGCCCGGGAGGAAATACCCTTTTCTGTAAACAGATCCACTGCCTTTTGTAAGGAAGGCTCGCTGATGTCTACCTCTACGGTCTCGCTGCATTTATCCTTTTTTAACAGCTGCAGGCCGATGTAACCATGATCACACCCGATATCGGCAATGCTGTCGCAAGGGGATGCGAGACAAACGATGGAACTGATGCGTCCCTTCATAATGAAACACCGGCGGTCAAGCCGCCGGGTGCCTCCTACTCCAGAAAATCGCGAAGCTTCTTGCTGCGGCTGGGGTGTCTCAGCTTGCGCAGGGCCTTTGCTTCGATCTGTCGGATGCGTTCACGGGTAACGTTGAATTCCTTACCCACTTCCTCGAGGGTGCGGGCGCGGCCGTCATCCAGGCCAAAGCGCAGCCGCAGGACTTTTTCCTCACGAGGGGTAAGGGTATCCAAAACCTCTACCAGCTGTTCTTTTAGCAGGGTGAAGGCGGCGGATTCCTCCGGCACGGAGGCCTCGTCATCGGGGATGAAGTCGCCAAGGTGGCTGTCCTCTTCCTCACCGATGGGGGTCTCTAAGGAGACGGGCTCCTGGGCGATCTTGATGATCTCCCGGACTTTTTCTTCCGGGATGCCCATCACAGCGGCGATCTCATCGGGCATGGGGTCACGGCCGAATTCCTGCAGCAGCTGGCGGGTCACGCGGATGAGCTTATTGATGGTCTCTACCATATGCACGGGGATGCGGATGGTACGGGCCTGGTCCGCAATGGCGCGGGTGATGGCCTGACGGATCCACCAGGTGGCATAGGTGGAGAACTTATAGCCCTTTTGGTAATCAAACTTTTCTACCGCTTTGATGAGGCCCAGGTTGCCCTCCTGGATGAGATCCAAAAAGAGCATGCCGCGGCCCACATAGCGTTTTGCGATGGAAACCACTAGGCGCAGGTTGGCTTCCGTCAACTCCTGCTTGGCGCTTTCATCCCCATCGGCCATGCGCTTTGCAATGGCGACCTCCTGCTCGGCGGTCAAAAGGGGCACCCGGCCGATCTCTTTTAAGTACATCTTAACGGGGTCATCGATGTTGATGCCCTCGGGGATGTAGTTGGCCAGCTCTTCTTCCGAAACTTCTTCCTCTTCCAGGATCTCTTCTGCGGGGGGCTCGGCGCCTTCCTCTGCAATGCGGATGCTGCCTGCCTCCAGCTTGTCCAGGATCTCTTCCATGCCGGCGCTGGCGGGCTCCAGATCTTCAGAAGCCAGGAGGATGTCATCGGCGGTCACTGCGCCGGTTTCCTGGCCTTTTTCCATCAGATCATCGATGGTCATCTGTTTGGTCGTGTTTTTTTCGCTCACCTATGTGACCTCCTAGTGGGAATATTCCCCTTTTTCAGTTGATTGATGCTATCGTTCAAGGCGGCAATGCGGTAGAGCACCTCTTTACGCTCCTCCCCCGCCGCACTTTTTAACTTTTCATACTGAGCACTAAGCTGCCCCAAATACTTTGCCATAAGCACCCGGATGCACAGATCCTGTACACCCTGGCGGCTGCGCAGATCCCCTACATCCTGCTGAAGCATCCCCGTAAGGGCTGCGGCATCTTCGCCACTTTGCAGCCGCAGCATGACCTCCTGGGGGGTGGCGTTTTCGCTGCCCAGCTCTTCGATCTGCTGCCAGATCTCTCTATGGAGGGGGATCGAAAGATCCTCATGGCCAATGTACTTGAGCGCTTCTTCACAGCACTGGCTGCTGTTTAAGCACAGGGCGATCAACAGCGGTTCCGTCGTGGAGACGGCAGCTTCCTCCTGCTTTAACCGCCGGTACCCCGGCTGCTGCTCCTTGCTGCCCCCTGCGGTGGTCTGCCTTGTTAAGGACTGCATGGAAAACCCCGTCATCCTGGCGATGCGCTTTAAGTACCGTTCCGCCTCTACGGGCTCTAAGGTACGCACCATGGCTGCACCCCGCTTGGCAAACTCCATCAGCCCGTTTTCGGTGGTCATGTCAAGCTCCCGTTTCAGCATTTCCAGCTTGAATTCCATCAAGGTATAGGCTTTATCCATGGCATCCCGCATGCCCACGGGGCCGTACTTTTTGACGAAATCGTCGGGGTCCAGGCCATCTGGCAGGGATACCACCCGCACATCCAGCCCTTCGGAATCCAGAATCTCAAGGCCGCGCAGCGTTGCCGTTTGGCCCGCAAAATCCCCATCGTAGCAGATGTACACCCGATCCGCAAAGCGGCGCATGAGCCGGGCCTGCTCCTTCGTCAGGCTGGTGCCAAGGCTGGCCACCACCCCACTTAACCCGATGGAACTGACGGAGATGAGGTCCATATACCCTTCCACCACGATGAGTTCCCGGCTTTGGGGGAACTTTTTGTGGAAGTTCAAGCCATAAAGCATATGGCGCTTATTGTAAATGGGGGTATCGGGAGAGTTGATGTACTTGGGCCCGTCCCCTTTGATGACCCTTCCCCCAAAGCCCAGTACCTTGCCGTACTGATCGATGATGGGGAAGATGACCCGATCCCGGAAGAAATCAAACTTGCGCCCGCCGCGGACGATGCACAGCCCGCTTTTTTCGATCTCATTAAGGGTATAACCCTTTTTTAACAGGTAGTTCGTCATGCTGTCCCAGGAGGCATCGGCATAGCCCAAGCCAAAGCGGGTGATCACCGCCGGGGTGATGCCCCGGTTAGAAAGGTATTCCCGCGCCTGGGTGCCGCTTTGGGTCATCAGCGCCATGTTGTAGGCTTTGGCGGCCTCCCGGCAGAGTTCGTAAAGGCGCTGTTTTTCCTTGCGGATGCGGTCGGCCTCATCGTTGTTCTGAAGCTCGGGGGGCTCCATGCCCACCCGTTCTGCCAAATGGACGACGGCCTCTCTGAAGTTGAGCTTTTCCAGATTCATGACGAAGTGGATCATATTTCCGCCGGCTTTGCAGCCAAAGCAGTAGTAAAGCTGCTTGTCCTCATCCACAGAAAAAGAGGGGGTTTTTTCGCTATGGAAGGGGCAAAGGCCCCAGTGCTTCTTCCCCTTTTTGGTCAAAGGGGTATAAGCAGACACAACATCCACGATGTTGTTCCGCGCCAATACCTCATCTAACCATTCCTGTGGGAAAAATCCTGCCATAGTCAACTCCTTAGAACTATTTATTTCGACGCAATTCGCCTTTTTCCTTTATTTTTCGCAAAAGTTACGGGTGGTAAATTCCGTTAAACTTGCGGATGGCGTAGTTATCCGTCATGCCGGCGATGTAATCGCACACGCCGCGATCCCGCCCGAATCGTTCCGCCAGGGCCTCGTATTCCTCCGGCATGGCCCCTTTGTTTTTCATGTAGTAATGGAACAGCTGCTCGATGAGCAATTCCGCCCGATCCTCCCGCTGCTTTTTCTCCCCCGTCATGTAGACGGTATCAAACAAGAATCTGCGCATCTTTTGTGTGGCAGCGTCCACCTCTCCCGTCATGCGGATCTCACTTTCGCTGCTTTGGATCACGTTTTTCACCATGGTGTCGATGCGCTGAGCACGGCTGTGGCCCAGTACTTTAAGGCAATCGGCGGGGATGTCGCTTAGAGTCAGATCCCCTCGGCCCAGGGCATCGTCGATATCGTGGTTGATGTAGGCGATCTTATCGCTTAAACGCACCACGTTGCCTTCCGGCGTGGCGGCATTAAGCCGTGTGCGGTGGTTTAAAATGCCATCCATGACCTCATAAGTGAGGTTCAACCCCCGGCCGTCCTTTTCCAAAAGCTTGACTACCCGGATGCTCTGCTCGTTATGGGCAAATCCGCAGGGGGCCAGGCGGTCAAGAGCCCGCTCGCCTGCGTGACCAAAGGGGGTGTGGCCTAAATCATGGCCCATGGCGATGGCTTCCGTCAGATCTTCGTTGAGCATCAGGGCGCGGGCGATGGTGCGGGCGATCTGCATGACCTCCAAAGTATGGGTCAACCGCACGCGGAAGTGGTCCTCCGCGCCGATGAACACCTGGGTTTTATCCTTTAACCGGCGGAATGCCTTACTGTGAACGATGCGGTCCCGATCCCTCTGGAACTCGGTGCGCACCTCACAGGGGGCCTCGTACCGCTCTCTGCCTTTGCAGTCTGCCGAAAATGTGGCATCGCTGCGTAAAATGTACCGTTCCGCCTGCTCGCGTCTTTCTCTGAGGGTCAAAAAACATCACCCTTTTGCGTTAGTATACATTAACTATTCTATAAAAAAACCGAAAACCCTTTTTTACAAAAGTTGTATCGCTAAAAAATCACCTTATTTTACAAAAACAGTGGTTTTTCTGGCAAAAAACACCCTTGACATGGAGGCGGGTGCGGTTCTGCACATGGAGCGAAGCAAAAAGAAAAACGCCGGGGATGCCGGCGCTTTTTCAGGTTTTTTTGATGAACTCCGTTTTGCATTCGGGGCATTTGATCTTGATCTTACCCTTGCCCCGGGGTACGCGGACCCGCAGTTTGCAGTTGGGGCATTTGTAGTAGGCATGGGTATGGTCCTTGCGGCGGGCCAGAAAGCCGGAAAGGCCGCGGCCCATGGGGCCCCACAGCTTCATAAACTTTTGGTTTTCCTTGTAGCGGGCAGAGGTGTTTTTTGAAAACATGCGGAAATAGCAGATGGCCAGCACCCCAAGGCCGATGTAGTTGATGAACCCCACACCGGAGATCCTGCTTGCAATAAACAGAACGATGGAGAGGATCAGCATGGCGATGGTCAATTGATCCGTCCCGTAGCGGCCGTACATGAACTGCCGGAATTTGAAAGACAAACGTTGAAGAAAATTCATCGTGATCTCCTTACCCTGTATTAGTTTTAAAATTATAAACGATTTGCTTGTGAAATAACAGCCCTTTGGGCGGTTCTTCATTCTTTTTCAGCGGGATTACAGAAACCCATACAAAAAGCGCCCCAAGGGGCACTTTTTTATTCCTCGGTATACAATTTGCACAGCTTTTGCCCCGGGGTGGACCACTGGAAGATGCACCTGGCCCCCTCTTCTTCCAGGTAGATGCTCATGCAAAGGGTACGGTCCTCCGCCTTTTCCTCCTCTGCGGGTTCCGTGCGGGTGTAGTAAAGATCGGGTGGGGGCGTCAAGGAGGATTCTGCGGGATCCCCCTTTGTAAAAAGACCCATCTGCAGCCGGGCATCCACCAATTGCTCCGCCGTATAGGAAAGGGTCAGGATGAACCGGTAATCCCCATCGGCCAGGCTGCCCTTTAATTCGCCGGAAACAAAGGTGCCATCCAAAATAGGGGTAAACTCCAGATCCTGTGCGTAGAGGGCCATCTCTTCCTCTGTGGCGGCATCCTTTAAAATACCGTTTCTAAGGGCAGTGCCCTGCCAGTGCTGAAAATAGCTGACCAGCCACACTGCCAATACCGCCATTACGCACATGAGCGCAAGGCGGAAATACATCTGTTTTTTCAGCATGTTTTCCAATTCGGGATCCATGCCATCACCTCAAAAACATTATAGCACAATGGAGGAAAAGAAAAAGGAGTCAAGTTCATACCCGAGAAAAATTGATCACTATTCGATCGAAGAGAATTGAGAAGTTGGCCGGAGCAAAAACATCTTTACACGATAGAACAAAGCTGGTGTAAGAGTCCACTTCGGATCGAAAACGTCCCAATGAAATAGAATTGTTCATGTAGTATACCTCCGGCTGCTCTTGATTTTTCATGCGTTTTTGATATACTACAAGCGTTAAGCTGTGTGGGTTGTGACGCACAACTTAGCTTGTAGCTCGTTCGCATTACGGTTGTTTTGGTGAAGGAGCTGCAATATGCAGGCTTGGTACTCCTGCGTACTTTCCTTGGAAGCAAGCGCATTAGCGCTTGCTTCTTTTTTTGGCCAGAATTACAATAGTTTACATAAACGGATTTTTATGGTAATATTAAAAATATAAACGTTTGTTTGTATCCCCATATTAGCATAATTAGGCAATTGTTTCAACACCGCAAGTACACAAAAGCAGGAAGGTAGCCAATGAATTTTAGCGATACCTTAAAAACAATGCGAATCTCTCTCGGCTTAACACAGAAATCGCTTGGAGAAAAAATTGGTGTCACATCAGTTACGATTGGCAACTGGGAAAGAGGCGCGCGAACTCCCTCTTTTGACCTCCTTTCTAGACTGGCCGAAGCTCTAGATACGAGCGTCGATATACTGCTTGGCATAGATCTAAAAACCAACTGTACTCCCCCAGAAGAACAACTGCTTACTAAATACAGGCAACTAGATCAGCATGGCAAAGACCTTGTTGATATGGTCTGCGATGCTGAATATAGTCGCATAAAATCGTCCCTCTAACTCCGTTCATAATTTTTCGAACGTCAGTTCGTGTTTCAAATACTATCATAGCGTTCTCGTCGTGTCAAGCAAAACGAGAACATATGTTCGTATTTTAATTTTTCTATCTACCTTATGCCATAAAACAAAAGAGAGGATTAACCCCTCTTTTTAATTATTATTTGATTGGTGGTATTGGCTCTTGACGGAAAATAATATCCCGGTCAAACGCAACGGGAGGTTTGCCGTGTCCACACCCTACATGCAGACACGCCGTCTCATACTCTCGAGATCCGCCCCATATATACTTTGGCGCATGATAAAAAAGTTCCAAGTTTGCCCCGGCGTTTCTTAATAACCGTTGAAGCATTTCTACGTACTCAAACGCCCCCTCTTTTAAAGCTCTACTACTGCTAGAATACGCCATATATCCAATAGAGTTTGCAGAAGACGAAATCTTCCCACGATTGGCCAGCATAATATCTAAGGCAATACGTTGATTTCTCTTCTTTTCTTCTTGCGCTATCTTGTACTTTTTCCCACTAGCAAGAGCCTGGTCCTCAGTTAAAATAAAACCTCCGTTGGTCAAACAGCGCAAATGTTCAGTTTTTCTTAGAGCACTAAACACTTCTATTAGAACCTCATCATAGTTTCGATCATCTTCAATACAGTCCATTATTCTATTCTCAAGATCACGGCTTATATATCTACTCTCGAAAACTGATATCCTATTTTCTCGTTCTCTTACCCTCCTATCAGTCTCAGACGTTCCAACACTCTCAACGCCTATCTTGCACAGGATGATCACTATCATAACTACCGCAATTACTAGACTCATACTACAATCTCCTAATTGGCGGCTCTATCCAGATAATCCTTCGCCTCTCTCAGGCTGCTGAGAGCGTCTTCTAAGTTGTCGACAGCATCTTCCATTGCCTCATACCGTTCGCTAGTTTGTAGATTCTCCGGCATGTTATCTAACGCCTCCCATTTTTAAGCTTCCATTTTTTATCATATCACAAATTGTGGAAAACACAAACAATTGGACTACATTTCATAATCCAATAACCAGATTTTAAAAAAGGAGGCGGTTATGCCTCCTTTTTTACGAAAGTTATTTTGCCCGGTCACTCTTGACCTTGGCCTGTGCCGCTGCCAGTTTTGCAATGGGGATGCGGAAGGGAGAACAGGAAACGTAATCCAGCCCCACGTTGTGGCAGAATTCCACACTGCTGGGCTCGCCGCCGTGCTCGCCGCAGATGCCCATGTGCATGTGGGGGTTGGTGCTGCGGCCCAATTCCACCGCCATCTTGATGAGCTTACCTACGCCCTTTTGATCCACCTTGGCGAAGGGGTCGTTTTCGAAGATCTTAAAGGTGTAGTAGTCGGGCAGGAATTTGCCGCTGTCATCACGGGAGAAGCCGAAGGTCATCTGGCTTAAGTCGTTGGTGCCGAAGCTGAAAAACTTGGCCTGGGTCGCGATCTCATCTGCGGTGAGGGCAGCCCGGGGCAGCTCGATCATGGTGCCGACTTCGTAGGTCAAGGATTCGCCCCGCTCTTCCATGATGCGGTTTGCGGTTTCATCGATGATGCCCTTTACGAACTCCAGCTCTTTTACATCGCCCACAAGGGGTACCATGATCTGGGGTTCGATGGTGAAGCCGCCGTCCTTCATGGCATCCAGAGCGGCGTTGATGATGGCCGTGGTCTGCATACGGGCGATCTCCGGGAAGGTGACGGCCAAACGGCAGCCGCGGTGGCCCATCATGGGGTTGACTTCCTGCAAGGATCGGATGACTTCGTTTAAGTGATCCACCGTGATGCCGATCTGCCCGGCCAAGAACTCCACTTCTTCCTGCTCTTTGGGGAGGAACTCATGGAGGGGCGGATCCAGCAGGCGGATGGTGACGGGGCGGCCTTCCATAGCCATGTACAGCTCATAGAAATCCTGGCGCTGCATGGGCAAAAGCTCTTCCAAAGCAGCCTTGCGCTGACGCTCCGTGGTGGAAACGATCATGCGGCGGACCGCCATGATGCGGTCTTCATCGAAGAACATATGCTCGGTACGGCAAAGGCCGATGCCCTCTGCGCCGAACTCCAGCGCCTGTTTGGCATCCCGGGGGGTATCCGCATTGGTGCGGATGCCCAGGCGGCGGACTTCATCCGCCCAGCCCATGATGATGGCAAAGTTGCCGGAAACGTTAGCGGGAATGGTGGGCAGCTGGCCCATGTAGACCCGGCCCATGTTGCCATCCAAAGAGATATAATCCCCCTCGCGGATGATGCGGTCTTCCGTGGTGCGGAAGTAGGCGTTTTCTTCATCGATGAAGATGTCGTTGCAGCCGGCAACACAGCAGCGGCCCATGCCGCGGGCGACTACGGCTGCGTGGCTGGTCATGCCGCCCCGGGCCGTCATGATGCCCTCTGCGATGTTCATACCCTGGATATCCTCAGGGGAGGTCTCCACACGGACCAGGATGACTTTTTCGCCCCGGGCAGCGGCCTCTGCAGCCTTTTCGGGGTCAAAGTATGCGCGGCCGCAGGCGGCGCCGGGAGATGCAGGCAGACCCGTTGCGATGGGGTTTGCCTCTTTTAATGCGTTGGGTTCAAAGGTGGGGTGTAAAACGCTGTCCAGCTGTTTGGGATCCACCATCAAAAGGGCATCTTCCTTGGTGATGCTGCCTTCTTCCACCATCTCCACCGCGATGCGCAGGGCAGCGGCAGCGGTGCGTTTGCCGTTACGGGTCTGCAGCATGTAGAGTTTGCCCTTTTCGATGGTAAACTCCAGATCCTGCATATCTTTATAATGGGCTTCCAGCTTGTTGGCGATATCCCACAGGGCGTCGAAGCAATGGGGCATATCCTCCTTTAACTGGGCAATGGGTTTGGGGGTACGGATGCCCGCCACCACGTCCTCGCCCTGGGCGTTCATCAAAAACTCGCCAAAGAGGGCGTTTTCGCCGGTGGAGGGGCTGCGGGTAAAGGCTACGCCGGTGCCGCAGTCATCGCCCATGTTGCCAAACACCATGCTCTGTACGTTAACGGCAGTACCCAGGGAGCTGGGGATGTCGTTCATCAGGCGGTAGAAGTGGGCACGGGGGTTATCCCAGCTGCGGAATACCGCATTGATGGCCCCGATGAGCTGCTCTTTTGGGTCCTGGGGGAAATCAATACCCTTATTGGCCTTAAAGATGGCCTTGTAGTCTTTAAGGAGTTCTTCCAGGTTTTCGGCGCTCAGCTGGCTATCCAGCTTGACCCCAGCCTTTTCTTTGACGGCCTCCAAAGCCTTTTCAAAGAGGGAGGAATCCATCTCCATTACAACATTGCTGAACATCTGGATGAAGCGGCGGTAGCTATCGTAAGCGAAGCGAGGGTTGCCCGTTGCGGCGGCAAGACCCTTTACCGTTTCATCGTTTAAGCCCAGGTTTAAGATGGTGTCCATCATACCGGGCATGGAGACCGCCGCACCGCTGCGGACGGATACTAAAAGCGGGTTTTCCACACTGCCAAACTGTTTGCCGACCCGCTCTTCCAGCGCTTTTAATGCGTTAAGGGCTTCCTCCATGATCTCGGGAGCCACCTGTTTGCCATCGGCGTAGTATCGATTACAGGCCTCGGTTGTAATGGTAAATCCGGAGGGCACGGGCAATCCAAGGCCGGTCATTTCGGCAAGGTTGGCACCTTTGCCGCCCAACAGACTGCGCATGGATGCATTGCCTTCGCTAAATGCATATACGTACTTACTCATACAATCATCCCCTTTTATAAATAATAAATATGAATTTTTTAATGCGGCGTATCCACATTAAAACTTACATTCGATGGTGGCAGCTTACGGCTGGCGATGCCCCTTAAATAGCTTTCCAACAGGGGGCGGATGTTCTTATGGTAGGCCTCCAACAAGGGGGCGGCCGCCTGATACCCGCCGGACGGGATGCTGGGCAACAGGGCCAAAAGCCGAAGTTCGTGTTCCCCCATGGGGAAGAGATCCGGCCGGCCGCCGCCGCAGCGGGAGCACACTGCCCCGCCCAGTTCGAGATCCATATACCTGAGGTTTTCTTCCCTTTTGCAGATGGCGCACCGATCCATGGAAAGGCCGTACCCTTCAAAATGCAGAAGCTTTGCCATAAAAAAGGCCAGCACCCCTTCAACCGGGTATTCCTCGTTGCACAAAAGGCTTAAGGTATGCAGCAAAAGAGAAAACTGCTTGATGTAGGGTTCTTCCGGGTTGGCAAATTCCTCTGTGGCGGCGCAAACAAAGTTGGCGGCATATAACGCCTCCGGACGGAGGCGGAGGTTATAAAAGGTTTCCCTTACGGTGCATTGGCTAACATAAAAACGGCCGTCCCGCTCGTTTAGTACGTATTCTCCGTAACAAAAGGGCGAGGCTGCCGTCAAAAGCTTGCTCTGGGGTTTTCGGCACCCACGGGCGGTTGCGGTAATGCGGCCTTTTTCACGGCTCACCAAAGTGAGGATCCGATCATGATCCCGGTAATTGACGCTTCTTGTTACAACGCACAATACCTTGTGGCTCGCCATGATTTCACCGCCTGTGGCTATGATTTTATTTGGCTGTGCGGTTTTTCTTTGCGGTGTTCACGGTAGCGAAGGTAATCCTCCACGCGGCCGGTACGGAAAAAGCGCTGCCAGGATGAAAGCTGTTTCATACGATCCCC
>SVGV01000013.1 GCA_015056185.1 Clostridiales bacterium | reverse complement strand
CAAGTATCTGTGCGAGCTCATCATGCAGTACATGAACCAGAAAGGCAAAAACACCCGTTATGTGGCTGTGCGCTTTGGCAATGTTTTGGGCAGCAACGGCAGCGTCATTCCCCTCTTCCGCAAGCAGCTGGAGCGGGGCGGCCCCATCACCGTGACCCATAAAGATGTGACCAGGTATTTTATGACCATCCCCGAGGCAGCCCAGCTGGTGCTGCAGGCAGGTGCCATGGCGGATGAGGGCGAGATCTTCATTTTAGATATGGGCGAACCTGTGAAGATCGACGAATTTGCAAGGAACTTCGTGCGGCTTTCCGGTTTTGAGCCCGATGTGGACATCAAGATCGTCTACACCGGCCTGCGCCCCGGTGAAAAGATGTACGAAGAGCTCTGGCAGGACAGCGACACCATGACGGAAAGCCGCTTTAAGGGCATCTTTGTGGGGCGCCGCCACCCCATGGAGGCAGAGGAGATCAAGACCCACATCGATTACCTGCGCCAGCATGCCTTGGAGGACCCCGAAGGCATCCATGATTACATGGAAAAGGTGGTACCCACTTACCACAGCGACAAACACTGAACAACAAAAAAGGGAAGCTGAGCCTCCCTTTTTTATTTTAAAATTTTCCTGCTTTGGCAAAAACTGCGGGCATAGCAAAAAGAATTACGGCGCACAATGGGAGTGGATGATTTTCCACATCACAACAAGAGGAGTGAGACCCTATGCTGCGTAAAATAGCCCTGGCTTTGCTGATCATCGGCGGCCTGAACTGGGGGGCCATCGGCCTGCTGCAGTTTGATGCGGTGGCCTGGATCTTCGGCGGGCAGACTGCCCTATTAAGCCGGATCGTCTATGGCCTTGTTGGCGTTAGCGCGCTTGTCTGTTTTTCTTTCTTTATGGATGACGACAGAGCCCACGACTAACGTCCCCCCTGCAGCGCCCCCATCGGGGGCGTCGCTTTCTTTGTGGAAACATTGGAGGAGAGCATGTTCGGTATTTTAATGAGCATCCTTGCCGGTGCCGCCATGAGCATACAGGGCGTAATGAACACGCGCCTGGGTGAAGGCATCGGGCTATATGAATCCAACGCCTTTGTACAGGGCACCGCCTTTGTGCTTTCCCTCATTGCCATGTGGGTGCTGGGCAATGGGGATTTTAAGGCCATCACCCAGGTCAACAAGCTATATTGGCTGGGGGGCGTGCTGGGGCTGATCATCACCATCACCGTGATGGTGGGCATCGGCAATTTAAGCCCCACGGTGGCCATTTCCATCATATTGATCTCGCAATTATTGGTGGCGGCCATCATCGATGCCTTTGGGCTGTTGGGTGCGGAAAAAATCGCCTTTCATTGGACGAAGTTTTTAGGCCTTGGGCTGATGATCGGCGGCGTGGTGCTGTTTAAGCTGAAAAGTTAGGAGGAAGCCATGGGTAACACCACCATAAAAGAGGTACGGGCACTGCAGGTGCTGGATTCCAGAGGAAACCCCACGGTGATGGCCGAGGTGGAATTATGCTGCGGCATAGTGGGCAGGGCCATGGCGCCATCGGGGGCATCCACCGGGGCCTTTGAAGCCCATGAATTACGGGACAAGGGCAAAAGTTATCTGGGCAGGGGCGTCACAAAGGCCGTAAGCCATCTAAATACCGAGATCGCAGCGCGCCTAAAGGGCATGGATGCCCGTGACCAGGCCGCCCTGGATGCCGCCCTTATTGAGCTGGACGGTACGGAAAACAAAAGCCGCCTGGGGGCAAACGCCATCTTAGCGGCATCCTTGGGGGCGGCGGATGGTGCGGCAAAGGCCCAGAAAACACCCCTTTACCGTTACCTTGGGGGCAATGGGGCAACGAGACTGCCCATCCCCATGATGAACATCTTAAACGGGGGCGCCCATGCCGATAACAATATGGACATCCAGGAGTTTATGATCCTCCCTCATGGGGCAGAGGATTACCCCACAGGGCTGGAGTGGTGCTGCCGTATTTACCACACCTTAAAGGATCTGTTAAAAGCACGGGGCCTTTCCACTGCTGTTGGGGACGAAGGGGGCTTTGCGCCTCAGCTTTCTAGCCATATAGAGGCCATTGAGCTGATACTGGCGGCCATGGAAAAGGCGGGCCTTCGCCCGGGGGAGGACGTTGCTCTTGCCCTGGATGCCGCCGCCAGCGGATGGTACCAAAATGGCCGCTACCGCATGCCCAAGTGCCAAGAGGAATTTACCCCAAAGGAACTCATTGCATACTGGCAGACCCTGTGCAGCCGATACCCCATCCGCTCCATCGAAGATGGGCTCATGGAGGAGGATTGGGAGCATTGGCCCAGGCTCACAGCGGCCCTTTCCCCCGCCGTGATGCTCATTGGGGATGACCTGTTTGTGACCAACGAAAAACGGCTGAGCCGCGGCATACATGAAAGGGCCGCAACCGGCATTTTGGTTAAGCCAAACCAGATCGGCACCCTGACGGAAACCTTAACGGCTATTCGGACAGCCCAGCAGGGAGGGTTTGAAACGGTGATCTCCCACCGATCGGGGGAAACGGAGGATACCTTTATTGCGGATTTAAGCGTGGCGGTAAACGCAGGCTACATCAAAGCGGGTGCTCCCTGCAGAACGGAACGGGTAGCAAAATACAACCGCCTTTTGTGGATCGGGCGGGACATGGCAAAAGAAAAAAGCCGGTATTGACCGGCTTTTGTTTTTTATAATTCCCGATCGGCGGCGTAGGCCACCTGACCGTATTCCCGCTTTGCTTCCATGCGGCCATCCTGCAAAAAGCTGTAATAACCGTTTTGACTGATGATGAGGTGATCCAGCAGATCCACCTCGATGGAGCTTAAGGCAGTGATGACCTTCTGGGTCAAAAGGATATCCGCCCGGGAGGGAAGGTAGTTGGGGGAAAGATGGTTGTGCACCAGCACCACGCTTTTTGCCCGGTGGCGCAGCACGGCCTCCAGCACGCTGCGGGAGTACACCGTGGCTTCATCGATGGTGCCCTTGGCCAGCTGTACGGGCTGGATGAGATTACACTGGACATCCAGGCACAGCAGGTATAAGTATTCCCGATCCGCCCCGATGAACAGGGATTTTGCGTATTCCACACTGCGCTGGCAGTTGTTGAGCTTGGGCCTGGGGCCCATCTGCAGCATGGAATAGCGGCGCCACAGGGGGAGCATCAGTTCCAATAGTTCTGCCGTGCGGGGGCCAACGCCATCCACTTTTAATAAGTCCTCATAGGTGGCATTGAACACACCATCCAAAGAGCCAAAGTGGCGCAGAAGCTCATGGGCGATGGGGTTGGTATCGCCCCGGGCGTGGGTGAAATACAACAGATACTCTAACAGCTCGTGATCGAGCAGGGTGTTAAGCCCATTTTCCCGGATGCGTTTGCGCATCCGCTCCCGATGGTTGTGGTGGGGATGATCCTGTGCTTTTGCCATAATATCAGTTCCCCTGGCTGCGCACCGCGTGGATGCGCAGGTCCTTTCCCTGGAACAGGAAAAGCTTGGCACGGTCCATCAGGCGGGAAAAGACCCGTTCGCCATACTGGGCCTGGAGTTGATCAGATGTCAGGTTGGTGGCAACGGCATAGGGTGCCTCTTTCCGGCTGCGGGCGTTTAACACCGCAAACAAGTATTCAATGGTGATGTTATTTAAGATGGGTTCGGTGCCCAGATCATCGATGACGAGGAAATCCACATCCACCATGGGGGTGATGGTATCCTCCCCCTTGAGATGCTTTTGGCGGAACCGCTCCAGCATTTCATAGGCGGTAAGGTACAGTACGCTGTAGCCCTTTTCGTTGATGGCTGCTGCGGTGCAGCCCAGCAAAAAGGATTTGCCCAGGCCCGCCGCCCCCCGCAAAAACAGGTTGCTGCCATGGCCGGTAAACTCCTTTGCGTATTCTTTGAGGAGATTGCACATATGGGCGGTATCCTTGCGCTGTTTTCCCTCCGGGATGCGGGATTCATCGTAAGAAGCAAAGGTGGTCAGGCCATCCACCCCGCTGGGGCGGCCCTCCATCATCAATTCGCACAAACAGCTGCAGCAGCTGCCATCGGGGCGAATGCCGGTATCACTGCAGATCTTGCAGGTGTACTGGGGCAAAAGGTACTCTGCACTGAGCCCCTTCTCCTTTAATAATTGCTGCATCCGCTCTTCAATGCGCGCGCCGTATTGAAGGAGCTTTTCTGCATCCGGCCGGGCGCTCCCCGACTGAATGCCGAAAAAGGCATTGCTCCAGGCGCGACTGCGCTCGGCATACAAAGCTTTTAAGGCATCGTCGCCATCGGCCAGCTCTTTGCGGCGCTGGGCTGCATGGTATTCCGCCCGCTCGTGGCGGACTTTGATCTGCTCCATGGCTTGTGAACGATTCATGCTTCCTCCTCCGGTGCACCTGTGATAAACAGATCATCAAATTCATCGGGCGCATAGGTGCGCTGTTCGTAATCCAGCGCGCGGTTGACCTTTTTCTTTTCTTCGCTGTGGGGCTTTTGTGCCTCCTGGGCCCGGGCCCCTGCCTCCGTGGTGATGCCCGCCTTATGCCAGGCGGATACCACGGCGCCGTAATAGCGGTAGGGGTATTTGGCCCCCCGGGCGCTTTCCGCCGCAAAGCTGAGGGCGGCGGGCTCCATGGCCCAATCCTTTAACTGTATGGATACCTGGCCCAGTTCCCCCGGGTTGGGGCGGCGGCTGAGGCCCATTTTTTCAAACAGCCCGGTGGTGAATTCCCTTAGTTCTCTGTATTCCCCTTCGGCTGCCTCAGCAGCTTCCATGGTAAAGGCGTTTGCCTGCTGCCAGCGCATGAGCACCCCTTTGATGCCCGCCGTGCTGCTGCGGCCTTCCTCCCTTGCGGATCTTGCCGCAGAAAGGATGAGCTCATGGGCAAAGCCCATGGCAAGAAAGCCTTCGTAAGCATCCCGCTGGCCCGCTGTGGGGCTGGGGCTTTCCACCCCCAAAGCTGCCATCATGGCGGCGGCACCCTTGGCCGAGGCACGGATGCCCTTGTTTTCCAGTTTGATATCTGCTTCATCCACGATGCCCCGCTCATAGAGCTCCGTTAAAATATCATCCAGCCGTTTGAAGGAGGGGGTATAGCTGCCCGTCAGCCGCTCGGCGGCCTTCGTCATGGCGTTTACGGTAAAGCCTTTATCCAGCCAGCCGCGGAAGAGATCCCACTCGGCCTGGGTGGGGTTGCGGTGCATGCCCATAGCCCGCATCAGGGTATGGATGCCCGCCTGGATGAGCTCCTGTTTTTTGATCCACCCTTCCGCTTTCAATACGGAAAGGACGCCATCCCCCGACCAGGAGGCGGCGATTTTATTGATATAGCTGATCTGGGCGGATACGCTGCGGCCCTCGGCACCCTTCATCCGCTCTCTGCCGTAGCGGATCAAAAGGGGGATGGCGTTTTCCGCGATGCCGTAGACATCCATCCAATCGTAAATGCGGCGGAAATCCCCCGGGCTGACGGTGCGGGGGGCAAAGATGGCCCGGATCTCCTGGTTAAAGGCGCTAAGGGGGTAATCCGTCCCCGTCATCTCCCGCTTGGGGATGGGCAAATAGCTGACGGCGTTTTCGCCCACATGGCAAAGGCCCATGCTCTCCCAATGGGCGAAGGCCTGCTTTACGGCATCTGCATCCAGGTGGAGTGCGCGGGCAAAACCATCGAAATCGGCGGGACCCTGGCCGCTTTGGCACTGCATCAGCCCATACAGGTACACCTTGACGGCGTCTGCGGGGGCATCGTACAAATACTGGGTGATAAAGCCGTTATCCACCCGGGTTTCACTTTGGGGGATGGCGGTCTGGTAGGCACAAAGGGGCACGGGGTTCCCTCCTTTCCATGGGATGTGACAGAAATGGTATCATAATAATATCGCATCGAAGAAGCAGGTTCAAGGTGGAGTAAAGAGAGGGGCGCAAAATTTTGCTCTGCCTGCTGCATATTTTTAGCCACCGTGGGATATGCTAGAAACACCCCCCTGAATCGGGGGCTTTGCTCGCTCATAATTGTGACGATATTGTAATAAATATAACTTTTTTACTACGGAGTGTTGCAATTGTTAGGTGCATGGCTTATAATTCTTGTGAATGATTGCAACAATTATGTTTGCTGCGGCCTTTCGGGCCTTAGATAAAACAACCAAAGGGGACTGTAATGTCTGAATTGAACGAAACCAAACAGGAACTTCACACCGAGCAGGCGGAGGAAAGCAAGCGCAGCCTTCGCAGCAAAAAAAAGCAGGATGGTGAAATGCTGCTCTCCAAAGGCACCGCCGCAAAGGGCAGCTTTGTAAGCCGCATGGCACCCATCTTTTTGGCGTTTTTGATCATGGTGGCCAGCGTGTACGGCTTTACCACCGTGGTGCTTGGGCAGGATGGGGACATCGCCCCCGGCAGCCTTGACATCGCCGCCAGCGAAGAAGCTTCCGATGCCTATGCTTTGGGGCTCAAGGCCGCGAAAGAGGATGACGATACCTTAAGCAAGGTGAGCAGCGCCGTGGGTGCAGCGGGCATCGCCATCAAGGCGGATGGCAATACCCTTGCCATCGTGGCCAGCGAAGAGGACGCAAAATGGGTCCTCGATACCATGAAGGATGCCTACGAAGCCAAGGAAAAGGGCACCTTTACCTCTGAATTCAAAGAGGAAGTGACCACCGGCGCCGCCAGCGGCGAACTGACCAGCAAAGAAGAGGCACTCATCAAGCTGACCAGCGGCAGCGATGAGAACACCCCCCTTGTAAACGTCATCTCCACCGAGGTGGTGGAAAAGGAAAAGACCGTTGCCTACAGCACGGTAAGGCAAAACAGTTCCTCCCTTTATGTAGGTGAGACCCAGGTAAAGACCAAGGGCGTCAACGGCACCAGCAAGGTGACCACCACCATCACCTATGAAAACGGCAAGGAAACCAAGCGGGAAAGCAAAGATACTGTGGTAAAGGCCCCCGTCAATAAAGTGGTATTGGTGGGCACCAAGAAGAAGCCCACGACCACCACCCCCAGCGGTGGCGGCGGTGTAGCCGGGGCTCCCTCCTTCCGTTGGCCCACCACCGGCACCATCACCAGCCGGTATGGCTACCGCACCGGTACCTACAGCGGCTACCACAAGGGGCTGGATATCGCCAACAGCAAAGGCACCCCCATTTACGCAGCAGCTGCCGGCACCGTCATCGAGGCGGATGACAGCGGCTGGGGCGGCGGCTACGGCACCCATGTGCAGATCAAACACAACGATACCTACACCACTTTGTATGCCCATATGTCTAAAATGACGGTGCGCTACGGACAGAAAGTGAGCAAAGGTCAGGTCATCGGTTACATGGGCGCAACGGGTGCGGTAACCGGCGTGCACCTCCATTTTGAGGTCATCAAAAACGGCAGCAAGGTAAACCCTGAGCCCTATTTGCCCTGATCTTCCCCATGAGCGGAGAGAAATTACCTCTCCGCTCATTTTTCTATGGGGCTATCCGTTTATATTTGTGCATAGAAATATAGCCCCAACCCCATATATTGGGGATTTGTTGCTACTTTATGAAAAACAAGTTATAATAATAGGAACGCTTTTAAAGGAGCGATAGCATGAGCGAAAAATTGATCATCTCCGGCGGGAAACGATTGGTTGGCCACGTAAGTGCCTGCGGCGCAAAAAACGCCGCCGTTGCCATTTTGCCTGCGGCCCTCATGGCCGAGGGCGTGTGCACCATTGAAAACCTGCCCGATATCCTGGATGTAAAGCTTTTGAACGCCATCTCCCATGAATTGGGTGCCAAGGTGGATTACGACAGCGAAAACGCCTGTGTTAAGGTGGATGCCACCGAAGGCATCTCCCACGAGGCCACCTTTGAAATGGCAAGAAAGATGCGCGCTTCCTATTATTATCTGGGTGCGCTCCTTGGCCGTTTTGGCAAAGCTGCCATCGCCCTGCCCGGCGGGTGTTCCATCGGTCAGAGGCCCATCGACCTGCATTTAAAAGGCATGAGCGCTTTAGGGGCAGAGATCGAACTGAGTGAGGGCCTGGTAAAAGCCACCGCTAAGGGCGGCAGGTTAAAGGGCGCCGAGATCTACCTGGATACCGTCAGCGTAGGAGCTTCCATCAACATCATGATGGCCGCTGCTATGGCAGAGGGCAACACCACCATCATCAATGCGGCGAAAGAGCCCCATGTGGTGGACCTTGCCAACTTCTTAAACAGCATGGGCGCCAGGATCAAGGGCGCCGGTACCGACGTCATCCGCATCCGCGGGGTGGAAAAGCTCCATGGGTGCACCTATGCCGTCATCCCCGACCAGATCGAAACGGGCACGCTGATGATCGCAGCGGCCGCTACCATGGGGGATGTGACCATCCACAACGTTATCCCCATGCATATGGAATCCGTTACCGCAAAGCTTCTTGAGATGGGAGTACACGTGGAAGAAGGCCCCGATACCATCAGGGTATGGGCGGACCGTCGGCCACGCCGGGTCACCATCAAGACCCTGCCCTACCCCGGCTTCCCCACCGATCTGCAGCAGCCCATCAGCGCTATGCTGTGTGTGGCGGAGGGCACCAGTATGGTGGTGGAAAACATCTTTGAAGACCGGTTTAAGCACCTTGGCATGTTTGAGCGCATGGGTGCCAAATGCTCCGTTTCGGGGCGGGTGGCCGTCATCGAGGGTGTGGATCACTTAAAGGGCGCTCCCGTGGAGGCCAGTGACCTTCGTGCCGGTGCAGCACTCATCATCGCAGGGCTCATGGCCCAGGGTGAGACCCAGGTAGGGGAACTGAGGCATATCGACCGCGGTTATGCCCACCTGGAAGAAAAGCTCCGGTCCTTAGGGGCGGAGATCCACCGCGTTGGGTAATACATGAAATGAAAGCAGGATGCATTTTGCATCCTGCTTTTTTGATTGTGGGGAGTTATTAATGGCCAAAGGAGCTTTTTAAAAAAGTTCCTTTGGGCTGTTTTGTGTTGTGTGCAAACATCTCATAAAGAATAAGCAACGACATATTCAATCTTAGTGCTATTGCAGGCGGGCCAGGGGGGCGGGGAGCCCCCGCGGGCACGCCGCAGGCAAATGTACGCGGTAACATATTCGTTCGTTCCAGCGGTATCAGCCGCGGCGTTAGTTCCCCCCTTAGGCCCCCTGCACCCCCGTAACCCCCTTAAAACGACGCAGGGGGAATGAATGGAACATTCACTCGCTACGCTCCCTCATGTTTTCATTCCCCCTATGGACCCCCTGTAGGATAAGCAGCATGGTAACGGCATAGATACGCACTTTATTCGATTAGCAATATTCTCTAAAGTTTGTTTTCCCGGTCATTCTGAGCGAAGCGAAGAATCTTGCGCGCAGCGCACTGGGGTTATACTAAAACAACAATCCATTGACCCAAAAATTCTTTTTGTTTACCCCACTATGTACACACCAAACAATAGTTACCCCACTCCCTGCCGAGGCACCGGTAGGTGCATCGGCCATTTGCACAAAAAAGCACCGGGCACGGAGTGCACGGTGCAAACGTAAAGTTTTCGGGGTTTCTAAAGGGGTACTTTTACAAAAGTACCCCTTTAGCCCCCGGAGGGCAAAAAATCCCCCCTAAGCAGCGGTGTACTTTTATGGTACAATGGTTGATACGGAGGAACATCATATGTATTTTTGCCCCTTGTTTTCCGGCAGCAGCGGCAATGCAACTTACATTGCCAGCGATGACTGCGCACTGCTCATCGATGTAGGGCTGCCGGCTTCCACCATAGAAAAAGCCCTGAAGCAAAACGGCATCGACCCCGCCAGCATCGGCGGGATCTTAGTAACCCATGAACACAGCGACCACATTGCGGGCCTGGGGCCCTTTTCCCGCCGCTACAATGTGCCCATCTACGCCAATTTGCCCACTTGGGATGCCATGAGTCTGAAGATCGGCAACATTGCGGAAAAGAACGCCCGCATCTTTAACCCCGGCCAGGATTTTTACATCGGCGATATGGGCATCCACCCCTTTTTGACCCCTCATGACAGCGCAAAAAGCGTGGGGTATTCCATCTTTTATAAGGGCAAACAGTTTACCTATATGACGGACATCGGCCACTTTGGAAACGACCTGTTAAACGAGGCCAAGGGGGCGGATCTGGTGTTTTTAGAGAGCAACCACGACATCGACCTGTTAAAAAACGGGCGCTACCCCGCCTATTTAAAGCGGCGCATTCTTTCCACAAAAGGGCATTTGAGCAACAAGGATGCCGCCGACGCCTTGGTAAAACTGTGCAACACCGGGGTGCGCAAAGTGATGCTGGGGCATTTGAGCAAGGAAAACAACACGGAAGAACTGGCACGGGATACCGCTCTTAGCGCCATGCTCTCTGCCGGCATCAAGCCCTTTACCGATCTTTCCATCGGCATTGCACGCAGGAGCACCCCCGGCAAACTGGTGGAGATCTAGGAGGAAGCATGCAGGTAAACATCATCTGCGTGGGCAAGCTGAAGGAAAAGTTTTACCGCGATGCCTGCGCCGAATATGAAAAGCGGCTTTCCCGCTACCATAAGCTGAAGATCATTGAATTGAATGATGAAAAACCCGTGGATGATTCCCCCGAAGGCATCCGCAAGGTGCTGCAGAAGGAAGGGGATAAGATCCTCCCCCATCTGCAAAAAGGCTATTCCATCGCCATGTGCATAAGCGCCCCCATGCCGGACAGCGTAAAGCTGGCCGCACAGATGCGCAGCTATGAAACCCTGGGCACAGCCGTCAACTTTGTCATCGGCGGCAGCTGGGGGCTGGATGAACGGGTGATCGCGGCGTGCAAGGGCAGACTATCCCTTTCGCCCCTGACGCTGCCCCATAACCTGGCCCGCCTGGTGCTGTTAGAGCAGATTTACCGCAGCGCCCGCATCAACGCGGGGGAAAGCTACCATAAATAAGCCTGCCATACTTGCCCAAGAATTGGGTATGATGTAAAATAGAATTTAACGTTGTAAAAATCCTTTTAAGGAGACGATAGAGATGGATCTGAGCAAACTGGGCAACCCCAGCAACTTTATTGAAGAAGCTGTGGAAGAGGACCTTCGAAACGGCGTTTACACCGAAGTACACACCCGTTTCCCCCCCGAACCCAATGGGTATATGCACATCGGCCATGCAAAGGCCGTGTTTGTGGATGCCACCGTGGCAAAAAAATACGGCGGCAAACTGAACCTGCGCTTTGATGATACCAACCCCGCCAAGGAGGATGTGGAGTTTGCGGAAAGCATCCAGAACGACATCCACTGGCTGGGCTTTGATTGGAACGGCGGCCTGTTCTTCGGCTCCGATTACTCTCAGCAGATCTTTGATTGTGCCGTAAAGCTCATCGAAAAGGGTATGGCCTTTGTGGATGACTTAAATGCAGACGAGATCCGCGAGCACCGGGGCACCTTAAAAGAGCCCGGCAAAAACAGCCCCTATCGGGACCGCAGCGTGGAAGAGAACATGGACCTCTTTTTGCGCATGAAGGCCGGCGAGTTTAAAGACGGCGAAAAGACCTTAAGGGCCAAGATCGATATGTCCTCCCCCAACATCAACATGCGGGACCCCGTCATTTATCGCATCCGCCATACCCCCCACTACCGTACCGGCAACGAGTGGTGCATCTACCCCATGTACGATTTTGCCCACCCCATCCAGGATGCCTTAGAGGGGATCACCCATTCTCTGTGCTCTATGGAATACGAAGACCACAGGCCCCTTTACAACTGGGTCATCGAGGCTGTTGGGTTCGAGCACAAACCCCGGCAGATCGAGTTTGCACGCCTCAACTTAGAGGGCGCCGTGATGAGCAAGCGGTACTTAAAGCAGCTGGTGGATACCGGCGTGGTGGCCGGCTGGGATGACCCCCGCCTGCCCACCATCTGCGGTCTGCGCCGCCGGGGCTTTACCCCCTCTGCCATCCGCAACTTCTTGACCCTTGTGGGCATTGCAAAGGCCAACAGCATGGTGGAATATAGCCTGCTGGAGCACTGCATCCGGGATGACTTAAAGCTGAGCGTCCCCCGCCGCATGGCCATTTTAGACCCCATTGAGCTGATCATCACCAACTACCCCGAAGGCAAGAGCGAAACCGTCAAGATGGACAACAACGCTGAAAACCCCGAGCTTGGCAGCCGGGAGATAACCTTCTCGGGCAAACTGTACATCGAACGGGATGACTTTGCCGCTGTGCCCCCGCCCAAGTATAAGCGCCTCTCCCCCGAAAAAGAGGTGCGCCTGATGGGTGCCTACATCATCAAATGCACCGGTTATGAAGCCGATGAAACCGGCAAGGTAATTAAGGTATTTGCGGAATACGATGCCGAAACCTTAAGCGGCACCAACCCCCGCAAGATCAAGGGCGGCGCCATCCAGTGGGTGGACCAGGCAACCTGCCTTGATGCCACCGTCAACCAGTACGACCACCTCATCCTCCCCGGGGAAGGGGATATGATGGAGCGCATCAACCCCGAATCCTTGACCGTCATCCGCGGTGCCAAGGTAGAGGCCGCTTTGGGCGATGTGAATCCCCTTGACAGCTTCCAGTTTATGCGCACCGGTTACTTTACCACCGACCTTGACAGCAAGGCCGATGCCCTCATCTTCAACCGCACCGTCGGGCTGAAGGACAGCTGGGCCAAAATGAAGAAATAACCTTTTTAGGGGGTACACCAATGAGTATTTTTGAAGTTTGCATGCTGGCCTGTTTTGGCGCTGCATGGCCCTTTTCCATCCTGCGCAGCTACCGCGCCCGGAGCAACAAAGGTAAGAGCCTGTTCTTTTTGCTGGTTCTGGTGGTGGGCTACATCTTCGGCATTCTGCACAAGATCTTTTACAGCTTTGACATCGTCCTGCTGCTGTACTGCTTAAACCTTACCATGATCAGCACCGACGTTTATCTGTACTTCCGCAACCGCCGCATCGAGAAAGCAGAGAGGAGACGGTAACATGGCAAAAGAAGTACGCACCCGTTTTGCCCCCAGCCCCACGGGCTACCTCCACGTAGGGGGTCTGCGCACCGCTCTGTACGGCTGGCTGTTTTCCCGCAAGCACGGCGGCAAGTTTATTCTGCGCATTGAGGATACCGACCAGCAGCGCTTTGTGGATGGCGCCGTGGATCTCATCTACCGCTCCATGGCGGAAACGGGCCTTACCTATGACGAAGGTCCCGACATCGGCGGTAATTACGGCCCCTACATCCAGAGCGAGCGGCGGGAGATCTATAAAGAGTACGCCGATAAGCTGGTGGAAGCCGGCGGCGCCTACTACTGCTTCTGCGATAAGGACACCCTGGACGCTAAGCGGAAGATCGCCGAGGACAAGGGCGAAGCCTACCGCTATGACCGAACCTGTATGAACATCCCCTTAGAGGAAGCCCGCAAGCGCATTGCCGCCGGCGAAAGCTACGTGGTGCGCCAGCGCATCCCCGATGAGGGCGAAGCCTATTTTGATGACCTCATCTTTGGACACATCAGCGTGGATGTGGCGGAGTTGGAGGACGGCATCCTGCTAAAGAGCGATGGCCTGCCCACCTACAACTTTGCCAACGTGGTGGACGACCATCTGATGGAGATCAGCCACATCATCCGCGGGACGGAGTACCTTTCCTCCACCCCCAAATACAACCTCATCTACCGTGCCTTTGGCTGGGATGTGCCGGAGTATTTGCACCTGCCCCCCGTGATGAAAAACGAAAAGCAGAAGCTGAGCAAGCGCCACGGCGATGCATCCTTTGAGGATTTCCTCCAGAAAGGCTATTTAAAAGAGGCCATCGTCAACTACATTGCCCTTCTGGGCTGGAGCCCCGGCACCAACCAGGAGATCTTCACCATGGAAGAGCTCTATAAGGCCTTTGACGTCAGCGGCATCAGCCGCAGCCCCGCCATCTTTGATGTGCAGAAGCTCACCTGGATGAACGAAGAGTACATCCGCAATATGGATGTGGATGCCTTTATCGAGCGGGCACGACCCTATTTTGCCGAGGCCATCGACCCCGATCAGTTCGATATGCACGTGCTGTGCGCGGCCCTGCGCCCCCGCATCTCTACGTTGTGCGACATCCCCGAAAAGATCGCCTTCTTAGCCAAGATGCCCGATTACGACATCGAGCTCTTCCGCCATAAGAAGATGAAGACGGACCCGGTCATGGCGGCGGATTGCCTTAACGCCTGCAAGGCCGTATTGGAGACGGTGGAGGATTGGCGCATCGACCCCATCCACGACGCCCTTTCCGCCCTGGCTCAGGAGCGGGGCCAGAAGCCCGGTCAGCTGTTCTACTGCCTGCGCATCGGCATTACCGGCACGGCCGTCACCCCCGGCGGCGCCATGGAGGCCGCGTACCTCATCGGCAAAGAGGAAACGTTGCGCCGGTTGGATGAAAGCTTAAGTAAACTTGCTTAAAATAAAAGGATGCACAAAACAGTGCATCCTTTTTCTTTCCCCTTGCCTTATGGTACAATACCCCTGAGGTGAATACCATGAAGCGACGGGCATGGGCCTGTTTACTGGCCCTTATGATATGCATATTCTTTCTTGGCGGCTGCGGCGCAGCGGGCAAGACCCCCTCTTATCTGTTGGAACAGCCCAGCCGGGAGGATGTTGCATCCATAACCCAGGGCGGGTTTACCGTCTCGTTCCCCACAGAGCATACCAAAGAGGATGCCGAGCTTATCGTGATGGGGCAAGCCATTCCCTGCCGCATCTACCGCAGCCCCATCCTAAATAAGGAGGAACCGGTGGGGGAATACATCCTTTTGTTTTTAGACTACGCAGCTTTTTATGGCGAAAAGGCTGAGATGCCCAGTGAAGAAGATCTGCTAAGGCACACCCTGATCGAGATCGGCACCTTTACGGCAGAGGAGTTTAGCCGGGGGGCCGTTGGCAGCCAGGAGGGCATCCTCTGCACCATCAGCGCCATGAACGGTATTTTGCTGCGGGGCCGGGCAGGTTTTGTGGTAAATGAATCCGGCAGGGGCGTGCTGATCATCTATGGCGCAAACCTGGATGGTTACCGCAAGGCAGACCTTGAGGCCTATTTTGACAGTGTAAAGTAAAGCCCCCTTGGGGCTTTCTTTTTTTGCTTGATGCACAGTGCGTGATGGGAGTGCGAATAGTTTGTGATATAATAAGAACAATCTTATTTAGGAGGATCCAATATGAAGCGGACTCTGCTTGCTTTAACATTGGCCTTGGCCATGGTCTTGCTTGCCGCATGCGGCGGCGGCAGCGCCGGCCCTGCCATCAAAAAGGAAACGGTAAAAGAACCCCTGTACACCGCCCTCGTGCCGGAAGACTGTGATGTGGAAAACCTCAACACCGAGGTAAACGGCTACCGCGTCACCGGGAAGATCTACGGGTATGATGATGAAGGCATCTTCTTCATGCTGCTCTACGGCGATTATACCGATATGTACGCTTCCATGAACATCACCACCGATATGGTGGAGGAGATATCCCTGTCTTCTGCATTAAAGGGCACCGGGATTTTTGATATCGGCGACAGCAGCAAAGGCAAGCTGGGGGATGTGGATGCCTATGTCTTCCCCATCGACGAAGTGTATGATGAAGATGCAAAGGGCTATGGCCTGGGCTTCATCACCGATGATGGCCATATGATCCTCATGGCCTATGCCGCAAAACCCGACAGCTTCAACGATGCCGATTATAAAGAGTTTGTGGATGGCTTTACCTGGATCGGCGAAACCAGCAATACCCCCGTCACCCCCAACACCGGCAACAGCAGCGGATCCATGGAAATGGAGCGCCTGACCCGGGATTACGTCAGTGCCATGGTGCCCAAAGGCGCCGACAGCCAGACCCAGGTGGTGGAAAGCAGCGGCTATGAGATCCCCTGTGAGTTCATCGCTGCAGCCCCCGACAGCCAGAGCTATTATATGATGATCTATTCCGATTACGGCGATATGATCGACGGCCTGGCACTAGAACACAATATGGAAGAGGAAGCCGTTGTGGCGATGTCCGCAAAGGCCACCATCTCCGGTGTGTTAACGGGCATGGGCCGCTTTGAAATGGGCGAAGCTGCCAGCGGCAAAATGGGCAACATGAACGCCTTTGTATACCCCCTTACCTCCATGGATGGCGCATCCGTTGAGGGCGAAGCCCGGGGCTTTATGGATGACGACGGCGAAAGCCTGATCATCATCTACTGCGCAAAGACCGGTTCCTACAGCGCTGACGCTGCCAAGGAGCTCTTTGACATCCGCTGGGATGACTAAATACATAAAACCATGCCGACCCCCGGGAAACCGGGGGTTTTCTTTTTGTGGGAATGTAATCTGTCAGGTTTCCCCATCTTTCCCTTTTTGCCCGAAAGGAGTATAATACCCTAAGACACTGTACAGATACGCCATATAAAGGAGGAAACAACATGTGGCAGGAATTTAAAAAGTTTGCGATGAAGGGAAACGTCATTGATATGGCAGTCGGCGTTGTGGTCGGCGGTGCGTTCAGCAAGATCGTCACTTCTTTGGTGAATGACGTGATCATGCCCATCATCGGCACCCTGACCGCCGGCGCAGATTTTGCATCCTTAAAGCTGGTACTCTCCCCCGCCGTCATCGAAAACGGCGAGGTCATCACGGCGGAAAGCGCCATCGCCTACGGTGCATTTTTGCAAAATGTGCTTGATTTCTTCATCATCGCGTTTTCCATCTTCATGTGCATCCGCATGATCAACAAAGCCAGGGAACGTGCTGCCCGCAAAAAGGCAGAGGAAGAAGCCCCCGCTGCACCCAAAGGCCCCACCACGGAAGAGCTGTTGGTTGAGATCCGGGATTATTTAAAGGAAATGGATAAATAAACCCGCCCATTCAAAACAGCCCATAAAAGCCTTGCCCACCCCCTTGCCTATGGCTTGGGGGTGTGTTATAATATCTTGCATTATTCCTTGCCCTTCGGGGCCGAAAGTCCAAAAGGAGGTGAATTACCGTGAACAAGTATGAGGTTTTGTACATCATCAATCCCGGCGTGGCAGATGAAGAGCGTGCTCAGCTGGTTGAGCGCTTCTCCGGCATCGTAGCCAACGGCGGCGGCACGGTTGAGAAGGTAGACGATTGGGGCAAGCGCAAGCTGGCCTACCCCATCGAAGATCTCAACGAAGGCCATTACATTCTGATGAACTTCTCCGCTGCTTCTGAGGTGCCCTATGAGTTGGAGCGCAACCTGAAGAACAACGAGAACATCATGCGCTACCTGGTCATCCGTAAGGATGCCTAAGAAAGGCAGGCAAACACCCTATGAATAAAGCGATCGTCATTGGAAACATCACCCGGGACCCCGACGTAAGAATGACCGGCAGCGGGATCAGCGTATGCACCTTTACCGTGGCCGTACAGCGCCGTTTTGCAAACCAGAACGGTGAGCGGCAGGCAGACTTCATCCCCGTTGTGTGCTGGCGCGGTCTTGCCGATAACTGCGGCAAGTACCTGAAAAAAGGCAGCAAAGTGGGCGTAAGCGGCTCCATCCAGACCCGCAGCTATGAGGCCCAGGACGGCAGCCGGCGCTACGTCACCGAGATCATCGCTGATGAAGTGGAATTCCTGGATCGTGTCGGCGGCGGCGAAAACCGCCAGAACATGGGCGGCGCACCCGCATCCCCCTTTGGCGGGGACAGCGGCTTCGGTGATGCCCTGGAAGATGACGAACTTCCGTTTTAATCCGTTTTAACCAGAATCAGAAAGGATGATATTCGTGAACGAGGAAAGACCCGCACGGCGCCCCCGTCAGGGTGGCCGCAGGCCTCGCCGCAAGGTGTGTGCATTCTGCGCCGATAAAAATGCCGTGATCGATTACAAAGATACCGCCCGTCTGCGTCGGTATATCTCTGAAAAGGGCAAGATTTTGCCCCGCCGTATGACCGGCACCTGCGCAAAGCACCAGCGTGAACTGGCCATTGCCATCAAGCGTGCCCGCGCCATCGCCCTGCTGCCCTACGTACAGGACGCATAAAAAGCAAAAAAGCGGAGCTTTTGCTCCGCTTTTTCTTTTTTTATTGCCCGGGTTTCCACAATGCACCCTTGACGGGGCAGAGATTATTTGGTATAGTATACAGGCATCAAATTGGAGAGATGTCCGAGTGGTTTATGGAGCCGGTCTTGAAAACCGGTGATGCCGTTGGCACCGGGGGTTCGAATCCCTCTCTCTCCGCCAGAACGGGAAACATCCCACTCATCAATTCGGCTTGGAGAAGTACCCAAGAGGCCGAAGGGGCGCCCCTGCTAAGGGTGTAGGTCGGGTAACCGGCGCGAGGGTTCAAATCCCTCCTTCTCCGCCATAAATAAAGAGACCATGCTGCTAAGTATGGTCTTTTTATTTATTGTAAAGTTTGTAAGGGATTTGAAGGGTACGGCCTGCGCATGCAGGCAAAAAACCATCCGGTGGATGGTTTTTTAGTACCCCGGGCTGGCGCCGGCACTGCACCAGTGACGGCGGGCAAATCCCTCCTTCTCCGCCATAAAAAATGAAAAGTCATGCTGAATAGCATGGCTTTTTATTTTTTGTTACGATGATTGGGATTTGAACCCGTGAGGGCGTTTTGCGTTAAGAAAATATGCCGGTGGCATATTTTTAGCAAAACGGTGCGAAACCAGAGGTTGAGCACGGCGGATGCGAAGCATACGCGCAAATCCCTCCTTCTCCGCCATAAATAAAGAGACCATACTGCTAAGTATGGTCTTTTTATTTATTGTAAAATTGCGAGGGATTTGAAGGGTACGGCCTGCGCATGCAGGCAAAAAACCATCCGGTGGATGGTTTTTTAATACCCCGGGCTGGCGCCGGCACTGCCCCAGTGACGGCGGGCAAATCCCTCCTTCTCTATAATCATAAATCATAAAAGCCACACACCCGTGTGGCTCTTTACTGTTGGTAGCTTTTTATGACTGCTTTTACAGCATTTCTTTGTTTTTCCGTCAGTTTTCGGAAGTCTTCAATCAACTCCGTCTCACACTCATTCAAATCATGGGGCTGTACCTGTTCACACCTTCGGTTTACTTCACTGTGACCAATCAGATAATCTACAGAGGTGTCAAAATAATCAGCAATACGGATCATCGTTTCAATATCCGGCTCTACACTATGATTCTCATATTTATTAATGGATTGCTGGCTAACAGATACAACATCTGCCAGTTGTTTTTGGCTGATGCCTTTCTCTTGCCGCAATTTCTTTAAATTCTCCAGCATTTTAACGCCTCCTTTGCTATATTAACAACTTATAGGCGTTTATTGAAAATCCTATTATTAGTTATTGACAACAACCATTAGTTGTTTTAGTATGTATTTGTCGAGTTTTTCCTATTTATCACTTATTAAGGAGTTTGATTATGAAAACATTCGTTTCTATTCTGCTTTCGATATTAATTGCCATTTCTATCAGCGCTTGTTCCAAACCATCCTCTAACCATACGGGCGAATCAGCAAAATGGTTTTCTGTCTTAGTCGATCGTATAAGTGATGCAGCCGCCGAATATACAAATGCGGAATAATCCACACAAATAGTACATCAGTTTTATTGTTCTGACTGGAGGTTTCCACCGTGAGGCGTTTTTTCATTTATGCCTTATCTTTCCTTTTACTTTTTTCTCTCTCCGGATGCACTAAGAGCGAAACCGTCCTTTTGATTGAAAAAAAAATCTCCGATTTGGGCGATATCACACTTGAAAGCGGTGATGCTCTGGAGGATATCGCAAAAATGTTTGACAACGTAAATGCAGCCGAGTCACGACTCGTGAACAACGCTTCTGTATTTTTCAATGCAAAAATACGTTATGCTCAATTATGCATTGATGACATTGGATCTGTCTCCCTAGATAGTAAGGAAAAAATTGATCACGCAAAATCCGCTGTTGATTTATTGACCGAAGAGGAATGTATACATCTTGACAATATCAACATTTTAAACAGTGCTGTTGAAAAGTATGATGTATTAAAAGAAAAGAAAGTCAAAGAAACACAAGCCAAGTTAAAAAACTTAAACAAAGAGTATGACGAGTTCACTGGGCTAACAATGTATAAACCAAAAGTATTGCCTAAATACGTCAATACACGTTGCTATCTATTGCCTATTATTGGAGTTATAGAATCCGATGGGATCACTATACCCGTTCTCGCAGTTAATTATGTCTACTATGGTGACGACTGGATCTTCTTTGAGAATTGCACAGTAAAAGCCGATGACATCGTAATGGATCAACATTTTGAATATTTTGATGTTAACAGAGAAATCGCACATGGCGATGTTTATGAATTTGCACAAGTCGTGTTTCCATACATCGGTGAAATCAGCGGAGAATTAGAGGAAACGATTCATACATTACGCGCTATTGCTAATTCCCAAAAAACGATGGTGCGTTTCTCAGGTGAGAACCATCTACATACATTTACCGTTAACGCGGCCGACAAAGCAGCAATAAAAGAGATTCTCGACATTTTTGAAGGTTTAATCCTAGCCTTTGACGATTCTGTCGAGTTTGAAATTCTTCTCCAAAAGATTCAACTATAAATAGATTTTATTGACGGTTTGATGGAGGAATAGTCTATGCAAAAGAATTCTCGCACATGTCTCAATATCTGCGCTCTTTTATTGATCTTGTGTATATTAGTAACTGGATGCGCCACACCTACCCCATATGCAAAACTGTATCAACATATCAGCGAGAATGGAGAACTCTCCACCTTAAATATAGGCTTTTTACTGATGATCGTCACCGGAGTCACATTAGAACAAGATATAGATACTAATCTAACAGAGTCGTTTTTTGCAGCAATTGACAAAGATGACCAAGGAACCATTCTCCTAAACCACAAAACATCTTCTGCAAATATTCTAATCACATTAATGGAAGAAGGCGAAGATAGCAGTATCACTTATCTTTCTGAAGAAGGTACTATTACTGTACAATACAATCCATACGACGAGCTAAAAATCATTGATGCAAGCGAAGATTATAATGGAAGCACTCTGGGCACGAAGGCTTTCTTGTTGTATCTGAGACATGCACTAGAAAACTTCGATAGCTTACTTAAACAAATTACTCTTGATGGTTATACTTGCCAAGACTTTGGACTTCCTAACGCTGCAGATGTAGAGAAAATGGATCTCAAATTTGCAGAATAACTTCCCAACATAGATATTAGATGGGCTTCGCCCTCCTAATATGATGCAGGCACTAGGCTAAAGCCGCTCCATCCGGGGCGGCTTTGGTCATTTACGAAGCTTTCTGCTTGAATTTACTACCTTGGACTATGACCATATACTCCCCCTTAAACAAAAAAGACCGTACCGGATGGTACGGTCTTTTGCACAGCCGATGGGGCAATTAAACCACGCTTATGTTGATGTTGTGGCCGTTGAAGGCAATGACTTTGTCATCCTTCAGCTCCACCTCTACGCTGCGGGTGACCCGGCCACCGCGGAGAACGCCTTTGAATTCCTGGGTCTCCCAGCCCAGCGTGACCACACCGTCACGGACTCCTTCGGAATCGGGGCGGCCGAAGAGTGCGACTACCTCTGCCATGGTCATACCAAGCTTCAATTCCTGATACGCTTTTTTCATCTGGGCTCCTTTGATCATTTTGCATCTCCCCTTTTACATTCGATCAACAGATTATTTATTGAAATAATACAATACAGCCTTTTGTTATGTCAAATTTTAACCCCTTTCCACAGGCAGCATCGTCGACAAATATCTTTAAAATTCTTATTGCAAATAATTCTTATTAGTGTTTACAAAGTGGAAATAATATGGTATATTAACGACATAAGACGGATAGAACCTAAAAGGAGGTGAAGATTTGGCCAGACCACAGCGCAACAGGAAGATCTGCACCGGGCCTAATATTTTGCAGTTTGCACCAGCCGGAGCGACCCAAACGGTGCAGCTGACGGTGGACGAGTACGAGGCCCTGAGGTGGGTGGATTTTGAAAAGCTGACCCACAAGGAAGCTGCCCAGTTGATGGATGTTTCGCGGACGACGGTAACGGAGATCTATGAATCCGCAAGAAACAAAGTGGCGGAGTGCATCGTAACGGGCAAAGGCCTGAGCATAGAGGGCGGAAATTACCACATCTGCGATGGTCACCCCAAGTATGGATGCACACGGCAGTGCGAAAAACGGCTGAATCACCCCCTATATAAAACTTACAACGGAAAGGAATCAACACTATGAAGATCACCCAAGACATTCGTTACATCGGCGTAAATGACCACGAGGTAGACCTGTTTGAGGGCCAGTATGTTGTGCCCAACGGCATGGCTTACAACTCCTATGCCATTATGGATGAGAAGATCGCCATTATGGATACCGTGGATGCCCGCTTTACCCATGCCTGGCTGGATAACATCCAGAACACCTTGGGTGACCGTGAGCCCGATTACCTCATCGTGCAGCATATGGAGCCCGACCACAGCGCCAACATCTTTAACTTTATGAAAGCCTACCCCAATGCGAAGATCGTGTCTTCCCAGAAGGCCTTTGCCATGATGAAGAACTTCTTCGGTACGGATTTTGCCGAAAAGCAGGTGGTCGTGGGCGAAGGGGATACCCTTACCCTTGGCAAACACACCCTGACCTTTGTGACCGCGCCCATGGTACACTGGCCCGAAGTCATCGTCACCTATGACAGCACCGATAAAGTCCTCTTCTCCGCAGACGGCTTTGGCAAGTTCGGCGCCCTGGATGTGGAAGAAGAGTGGGATTGCGAAGCACGGCGCTACTACATCGGCATCGTGGGCAAGTACGGCCCCCAGGTACAGAACCTGTTAAAGAAGGCCGCCGGGCTGGATATCGCCATCATCTGCCCCCTGCACGGGCCCGTTTTGACGGAAAACCTGGGTCACTACCTCAACCTGTACAACATCTGGTCCAGCTACCAGGCCGAGAGCGAGGGCATCGTCATTGCCTACACCAGTGTATACGGCAACACCAAAAAGGCCGTGCAGATGCTGGGCGAAAAGCTCCGGGAAAAAGGCTGCCCCAATGTAGTCATCCATGATTTGGCCCGCACCGATATGGCAGAGGCCGTGGAGGATGCCTTCCGCTACAACAAGCTGGTACTGGCTACCACCACCTACAATGCAGAGATCTTCCCCTTCATGCGGGAGTACATCAACCACCTCACCGAGCGGAACTTCCAGAACCGCACCGTGGGCTTCATCGAAAACGGCAGCTGGGCACCTGTAGCCGCACGGGTCATGAAGGGCCTCTTGGAAAAGAGCAAGAACCTCACTTATGTTGACCCCACCGTCCGCATCCTCTCCGCTTTGAACGAAGAGAGCACCGCTCAGCTGGAAGCACTTGCCGAAGAACTGTGCAAGGATTATTTGGCACAACAGGATGCCACCGCCAACAAGAACGACCTTTCCGCCCTGTTCAACCTGGGCTATGGCCTCTATGTGGTCACCAGCAACGACGGCAAAAAGGATAACGGCCTCATCGTGAACACCGTCACCCAGGTGACCAACACCCCCAACCGCATCGCAGTGGCCATCAATAAAGAAAACTACAGCCACCATGTGGTAAAGCAGACCGGCAAGATGAACCTCAACTGCCTTTCCACCGATGCCCCCTTCAGCGTGTTTGAAAACTTCGGCTTCCACAGCGGCCGCAACACCGATAAGTTTGCAGGCTGCACCCCCCTTCGCAGCGACAACGGGCTGGTCTTTTTGCCCAAGTACATCAACAGCTTCCTCTCCTTAGAGGTGGAACAGTATGTGGACCTCGATACCCACGGCATGTTCATCTGCTCCATCACCGAGGCACGGGTCATCACCGATAAACCCACCATGACCTACACCTACTACCAGGAAAACGTGAAGCCCCGCCCCGAGACGGAAGGGAAATCCGGCTTCGTCTGCAAGATCTGCGGGTACATCTACGAAGGCGATACCCTGCCCGATGACATCGTGTGCCCCCTGTGCAAACACGGCGCAGCAGATTTTGAGCCCATCGGCTAACAACCATTTGCATAAACATCCTTGAAAAAAAGAACAGGACCGGTTCAGGTCCTGTTCTTTTTATTTGATGGTTTCCCAGCGTTTTCGGGTGATGGCGTAAACATGATGGATGCCCTCATCATCCCGGTATTCCTTTACCCATTCCATGCCCATGGCCCTTGCCGTGGCGGAGGATGCTGCATTTTCCTTTCCCATATAGGAATAGAGCATCAAAAAGGGGGTATTGATAAACGCCCAGTTACGGCAGGCCATAGCGGCTTCCTTGCCGTAGCCTTTACGCCAGTGATCTTTACGGATGTGGTAGCCCACCTCGGGCAGGATGCTGCCGCCGATGTTCTGCATGGTGATGCCGCAATCCCCAATGACCTCGCCCGTTTCCTTTAACACCACCGCCCACAGGCCAAAGCCAAAGGTGCGGTACCGTTCCTCATTGCGGCAGATCCACCGCCGGACCTTTTCTTCATCAAAGGGGGCGGGATAAAATGCCATGGTCTCGGCATCGCAAAAAATGCGGCACAGGGCAGGGAGATCATCCATCGTCATCTCGCGCAGGATCAATCGTTTTGTTTCCATGGTGGCATCCTCCTTAAGGGCACTTAGTATACCATGGGCCATAAAGGAAAAAAAGCCCCCTGGGGGGCTTTTCTGTTTCCTATTCCCGCATGTTTTTGACCAGCTCAAAAGCACCGGTGGCACCAAGGCCGCTGGCCAGGCCCCCCAAGAGGATCTCGGGGGAAAAGGCCCAGGCGTTGACCCACACATTGATGAGCACCCCAAGGCAGCCCATCAGAAGGGGGATCCACTTGTTGTTAAGGGGCAAAAAGTGTTTTACGATATACCCCACGCCAAGGCAGATGGCCATGACCATCAAAACCACATATTCCCGCAACAGTTCCATATATTCACCTCCCTAATGGGTATGTTCCAGTTCATCCAGACGGTGGGTGTTGGATTTGCTGCGCTGTTCCACCACCGTCAACCGCTCAATAAAGTTGTTGTGCTTGTCCATCTTGGCTTCCAGGCGGTTCAGACGGTGGTTTACCAGCTTATTGCTGGCAAACACACCACCCACGCTGCCGATGGCGGTGCCAAGAAGCCCCATGAGGGCCACCACCACATCGGTTTCCATCTTCTCACCCCCTACTCGATGGTGAGTTGGAATTTGCCGATGGGTTTGCCAAAGGCTCCGGCGTAACCATCCTGGCCACCGGTCGTTTCGGTATCCTTCTGCCAGGGGTAGTAAGTGCCGCCCACGGGGGCCACCCGGTAGACCGCCTTTTGATAGGGGCGGATGTCATCGGGGGTCTCATAGTACACCTCGATGGCGTCGATCACTTTGCCGTTGCCGGCATAGCCGTTTACGGGGTCATACAGGGCATAACCTGTGACATAGGGCAGCCAATCGCCCCCCAGCACATGGACCCGGTAGCGCACCTTGCCCTTGCTGACCCAGATGGCAACATCGGTAACGGGGCTGTTTTCATAGCCGGCGTATTCCGTCAGCTCCACCACCTCGTTGAGCCAGCCGTGGTGCTTGGTACGCACCCGGTAGATGCCCACTACCTCCTTCCCCTTGGGGAAGATGCCCTGAGCGGGCTCATCGGAGTAGACCAAATACCGTTCCACCATGTTTAAAAAGAACTGCCAGCCGTACTCTTTACTGAGGGTGCGGTGGGGGCAATTCTTTCCTGCGTAGTAATCGCTGTGGCAGGTCACCTTGCCGATGCCCCAGCCGTAATCCCGCAGCAGTTTTGCCGTCAGCTCTGCTGCGTTCTGCTGGGCTTTTTCAAACTTCTCTCCGCCGGATTTGCTGTAGCAGATCTCAATTGCGATTCCCTCTCGGTTGCCTTTGCCGTTGCCGTCGGTGGCATTCCAGGTGTTGCGGTTTAAGGGCGAACATTGGATGATCTCTTTATCATCCACCGCAAAGTGGAAGCCCCCCAGGTTCAGGTTGCGCTGCATGTAGCTGACCTCTTCCCGGGCGCTGGCATCGTTGGCCGTATTGTGGATGACCACCCTTGTGGGGGTCATACTGTATGGGCATTTTAATGGGTATTTTAATTTGGGCATGGGTATTTCGATGATCGGTACCATTGTTTCCTCCTCCTTTGGGGCCTGGGGGGCGCAGCATCTGCGCCCCGGCCATGTGCGCACACTCCTCATCCACCATCCCCTGCCGCCAAAGCCGCCAATCCCTCCTGGGAGCTGTGCACGGCTAAAGTGTAGCGGGGATCCACCCCCATGGGATGCCCATGGTATTGTCAAAACTGTGCCGTTCCCCCGCCACAGGGCATCTGCTTTGCGCACTTTTCCGTGGTAAATGGCTATTGCGCAAAAAGCCCTTCTCTGATAAGATATGCAAAACAAATAAAGGAGGATCTTCCTATGAGGATCGCAATATACGGTGCCGGTTCGTTAGGCACGATTTTAGGCGCATACTTAACCAAAGCCGGGGCGGATTGCACCCTGGTCAACCGCAATAAGGCCCATGTGGATGCCCTTAACACAAAGGGCGCAGTGATCACCGGTACGGTGGAGATGACGGTAGACGTCAAAGCCATCACCCCCGATGAAATGAACGGCACCTACGACGTGATCTTTTTACTGACAAAGCAGCTGCAAAACCCCGAAGTGGTGCGGTTTTTACAGCCTTATTTGGGGGATAGCGGGGTCATCTGCACCCTGCAGAACGGCATCCCCGAGCCCGGCATCGCCGAAATCATCGGGGCGGAGCGGGTTTTGGGCTGCACCGTAGCCTGGGGCGCCACCTTAAAGGGCCCCGGCGTTTCGGAGCTGACCAGCGCTGCAGACAGCCTCACCTTTGGCATGGGCGCCATGGAGGGCGTAAATCAAGAGACCATCGCCAGGGTAAAAGCTGTGCTGGAACAGATGTGCCCCGTGGAATTGGAGGATAACTTCATGGGTGTGCGGTGGTCAAAGCTCCTCATCAACAGTGCCTTCAGCGGCATGGGCACCGTCATCGGCGGTACCTTTGGAGATGTGGTGGATGATAAAAAAGCACGGCGCATCGCCCAGTATGTCATCAAAGAATGCATCGATGTGGGCCACGCAGCCGGCGTCACCTTTGCCCCCGTCCAGGGGAAGGACATCGTAAAACTGCTGTACTTTAAGGGCAAGGGCGTAAAGCGCTGGCTTTCTTACCACATCCTGCCCATCGCCATGAAGAAGCACCAGGCCCTCATCCCCAGCATGCTCCAGGATCTTCGCCGGCAAAAACCCTGCGAGGTGGATGCCATCTGTGGGGTGCTGTGCGAGTTTGGCAAAAAACACGGTGTAGCCACCCCCTTTTCTGACAGGGTCGCCCAGGTCATCCGCCGGCAGCAGGCAGGGGAGCTGCCCCTTTCCCCCGGCCACACCGCAG
>SVGV01000012.1 GCA_015056185.1 Clostridiales bacterium | reverse complement strand
ATGCCAAGGCGGGGCAGATCCCCCATGGACATGGCAATGGGAAGGATGCAGATGGCGGCGGCAAGCAGCAGCCGCATCAGAATACGCTTTTGCTTCTTACTCATAACAACTCCTAAAAAAAGAGGCGGCCGAAGCCGCCATGGTGTGATGTATTACAGAACCTCTACGGCAGAATCCACTTTTTTAATGGCCTTCTTTGCCTGCTCCAGCACGGTATCAAACAGATTGTCCTGGGCATCCAGGGTCATTTTCTGGGTCATAAAGCTGATGGAAACGGCGTTTACGCCATCAAGCTTGGCAATGCGGCTTTCCATCTTGGCGGCGCAGTTGGCACAATCCAGGTCTTTTAATCGAAACGTCTTTTTCATGGGGCACCTCACAAATATTAAACAATTGCTTAATTGTTTAACTGTATGGTATCATCGCCCCCAGCGAAAGTCAAGGGATGCTGCCGCTTTTTGTCGAAAAAACAAGCGGGCATCTTGCCCGCCTGTCTATAACAGGGTAAACCTGCTTTTTTCGTAGGTGATGAGCCCCTCTGTGCGCATTTTGCCAAGCTCACTGCTCATGGCGCTGCGGTCCACCGAAAGGTAATCGGCCAGCTGCTGGCGGTTAAAGGGGATGGTAAAACTGCTGCTCTTTTGCCTTGCCGCCTCTTGAGAAAGGTAGGAAAGGAGCTTTTCCCGGGTGGTGCGCTTTGTCATATGGTCCAGCTTTTGCACCAGGCGCCGGTTGGCATCGGAGATGGCGTAAAACAGGTTTTGCACCACCATGGAGTGGAACCGGCAGGCGGTGGAACATACCGTTAAAATGCGCTGTACGTTAAAATACAGCACGGTACAGGGGCTAAGGGCGATGACATCGTTGGCCATGGGGGCACTGCCGGGGGCAGCGTAGGATTCTCCAAACATATCCCCGGGGCCTACCAGGGCGATGATGCTGCGGTTGCCCCAGTAATCATCCCGCTGAATCTGAGCGGACCCTTCCGCCAGGATCATGATCTCGCTTAGCTGTTCCCCCTGGTGCACGATGTACTGCCCCTTTACAAAGGAACGCTCTTTGGCATCCAGGCAGGAAAGCATGGCGCGAAGATCCGTTTCTTCCACCCCGCTGAACAATCGGGTTTCTTTTAATAAGGGAAGATGCCGTTCCATACTGCCTCCTTACGTTGTAAAAACAACAGCGATATTGGCTTTATTATAGTGCTTGCACTGCCATATTGCAAAGGCCGGGCGCTCTCTGCTTGACACCTTAACAGAAGAATGAAATAATATATAACAGTGATATATATGTATAACAAGGAGGAAGTCATGTCTCAATATGCACCGGCTGTACAGGCGGCCATTCAGGTGATCACCTATCTTTCGCAGCATACGGATCTTGGCCTTTCCGAGATCAGCCGCGGGGTGGAGATCAACAAGAACATGGTATTCCGCATTTTAAATACTTTGGAGGAACAGGGCTGGGTCTATTGTTCCGGCTCGAAATACAGCCTGACGCTGCTGCCCTTCCGTGTGACCTCTCAAAGCGTGGCCCGTATGCCCCTCCATAAAGCAGCGTTGCCTATATTGCAGCAGCTACATGGAAAAACCGGTGAGAGCACTTATTTGGGCATCCTGAAGGGGGATAAAGTGCTTTATATTCAACACCTGGACGGCACCGGGGACGTTACGGTGGCGGGCCGATTGGGTGGCGAGTACGAACTCTATTGTTCTGCCCCCGGTAAAGCGCTGCTGGCATTTCAGTCCCGGGAATACATCGATGCCTATTTGAAAGGGGATTTCCTCAAACGCACCCCCAATACCATTGTTGACGCAGCACAGCTGCAAAAAGAGCTGATTTCCGTTGCCCACAGGGGCTATGCTTTGGACCGGGAGGAGTTTGGTATGGGCATCACCTGTGTGGCTGCGCCCATCTTTGATGCAGCCCAAAGTGTGGTGGGCTGCATCGGCAGCTCCGCCTTTACTCCCATGGGGGACCATGATGGGGTGATCAGCCGCCTGCTCCCCCATGTATTACAGGCTGCAGAAGAAGTGACAAAGCGTTTGGGCGGCATTGAGCCGCAGTGCCGAGACCGGGAGGAAACGGAATGATCTACGATATCGCAGCTCACGTACAGAATCGTTATTTTGATGAGTTGGCCCTGCTTAGCCCACCCATGCGCAGGGCAAAGTTGTTTGAATATATTGTGGAAGAGCTTCCCCTTTGGCTGAAGCCCGGGGATCGGATCGCCGGGTGGTATGGATTTGAAGATGCAGACGAGCTGGATTTAACAGAGCCGCCTAAATTCCCCGATGCCGAACCCGTGATGGATGAAGAATGGGAACAGCTGCGCCTTGCCCTTTTGGGGCTGAACAACAAAGTGGCCTTTACACCTGCCCATACCTGTTTGGATTACGCCGGTATTCTTCAAAATGGATTGGACGCATACCTTGTTAAACTCGCCCGGGCCCGCTCCAGTCGTCCCGATGATGAGATGCTCGCTGCCATGGAAAGCATGCTCAATCATGTATGCAGATTTGCAGACCGCTTTGCGGCCCGGGCCCGCGAAGCCGCCGCCCAGGCAGAGGGAAATGAAAAACTGCGGCTGGAGCAAATCGCCCAGGCTCTTATCCGCGTACCCCGTTACAGTGCACGCAGCTTTTTAGAGGCCGTCCAGTCGGTGTGGATCCTCCATGCCCTGATCCCCATTTCAGAGCTTTCCTGGGCCAGCATCTCCTTAGGGCGGCTGGATCAATACCTGTACCCTTATTATGAGGCGTACTTAAAGGAAGGCGGCACCGAAGATGAGGCAAAGGAGATTCTTAAAAACCTCTTCCGTTTGCTGGATTCCTACGGTGACGGTGCCTGTGCGTTGAACATCGGCGGGATGGATGAAGCCGGCAATGATATGATCAACAGCCTTTCCCGTCTGCTGATCGAAGTGGAAAAGGAGGCAGCCCTGCGCGCACCCATCATTGCAGTGCGGCTGACCCCTATTACCCCAACGGATGTGCTGGATTCCCTCATCGATGCAAAACTGTTTACCATAGGCCAGCCCACCTTCTATAACGAGCCCATGTGCCGCAAGGCCATGCTGGAGCGCTGCAAAGAGGAGGCCGATGCCATCGGTTTTTCCGTCAACAGCTGCATGGGCTTCATCGCCCCGGGTAAAGAGTTTTCCGATATGTGGGGCACGCGGCTCAACTGCAATCTTGCATTGGAGCTGGCCGTGACCGGCGGCAGGCCCATCGGCGGTGCATCGATACCCGTGTTTACAAAGGGGGATCAACCCGATCGCTTTGAAGCGCTTCTTACCCGATTGGAAGATTACCTCCATGAATTGATCACCCTCAGCCTGGATCTTCACGAAAAACTGACGATGGATGCCGCCATCAACCATCCCAATCCTCTGCTTTCCGCTTTAACGGAAGGATGTGTGGAAAGCGGAAGGGATAGAGCCATCGGTGCAACATACAATACCGTTACGGTGGAGACCATGGGGCTCATCAATGTGTGCGATGCCCTGATGGCCATCAAACAGCTGGTGTATGATTCCGGGCGCTATACGCTAAAGGATTTCATCCACGCCGTCAAAGCCGACTACGCAGGCTGCGAGCAGCTGCGCCGGGAGATCTTAAACTGCAAAAAATACGGCACCGGCGATGAAGAGGTTACCTGCCTGATGGGCCGGCTGTGCGAAAGCATCTATGGTATGCTGAAAAGCTGCAGCCGGGGCAACCGGTATTACTTGCCCTCGCTCCATACGCTGGATGTGAATGTAAGCTTCGGCTTAAAGCAGTGGGCTACCATGGATGGTCGCCATTCCGGCGAACCCGTCAACAAAAACGCCAACCCCTCCCATCTGCTCAAACGGCAGGAGCATACAGGCATCATTTTGAGTGCCGGCGCACTGGAACAATACAAGTTCAGCGGCGGCCAGCCCATCGATCTCTATTTTGACCGCAGCTGGTTTGCAACCAAAGAGCTGCGGGATAAACTAAAGCAGCTGATCCTGACCTATTTTGAGCTGGGCGGATTGCAGCTGCAGGTCAACAGCGTCGATGTGGAACTGCTGGAAAAAGCGTACCAACACCCGGAGCGTTACCCCAACGTTGTAGTCCGCAAGGGCGGTTACAGCGTACGCTTCCAGGAACTTACCCCGGAGGCTCAGCGCTCCTTCATTGAAAACTTTAAAGCCATGGAAAGAGGATGAGGGTACAGCTTTTGGTTAAAGAAAGGGACCATCTATAAAACAAATCGAGTATAAAACTCCTTCGTTGACAGACAATAACAGCGCAGTTCTATCAACAAAGGAGTTTTTATATATGAAAGCAACGGGAATCGTACGCAGAATAGATGATTTGGGCAGGGTGGTGATCCCCAAAGAGATCCGCCGCACCATGCGCATTCGGGAAGGGGACCCGCTGGAGATCTTTACCGACCGGGACGGCGGTGTGATTCTAAAAAAGTATTCCCCCATTGGGGAGATGGGCCGCTTTGCCCAGGAGTTTGCGGATTCCATCCAGAAAGCCCTGGATCAAACGGTGCTCATCTGCGACACCGATGTCATCATTGCGGTGGCGGGGGCCAGTAAGCGGGAATACCTGGATAAGGGCATCTCCCGGGAGGTGGAGCAGGTGATGGAACAGCGCACCCTGTTTGTGACGGGGCGGCGCACGGGGCTTTCCCCCGTGCCTGTGTTGGATCTGGAGCAGGGGGTAAACTACGCAGCTCAGATGATCTGCCCCGTGCTTTCCCGGGGGGAGGCCATCGGTGCGGTGCTGCTGGTTCATAAAACGGAGGCTAAGGAGTATGGTGAGGTGGAGCAAAAGGTGGTATCCACCGCGGCAAACTTTTTAGGAAAGCAGATCGAACATTAAAAAAAGAGGAAGGGTGTTTCCCTTCCTCTTTTTTTATTTTTGTTATTGCCCCGTAAGCTCCGCGTTTTTTGCATCCAGCTGCTGCTGGCGCTCGAAAAACAGGGCATCCCATTCTTCTAAGCCCTCTTTTAAAATGGCCATGGTGCGGTCGTAGGATTTTTGTGCATTGGCGGCGCCTTTATTAGTGGCCGTCAAGTTGAAGCTTTCCGTCCAATCAGAGACGGATTTGTCCAGGGGGACGATCTGATGGTATTTGCGCCCATTTGTCACATACATGTGCACCCAGGTGGGCAGCACTTCGGCATCGGTCACCACAACGCTGCCATCGGAATACTTCGTAAAGGTAAAGGTGATAAAGGTGCCATCCTCGGTGTGGCCGGTTTTGATGTCATCCATGTATTCGATGCGCTGGTTGCTGATGGCATTGCCCATGGAGTAGACGCACAGGGTGGATTTACCGCTGACTTCGCTACTTAGCACCGTCACAGGCTGCACCACATGGGGGTGGCACCCCACGATGACATCAAACCCCAGATCACAAAGCTTTTGCGCCATGCTTTCCTGGGTGGCGTTTTGATCGATCTCGTACTCGTTGCCCCAGTGGATGTAGATCACAAAGGATTCTGCGCCGTCATTGCGCATGTTTTCCAGATCCGTTTCAAGGGCGGTGTAAAACTCATTTAGCCGGTCATAGCTGAACATGTTGATGAGTTTGGAGCTTTCCTTGGTGCAGGGGATGCCGTTGATGCTTTTGCGCCCATCGGAAAGATAGGTGCCGTGGGTATAGCTGACCATGCCGATGTTGATGCCGTTGATGTTTTCCACCAGATAGTTTTTATCATCCGTAGTGGTACGGGTGCCGGTGTAGGTCAGCCCCTTTTCCTTTAGCACCTCGGTGGTGCGCACCATGCCGGTATTGCCGCTGTCGTTGGCGTGGTTGTTGGCGGTGGTCACCATATCAAACCCGGCGTTCAGCAGCACATCCACCAAATCATCCGGGGTGCGGAAGGTGGGGTAGCCCTGGTAGTTGCTGCCGGGCATGGAAAGCTCTAAATTGATGGTGGCGTAATCTACCTCTTTTATATAGGGTGCAAGGTAGGTAAAGATGGGGGCAAAATCGTAGCTCCCGTCAGAAAGCTTTGCGTTGGATAGAATCGGGCTGTGGATGAGGATATCCCCCGTGTTACCCACTGTGGCTGTGGCCACCGGGCGGATGGTGGGGTCCGGCGTGGGGGCGGGGGCCAAAGCGCCGGTGCCATCCTCCTGACCCATTTGGATGAACAATACCACAAAAGCCAATATGAGGATCAGCACACCCATAACGGTGGCCAGCATCCGCTGTTTTTGTAAACGTCTGTTTTGATTCATCGGTACCTCCACTGGGCATTTTGGGCCCGTAAATAAATTTTAAACGGAATGGCTTTATTACACAAGACATTTTAAAGGGCCGAAAACCACATGTTTGCGGTGTGAAAGTTTCAGTTATTGAAACAATTGATCATTTTTTCTCAAAGTCGTTGACTTTATATATCCACCTTGATAAAATTAGCATAGAAAAAGATTGTTAAATATTTAACAATCTTTTTGAGGGGAGATCACAGGAGCAGGGCAGTGCCCAACGCTCTTAGTATTTTTTAAGGATGGGAAGTATTATGGAACACACCAATTGCACCCACGAAACCGAAGTACAGAAATTGGTGGCCACCCCTGAAGATCTCAAAGCGAAGATCTTAGAGGTACGCGCTGCTCAGCGCGAATTTGCTGCCTACACCCAGGAGCAGGTGGACCGCATCTTCTTTGCTGCCGCTATGGCTGCAAACAAGGCCCGCATCCCCCTTGCAAAACAGGCCGTTGCAGAAACCGGCATGGGCATTGTGGAAGACAAAGTCATCAAAAACCACTATGCTGCCGAGTACATCTACAACGCCTACCGTGATGTAAAGACCTGCGGTGTCATCGAGGAGGACCCCTCCTTTGCGTTTAAGAAGATCGCAGAGCCCGTTGGCCTGGTAGCGGCGGTCATCCCCACCACCAACCCCACCTCCACCGCCATCTTTAAAGCCCTGATCGCTTTAAAGACCCGCAACGGCATCATCTTCAGCCCCCATCCCCGGGCGAAAAACTGCACCAATGAAGCTGCCCGCATCGTGCTGGAAGCTGCAGTGGCTGCAGGCGCCCCCAAAGGCATCATCGGCTGGATCGATGTGCCCAGCCTGGAGCTGACCCAGATGATCATGAAGGAAGCGGATATCATTCTGGCTACCGGCGGCCCCGGCATGGTACAGGCGGCCTATTCTTCCGGCAAGCCTGCCATCGGCGTTGGCCCCGGCAACGTGCCCGCCATCATCGATGACAGCGCCAACATCACTTTGGCTGTCAACTCCGTCATCCACAGCAAAACCTTTGATAACGGCATGATCTGCGCCAGCGAGCAGTCCGTCATCATCCTGGATTCTGTCTATGAAGCCGCCCGCAAAGAGTTTGTGGATCGTGGCTGCCATATTTTAAACGCAGAAGAGCTGGATAAAGTGCGTGCCATCCTCTTAAACGATGCCGGCAGCGTCAACGCCAAGATCGTAGGGCAGAAGGCCCATACCATCGCCGCTCTTGCCGGCATTGAAGTGCCCGAAGAAACCAAGATCCTCATTGGTGAGGTGGAAAGCGTGGAGGTAAGCGAACCCTTCGCCCACGAAAAGCTTTCCCCCGTATTGGCCATGTACCGGGTCAAGAGCTTTGATGAGGCCCTTAATAAAGCAGAAAAACTGGTTGCAGACGGCGGCTACGGCCACACCGCCTCCATCTATCTGGATGTTGTAAACGGCCGTGAAAAGCTTGACCGGTTCGAAAAAGCCATGAAGACCTGCCGCATCCTCGTCAACACCCCCAGCAGCCAGGGCGGCATCGGCGATATCTACAACTTTAAACTCAAGCCCTCTCTCACTTTGGGCTGCGGAAGCTGGGGCGGCAACTCCGTTTCCGAAAACGTCGGCGTCAACCATTTGATCAACATTAAGACCGTAGCGGAGAGGAGAGAGAACATGCTGTGGTTCCGTGCCCCCGGTAAAGTGTACTTTAAGCGCGGCTGCCTGCCCGTTGCTTTGGCAGAGCTGAAGAACGTATTGGGCAAAAAACGCGCCTTCATCGTGACCGACAGCTTCCTGTTTAACAGCGGCTTTACCAAGAACATCACCGATCGTCTGGATGCCATGGGCATCGTACATACCACCTTCTATGATGTTGCTCCCGACCCCACCCTGGCCTGCGCCAAAGAAGGTGCCGAGGCCATGGCTCGGTTCCAGCCCGATTGCATCATCGCCATCGGCGGCGGCAGCGCCATGGACGCCGGCAAGATCATGTGGACCATGTATGAGCACCCTGAGGTGGATTTCATGGATCTGGCCATGCGGTTTATGGATATCCGCAAGCGTGTTTATACCTTCCCCAAGATGGGCGAAAAGGCCTACTTTATCGCCATCCCCACCACCGCCGGTACCGGCAGCGAGGTGACCCCCTTTGCCGTCATCACCGATGAGAGAAGCGGCGTGAAGTATCCTTTGGCCGATTACGAGCTCATGCCCAATATGGCCATCTGCGATGCAGACCTTATGATGACCATGCCCCGGGGCCTTACCGCTGCCAGCGGCATCGATGCTCTGACCCATGCGTTGGAAGCTTATGCCGCTATGCTGGCTACGGATTACACCGACGGCATCGCCTTAAAAGCCATGAAGCTCATTATGGATTACCTGCCCCGTGCTTATGAGAACGGCGCACAGGATCCCGTCGCCCGTGAAAAGGTGGCCAACGCCGCTACCATGGCAGGTATGGCCTTTGCCAACGCCTTCCTGGGTGTGTGCCACAGCATGGCCCACAAGCTGGGTGCCTTCCATCACCTGCCCCACGGCGTTGCCAATGCCCTGATGATCTGCGAAGTGCTGCGCTTCAACGCAGAAAGCAAGCCCACCAAGATGGGTACCTTCCCCCAGTATGATCATCCCCACACCTTGGAACGCTATGCAGAGTGTGCCGATTTCATGGGCATCAAGGGCGACAGCGATGAAGAAAAGCTCAATAACCTCATCGCCGCCATTGAAGAATTAAAGGCCAAGGTTGGCATCAAAAAGAACATCAAGGATTACGACATCAAGGAAGAAGACTTCCTTAGCACCCTGGATGAGATGGTGGAACAGGCCTTTGACGACCAGTGCACCGGCGCCAACCCCCGTTACCCCCTCATGAGCGAGATCAAACAGATGTACTTAAACGCCTACTACGGCAAATAAGTAATAAAAAAAGAGCCCAAACGGGCTCTTTTTTTATTTTGTTTGAAACTCCATGGAGTACCGCAGGTTTATTAAAGTTTGATCCATAATGGTAAAGCTGCGAGGCTTTAAATCGTTTTTAAATTTCATGGAGTGTAAAAACCCCCGGCTGCTGCGGTTGGCTTCTAAGATCCACAAACTGCATCCCCGGTAGCCGGCTTCCTTCATCTGACGGATGGCGTGTTTTACAAGGGCCTTTCCCTGGCCCTGGCCCTGGAATTCCGGCAGAACATAGATGGAATAGATCTCTCCCCAGTTTTCTTCCTGCCGTGCCCCTGCAATGTTCATACGGTTGGGGCCAAAGGTCACACAGCCCACCGCCTTGCTTTTTACGATGGTCACGTAGGATTTATAGCTGCCTTTGCCGATGCGCTGGGCAAAATACTCCGTCCAGTGGTCATCCCGCAGGCGGTCAAGGTATGCTTTGGGTAAAATACCTTCATAGGTGCTGCGCCAGGCAGCAGCATGAATGCGGCTTATGGTCAATGCATCTTCCGTGGTGGCGGGGCGAATCAGCGGCATAACAGCAACTCCTTTCGGGTTATTTTACCCTAGGGCTGTCAATGACGCAACCGGTTTTCGGGCTGCTAATTCTGAACCGGGCAGCATATCAATCAATGAACACAGGGCATTTTTTACGGAACACAGCAAAAAAGATTTATGGGTATGAACTTGGGCCCTCATTTGCTATAATTATGTTTTAAAGGGAGGAATACCCATGAAGAAAAACAGCTTTGCCATGGGCGCCGCCATTTTGGCGGCAGCAGGCATCATTTGTAAAGTCATCGGTGCGTTGTACCGCATCCCTCTCACCAACGTGGTGGGTACTTTGGGCATGGCCTATTACGGCATTGCCTACCCCATCTATTCCGCGCTTCTGGTGATCTCCTCTGCGGGCATCCCCACCGCCATCAGCAAACTGGTGGCTGAGCACAGCGCCCGGGGGGATTACCGCAATGCCCACTACGTATTCCAGGTGGCATTCCGCTTGCTCCTTGTCATCGGCTGTGTGACCAGCCTTGTGATGTTCGTTGGGGCCGGCATGCTTTCCAGCCTTCAGGGCATCCCCGAGGCTGCGGCCACCGTCAAGGTGATCGCACCTTCGCTGCTGTTTGTTTCCATCATCTCTGCCTATCGCGGCTACTTCCAGGGCCTGCAGCAGATGACCCCCACGGCTTTAAGCCAGATCATTGAGCAGGTGGCAAAGCTCATCGTGGGTATGGCCTGTGCCTACATCATGTCTGCAAACGGCCCCCTTGCCGGTGCCATCGGCGCGGTGCTGGGCGTAACAGGCAGTGAGCTCATCGCCATGGGCTATATGATGCTTTACTACCGCAAAAAGAAGGGAGAGATCTTCCACCAGATCCGCACCAGCCCCAGGGTAAAGAAGTTTGCCCAGCATAAAACGGTGGTCATGCAGATTTTGCGCATCGCCATCCCCATTACCATCGGGGCCAGCGTTATGCCCATCGTGATGCTCATCGATAACGGCATGGTGGTCAACATCTTAAAAGGCCTGGGATTCAGCCAGGATATGGCCGCAAGCTACTTCAGCATTCTGACCAACTACGTCACCCCCATCGTCAACATGCCCGGCATCCTCAGCGTGGCACTGCAGATGAGTTTGGTACCCGCCATTGCCAACGCCATCGCCCTAAGAAACCGCCGCATGGCTCAGCAGAATGCGGGCATCGGCTTAAAGCTGGCGGTGCTCATCGGCATGCCCTGTGCAGTGGGCCTCTTTTTACTGGGTGAGCCCATCATCGGCCTTCTTTACGGCGGGCTGCGGGGTACGGCAAATTTGACCCTTGCAGGCAGCCTCATGCAGGTGATGGCCATCGGATTGTTCTTTATGGTACTGGTGCAGACCAGCAACGGCATTTTGCAGGGCATGGGCAAGCCCAACATCCCCGTCATCAGTTTGTGCATCGGCGGCGCGGTGAAGATCGCCATCGGCTTCATCTTCATGCGCATGCCTGAGGTAAACATCTTAGGTGCCGCCCTTGGTACCACCTGCTGTTTTGCTACAGCGGCGGTCATCAACGTTGCTTATGTGTTCCGCAAACTGGGTATGCGGTTTAATCTGATGGATATGGTCCTGCGGCCCGCCCTTGCAACGGGCGTGATGGGCGTGGTGGCCTACTTCTTCTACCTGTTTATCGGCTCTAAGATGTCCTGGACCATCGGCACCTTCTTAAGCGTGGGTGTAGCCGGCGTAGTGTACGTGGTCATGATGCTGCTGGTGCGGGCGCTGCAGCCTGCCGATGCAAAACTGCTGCCCGGCGGCAGCAAGCTGGATTACTATATGCGCCGCTTTGGCATTTGGAGGTAACAAATGGCTCTTACCATCGTAGGTTTGGGGGATGCAAGATCAGCTGCCCCCCATGTGATAAACGCATTGAAAAGCTGCAGCATCGTGTATTTGCAGACGGACCGCTACGCTGCTTTTAACCAGATCCGGGAAGAGGGCAAAGGGGAATACCTGGACCCTCTATATGAATCCTGTGAGAACTTTGAGGCCTTTAATAGGGCCGTGTGTGAGCGTGTGCTGAAGTTCGCCAAAGAAGGGGATGCAGCCCTTTGTGTGGCGGGGGATGGCGTGTATGATAACGCCGCCGCCTGCGCTGTGGTGAAGGCTGCAAAAGAAGGGGGTATCAAGGTGCGCATTTTGCCCGGGGCATCCCTTGCAACGGCGGCTTTGGGCAAGGCGGCATCCTGCCGGAAAACGGCTACCGCATCACCACTGACCTCAACAAAGAAAAACTCACGGTGGGCAGCGGTGAATGCCTCATCGTCCCTGAGATCAACAATCTGATGCGGGCCAGCGAGGCCAAGTTAAAGCTGATGGAAGGCTACGGAGCAGAACATGGCGTGTATCTGGTGGATCCCTTAAGCGAAGAGGATGCAGCTTTTATGCCCCTGTTTGAATTGGACAGGCACAGTGCCTTTACCCCCTTTACCACTTTGATCGTCCCCGGTGTATCCCTTTGTGAAAAGGAACGGTTCTCGGTGGAAGATCTCATTGAGGTTTGCCGCATGCTGCGCAGCCCGGATGGCTGCCCCTGGGACCGGGAACAGACCCATGAGAGCCTCAGACGCAACCTGTTGGAAGAAGCCTATGAGGTCCTGGGCGCTATGGGAGAAGAAGACCCCATGCACATGGCCGAGGAATTTGGCGACCTCCTCTTGCAGATCGCACTGCACAGCGTCATTGGGGAAGAGTTTGGCGAATATGACATCACCGATGTTGCCACCTCCATCTGTCAAAAGATGATCCGCCGCCACCCACATGTGTTTGGCACCGTGGAGGTATCCTCCACCGGCGAGGTGCTGGATAACTGGGAGGAGATCAAACGGCAGGAGCGGGGCCAGAAGGCCAAAAAGAGCTACCTTGCCGATGTGGGCAAGGGCCTGCCCCCCTTAAAGATGGCGGAAGAACTGCAGAAAAAGGCTGCCCGCTGGGGCTTCGATTGGGATGATTACCTCCCCGCTGCAGAAAAGGTGAAGGAAGAACTATGTGAGCTTCTTACGGCAAAGGAAAGCGGCACGGAAGAAGAAGCCCTTGTAGAGGCGGGGGACCTCCTCTTTGCCTGCGTCAACACCATCCGTTTGATGGAATTGGATGGGGATACGGGGCTGTACCTCACCTGCGAAAAGTTCAAACAGCGCTTTTTAGCCATGGAGCAAATGGCGGAAAAACAGGGCAGAAGCCTGCAGGAAATGACGTTGGATGAGATGGATGCCCTGTGGGAACGGGCCAAAAAGGTTAAAAATTCCTGACAACAAGGTGAATTCGCAAAATATGCTTGACAATTGTCCTGTTTTAACGGAGAATCTGTTGTGCGTATGAAATAGAGAGCAGATTGCCCTTAGGGGACGAAGACTAGGAGGAATTGATCGTGAATAAGACTCAGTTGATCGCTGCTGTTGCAGAAAAAAGTGAACTGTCCAAGAAAGATGCAGATAAGGTTGTAAACGCTGTGCTGGATGTCATCACCGACGCCCTGAAGGCCGGCGAAAAAGTTCAGATCATGGGCTTTGGCAACTTTGAAGTAAAAACCCGTGAAGAGCGCCAGGGCATCAACCCCGCCACCGGCGAGCGCATCACCATTGCTGCCAGCAAGGCTCCCGTATTCAAAGCAGGCAAAGCTCTGAAGGACGCCGTAAAATAAGCATAACCGTGAAGGCGGGGGCATTGCCCCCGCTTTTTTCTTAAAAGGCCTTAAAGGGGCCCCGCCGCCATGGTATAATATCCGTAACAAACAAAGGAGAACTGGGATGAGGATCGATAAATTTTTAAAGGTCTCACGGCTGATCAAACGGCGCACCGTGGCCAACGCCGCCTGTGATGCGGAAAAGATCGAACTAAACGGCCGCGTGGTCAAGCCCGGCACCCGGGTCAAGGTGGGGGATGTGATCTCCGTCACCTTTAAGGGGGAGGTAAGCCGTTACGAGGTGCTTTCCATTCAGGAACACATCCGCAAAGAAGAAGCCGCAGCCATGTACCGCAGGCTGGATGGGGAGGAATAACCATGAGCGTAGGAATGGGTGTGGACGTCCACCGTTTGGTGGAAGGCCGTAAGCTGATCCTGGGCGGGGTGGAGATCCCCTACCACCTGGGGCTGTTGGGCCACAGCGATGCCGATGTTTTGACCCACGCCATTATGGATGCCCTCCTTGGCGCCGCAGCCCTTCGGGACATCGGCTATCATTTTCCCGATACCGATGAAGCCTACCGGGGCATCGACAGCTTAAAGCTGCTGTCTAAAGTAAAAGAACTGGTGGAAGCCAAGGGTTATTCCCTTATTAACCTGGATTGCACCGTCATTGCCCAGCGGCCCAAATTAAACCCTCATTTCCCCGCCATGGTGGAAAAGCTTTGCGGGGTATTGGGCTGTAAAGAAGAGCAGATCAACTTAAAGGCCACCACTACGGAAGGCATGGGCTTTACAGGCACGGGGGATGGCATCTGTGCCATGGCTGTCTGTCAGCTGGAGCGCAGCCATGAATAGGCGGCGCAGTTCCTCCCGCCGGGGCAGCATGAGGGGCAGGGGCTGGTGGCCCGTTGCCATGCTGCTGCTGTTTGTGCTCATTTTAGGGGTGGTGGTATTTTCCCTCATCCACATCATCATCCCCTTTATTCAGGAAAAATTCTTTCCCAGCGTGGGGGATAACGTGCTGCCCACCCAAAGCGCAGCCCCCATTGAGGATCTCACCTCTAAAACCAGGGAGGTGCTGTTAACGGGCGGCAACACCAGCATCGGCGACCCTGTCATGCTGGGGGATGATATCTTCTTTGCCGGGGGCAAGGATGCCCAGGGCAACAACCTGTATGCCATCAACGTACACAACACCATGACCCGCAAGACCGAGGTCATCCCCGGCATCCGTGCAAAGAACGACTGTATTTTATCCATCGATGTCAGCGCGGATCACATCGTATATTTTGACAGCAAAAACTCCGGCGGCGGCAACATCTACGCCTATAACCGGGAAACGGAAAAGATCACCGAACTGATGCGCATCTCCTACGGCTGGCCGGAAGTGGCCATCGCGGGGGAATACGCCGTGTGGATGGAACGCACCGGCAACGTGACGGAAAAGCTCTATGTGATGCACATCGAGACGCAGGAACTGACCACGCTTGCGGTGTTTGAGGATTCCCCCTTTGGGCTATCCCACCCCGGCACCCATAAAGGGGAGATCGTGTGGGCGGAGGCGGACCCGGAGCGCACCGAGGATGCCACCCAGGGTGTATTGAAGATTTTAGCGCTGGATGGCACCATGGCCGAGCCCGAGACCTATTTCCCGGAAATGTTCGTTTACAGCCCCGTGACCAACGGCTCCGCCCGGGCGTGGATCGACAGCAGCCTGGATGACGGCGCAGGGCTGTACCTCTCGGTGGATGGCACCCGGCCCAAGAAAATCGCCGACGGTGTGCAGGATTACGGCCTGGGCAACAACTTTTTAGCCTATTCCCGTGGCGGTGCCATCTGGGCATATTTTTATGAGGACGACCGCCTGGCCCGGCTTTCCACAGTAGGGGAGTATTGCTACCTTGGCTGTGTCAGCAGCCACGGCGTCGCCTGGTTTGACATTAGCGACACCACCCGTGAAAGGGATATTCTGAAATACGCAGTATTGGATTGATACAATGGCAAAGGTAAAAACCGTTTTTGTATGTACGGAATGCGGCTATGAATCCGGCAAATGGATGGGTAAATGCAGCGGCTGCGGCGCGTGGAACTCCATGGTGGAGCAGCAGGCGATTGCCCCCGCCGCGGCAAACGACCGCAGGGCGGCAAACCCCTTAAAAAGCCAAAGCAAGCCCGTGAGCATGAAAGATGCCGTGGCGGAGGATGTGCCCCACATCCCCATGGGCATCCCGGAGCTTGACCGGGTGCTGGGCGGCGGCTACATCGAAGGCGGCGTCATGCTGCTGGGGGGTGAGCCCGGTGTGGGTAAATCCACCTTGCTTTTGCAGGCCTGCGATGCCCTTTCCCTTACGGGCAAACGGGTGCTCTATGTTTCCGGTGAGGAATCCGTCCGTCAGGTGAGCTTGCGGGCCAAACGCCTTGGTGTGGCGGGGGAAAGCTTATATCTGCTTTCCGAAACTTCTGCCACGGCCATTCAGGAGCACATCGGCACCATCGCGCCCCAGGTGGTGGTCATCGACAGTATCCAGACGCTGTACCTGGATTCTATCACCTCTGCGCCGGGCAGCGTATCCCAGGTGCGGGAAAGCGCGGCCTATTTGATGAGCCTGGCAAAGGAATCCGGATTTTATCTCATCTTTGTGGGCCATGTCACCAAAGAGGGCTCCATTGCGGGGCCCAGGGTGCTGGAGCACATGGTGGATACCGTGCTGTATTTTGAAGGGGAGCGGCAAAGCACCCTAAGGGTCCTGCGGGCGGTGAAGAACCGCTTTGGCTCCACCAGTGAGATCGGTATTTTTGAGATGCGCTCAAACGGCATGGAAGCGGTGGAGGATGCCAGTGCCTACATGCTCTCCTCCATGACGAGGGGCGTGGCGGGGGTTGCCGTCACCTGCAGCGTAGAGGGCTCCCGTCCCATGATGTGCGAGGTACAGGCCCTTGTGACCCCCACCAGCTACGGCAACCCCAGGCGCATGGGCCAGGGGGTGGAATTCAACCGTATGGTGCTGATGATCGCCGTGCTGGACCGCCGGGCCGGCATCAGCGTCAGCAATCAGGATGTTTACATGAACGCCGTAGGCGGCATGCGTATGGCAGAACCCTCGGGGGATCTTGCCGTCATCGCAGCCCTTGCGTCCGCCGCCCTGGATATGCCCATCCGTGAAGATACGGTGTTCATCGGCGAAGTCGGCCTTTCCGGCGAGGTACGCCATGTGGGGCAGATGGAGCGGCGCATATTGGAATGCGCCCGGTTGGGTTTTTCCACCATCGTTTTGCCCCCCAGCAGGGGGATCAAAAAAGAGGATTACCCCAATTTGCAGCTGGTGTTTGTAAAGGATGTTGCCCAGGCCCTGGCGGCTACGCTGCGCAGAAGTACGGGAACAAAAGAGAATTGAACATAAATTGAATTTTATGTGGCGGAAATGGGACATTTTGTCCCTTCCGCTTTTTTTCTACCACAAAATATGGTACTCTTAATATGTATTTTCATCGGAAGGAGGTGAAAGAAATGAAGAAAGTGATTCGGCTGATCGTGGCGACCTTGGGCGTCTTTACTGGTATTGGACTGTTTGTGGGCTTTATCAATCTTTTAAACCTCATCGGTCTGATTTCTGAGATCCAATGGCTGCAGGGCTGGATGCTGGCCGGTGCTTATTTTATTACCGGTGCCATCGGCGGGCTGTTCTTTTATATTATGGAGCCCAGGATGGAACGAGGCATCAAAAAGCTTATAGCCAACATTGAAGGGCAGCTTTCCAAGATCCCCACGAAGGATGTGGTATTTGCGTGTGTGGGCCTTATTGTCGGACTTGTCATTGCATTACTACTTTCTACCCTCATCAATCAAATTCCCATCCCCTGGCTGTCCATTCCGCTATCCATCCTTGTGTATCTGGTTGCGGGCTATTTGGGCATCGATATCGCTTTAAAACGCAAAGGCGATGTGGATAACCTTGTATCTACCATCACCGGCGGCAACCGCCAGGGCGGCGCAGGGCGGCAAAAGCCCAGCCGTCAGGAGCGGAACATCCCGCCCAAGATTTTAGATACCAGCGTCATCATCGACGGCCGCATTTACGATGTTGCTAAAACGGGCATCCTGGAAGGGCGGCTCATCATCCCGGAATTTGTCCTGGGGGAACTGAGGCACATTGCGGATTCCAGCGATGCCTTAAGAAGGCAAAAGGGCAGGCGCGGGCTGGATATCCTTTCTCAGATGCAGCAGGAATTGCCCAATGTATCCGTCAGTGATAAAGACTACGACAACATCGAGGTGGATGAAAAGCTCATCCGTCTGGCACAGGAGATGAAGGGCAAGCTCGTTACCAACGATTTTAACCTGAACAAAGTGGCAACGGTAAAGAACGTAAGCGTCATCAACATCAACGCCCTTGCTTCTGCCGTGAAGACTCCTGCCATGCCGGGAGAAAACATGAGCACCCAGATCATCCGGGAAGGGAAGGAGCAGGGCCAGGGCCTTGCGTATTTGGACGACGGCACCATGATCGTGGTGGATGGCGGCAGCAAGTACATCGGTAATACGGTGGATATCACCATCACCAGCGTACTGCAGACCGGCGCAGGCAGAATGATCTTTGCAAGGGTCATTTCCTGAATATTCAGCAAACAAAAAAGAGCGCACATGCGCTCTTTTTTTATATTTTTTTCTGTAAAAAGGGGAGTGGGGCAGCAATTTGTTTTTGTGGGGAATGGAATGGGGAAGATCTCTTGAAAAAGTAGTAAAAAAATAAACATCCGCCCCGAAAATCAATTGACAACGGGTAGATGTTATGATAATTTAATATATTGCCTACACTTTGCATTTTGGGAATATCTCCTTATTTTCAAAATTTGAAAGAGATATTGCAAAAAGAGTGTCAGCCTTCTAAATACGGCTACATTCTACAATATGCAAAGGCGTAATGCAATAGCCATGTTTTGCAAGTGGGCGAGCAACTTATGAATGGGAGTGACGCGCAGTATGGTCCATGAGATCCAATTGGGCAAGCGGAAGAAAATGAGCTTTTCTCGTATTGAGGAAGTTCTCGAAATGCCGGATTTTATCGAAATCCAGAAAAACTCCTACAAAAAGTTTTTGGAGCATGATTTGCGGGAGGTCTTTGCAGACATTTCCCCCATTACCGACTACTCCGAAAACCTCCTGTTAGAATTTGTAGATTACACCCTGGAGGATACCCCTAAATACTCCGTTGAAGAGTGCAAAGAGCGGGACGTTAACTATGCTGCGCCCCTGCGTGTTTTGGTGCGCCTCATCAACAAGGAGACCGGTGAAGTCAAAGAGCAGGAAGTCTTTATGGGCGACTTCCCCTTGATGACGGAACAGGGCACCTTCATCATCAACGGCGCAGAGCGCGTCATCGTCAGCCAGCTGGTCCGCAGCCCCGGTGTGTACTACGATGTTACCACCGATAAAGGCGGCAAGCAGCTTTACAGCGCTACCGTTATCCCCAACCGCGGCGCCTGGCTGGAGTACGAGACCGACAGCAACGACTGCCTGTGGGTCCGTGTGGACCGTACCCGCAAACTGCCCTTGACCGTCATCGCACGGGCCATGGGCTGCGGCACCGATGAAGAGATCATCGAAAAGTTCGGCGAAAACCGCTGGCTTTTGAATACCATGCAGAAGGACGTAGCCAAGAACAGCGCAGAAGGTCTCATCGAGATCTACAAGCGCCTGCGTCCCGGCGAGCCCCCGGCAGAGGAATCCGCCCGTCAGATCGTGGATTCCCTCTTCTTCGACCCCAAACGGTACGATCTTGCCCGTGTAGGCCGCTATAAGCTCAACAAAAAGCTGGATCTTGCCGTGCGCTTAAACGGCCAGACCCTGGCAGAGGACCTCATCAACCCCTACACCGGCGAAGTGCTGGCTGAAAAGGGCGAGACCATCACGTTAGAGCGCGCCGAGGCCATTGCCGCCACCGGTGCCAACGAAGCTTGGGTCCTGGCAGGGGATGAGAAGGTGAAGGTCTTCGGCAACAACTTTGTGGATCTTACCCCCTTTGCCGGCTTTGATGTGAAAGAGATCGGCATTGTGGAAAAAGCCCATTTCCCCACCTTTATGGAGATCTACTCTGAGCGTGACAGCTGGACGGAGGAAGAACTGCGTGTCGCTCTGCGCCAGAACATCGGCCTTCTGATGCCCAAGCACATCCACCCCGATGATGTGATGGCATCCTTGAACTACCTGCTGTGCCTGTTCTACGGCATCGGCACCACCGATGACATCGACCACCTGGGCAACCGTCGTCTGCGCAGCGTAGGTGAACTGATGCAGAACCAGATCCGCGTGGGTCTTTCCCGCCTGGAGCGTGTGGTCCGTGAGCGTATGAGCATCCAGGATATGGAGACCGCAACCCCCAGCAACCTCATCAATATTCGCCCTGTGTCTGCCGCCATCAAAGAGTTCTTCGGCAGCAGCCAGCTTTCTCAGTTTATGGACCAGACCAACCTGCTGGCGGAGCTGACCAATAAACGCCGCCTGAGCGCACTGGGACCCGGCGGTTTGAACCGTGACCGTGCCAGCTTCGAAGTCCGTGACGTACACTACAGCCACTACGGCCGTATGTGCCCCATTGAGACCCCTGAAGGTCCCAACATCGGTTTGATCGGCTCCCTTTCCACCTATGCCCGGGTCAACGAGTACGGCTTCATCGAATCCCCCTATCGCCGCGTTATTAAGGGCGAAGGCATCGTAACCGATGAGATCGTCTATTTGACCGCAGACCAGGAAGATGAGTTCGTCGTTGCACAGGCCAACGAAGCCGTGGACGAACAGGGCCGCTTCATCCATGAGCGCGTAACCTCCCGTTACCGTGACTTCATCGGTGAGGTAGACCGCAGCACCATCGATCTGATGGACGTTTCTCCCAAACAGCTGGTATCCGTAGCAACCGCTATGATCCCCTTCCTGGAGAACGATGACGCGAACCGCGCACTGATGGGCTCCAACATGCAGCGTCAGGCTGTACCCCTTTTGAATCCCCAGGTACCTGTAGTCGGTACCGGTATGGAATACAAGGCTGCCAAGGACAGCGGTATGGTGGTGCTGGCAAAGCGCTCCGGTACTGTTGTGGATGTCACCGCCCGCTCCATTAAAGTGGAAACCGAGGATGGCGAGATCGATTCCTACCACCTCATCAAATTCATGCGCAGCAACCAGGCAACCTGCATCAACCAGCGGCCTCTTGTTAACAAAGGCCAGTGGGTGGATAAGGGCGATGCCCTGGCCGACGGCCCCAGCACCAAGAACGGCGAGATCGCTCTTGGCCGCAACGTGCTCATCGGCTTTATGCCCTGGGAAGGCTACAACTACGAGGACGCAATCCTCATCAGCGAGAAGTTGGTGAAGGATGACGCCTTTACCTCCATCCATATTGAAGAGCACGAGTGCGAAGCCCGTGATACCAAACTCGGGCCGGAAGAGATCACCCGTGACATCCCCAACATGGGCGCCGACAGCTTAAAAGACCTGGACGAATACGGTATCATCCGCATCGGTGCAGAAGTCCGCAGCGGAGACATCCTGGTTGGTAAGGTCACCCCCAAGGGCGAGACCGAGCTCACCGCAGAGGAACGCTTGCTCCGCGCCATCTTCGGCGAAAAAGCCCGTGAAGTCCGTGATACCTCCCTCCGTGTGCCCCACGGCGAGGACGGCATCGTTGTGGATGTAAAGATCTTCACCCGTGAAAACCGCGATGAGCTGCCCGCCGGCGTCAACCAGCTGGTACGCGTATACATCGCACAGCGCCGCAAGATCAGCGTAGGCGATAAGATGGCGGGCCGCCACGGCAACAAGGGTGTTATTTCCCGTATCCTCCCCGAAGAGGATATGCCCTTCCTGCCCGACGGCACTCCCCTTGAGCTGGTGCTGAACCCCCTGGGCGTACCTTCCCGTATGAACATCGGCCAGGTACTGGAGGTCCATTTGGGCCTTGTTGCCAAGTATTTTGGCTGGGAGGTCGCGACCCCCGTATTCGACGGTGCAAGCGAAGAAGAGATCATGGATCTGTTGGAAGAAGCCGGCTACAGCCGCAACGGTAAGATGATCCTCCACGACGGCCGCACCGGCGAACCCTTTGAAAACCCCGTAACCGTCGGTTACATGTACATCTTAAAACTCCACCACCTGGTAGATGATAAGATCCACGCCCGTTCCACCGGCCCCTACAGCCTGGTCACCCAGCAGCCTCTGGGCGGCAAGGCCCAGTTCGGCGGCCAGCGCTTCGGCGAGATGGAGGTTTGGGCACTGGAGGCCTATGGCGCCGCCCATACCCTGCAGGAGATCTTGACCGTCAAGTCCGACGATATCGTGGGCCGTGTAAAGACCTACGAAAGCATCATCAAGGGCGAGAACATCCCCGAACCCGGCGTGCCGGAATCCTTCAAGGTTCTCATTAAAGAGCTGCAGAGCCTGGCGCTGAACGTCCGCGTACTGGGCGAAGACAACCAGGAGATCAAGCTGCGGGATTCCATCGATGACGATATGGACACCATCGACATCCGCAAAGTGGATGGCGGCGGCTACATCCCCACCGCGATGGATCTGGATGCACCCGATAAGAAAGAAAACGCATCCAAAGAAGGGGAAGAGGACGTGTTCGATCTTGGCGATGCCGCTGATTTAGATCTCAGCGATGACGAACTCTTCAACCTGGATCTGGGCGACCTTGGCATGGATGATGCCGAGAACACCGACGAACTTTCCGAATAAAGAAGGGAGTGCGAAGGATGGAACTGAACAACTTTAACAGCATACAGATTGGCCTGGCTTCTCCGGAACAGATCCTGGAGTGGTCCCGCGGTGAAGTCCGCAAGCCCGAAACCATCAACTACCGTACCCTGAAACCCGAAAAAGACGGCCTCTTCTGCGAGAGGATCTTTGGACCCACCAAAGACTGGGAATGCCACTGCGGCAAGTACAAACGCGTCCGCTATAAGGGCATGGTCTGCGACAAGTGCGGTGTAGAGATCACCAAAGCCAAAGTCCGTCGTGAGCGTATGGGCCACATCATGCTGGCTGCTCCCGTCAGCCACATTTGGTACTTTAAGGGCATCCCCAGCCGCATGGGCCTTTTGCTGGATATGTCCCCCCGGAATCTGGAACGGGTGCTGTACTTTGCAGCATTTGTAGTGCTGGATCCCGGTACTACCAACCTCACCTATAAGCAGGTCATTACCGACCGTGAGTTCAAAGAGGCCGAGGATACCTACGGCAAGGGCAGCTTCCGTGCCGGCATGGGTGCTGAAAGCATCAAAGAGCTCTTGAAAGCACTGGATCTGGATGAGATCGCAGCCCAGCTGCGGGGCGACCTTGATTCCATGAGCCGCCAGAAGCGCATCCGCGCGGTAAAACGGCTGGAGGTCATCGAAGCCTTCCGTCAGAGCGGCAATAAACCCGAGTGGATCATTTTGGACGTTGTCCCCGTTATCCCCCCGGAACTGCGCCCCATGGTACAGCTGGATGGCGGCCGCTTTGCCACCAGCGATCTGAACGATCTGTACCGCCGCGTCATCAACCGAAACAACCGCTTAAAGCGCCTTTTAGAGCTCAAAGCCCCCGACATCATCGTCCGCAACGAAAAGCGCATGCTTCAGGAAGCTGTTGACGCCCTGATCGATAACGGCCGCCGCGGCCGCCCCGTAACGGGCCCCGGCAACCGCCCCTTAAAATCCCTTTCCGACCTGCTTCGCGGTAAGCAGGGCCGCTTCCGCCAGAACCTTCTGGGCAAGCGCGTGGACTACTCCGGCCGAAGCGTTATCGTAGTTGGCCCCGAACTGAAGATGTACCAGTGCGGTCTCCCCAAAGAGATGGCCCTGGAGCTCTTTAAGCCCTTTGTGCTGAAAAAGCTGGTAGAGGAAAACTACGCACACAACGTCCGTCAGGCAAAGAAGATGACGGAACGGATGGATTCTAAGGTTTGGGACGTACTGGAGGATATCATCAAAGATCATCCCGTACTTTTGAACCGTGCACCTACGCTGCACCGTCTGGGCATCCAGGCCTTTGAGCCCGTACTGGTAGAAGGCCGCGCCTTAAAGCTGCAGCCCCTGGTTTGTACCGCTTACAACGCTGACTTCGACGGCGACCAGATGGCAGTGCACATTCCCCTCAGCGTGGAAGCACAGGCGGAATCCCGCTTTTTGATGCTTTCCGCCAACAACCTGTTAAAACCCCAGGATGGCAAACCTGTGGTATCTCCCACCCAGGATATGGTTATGGGCGCATACTATCTGACCATCGTGCGGGATGGCGAAAAGGGCGAAGGCGCCGTATTCTCCTCCGCAGATGAAGCCATCATGGCATACCAGACCGGCAATGTGACCTTGCACAGCAAAGTAAAGGTGCGCATGGAAGGCGAATTTGAAGGCGAAAAAGTTGTGGGCCTCATCGATACCACCGTGGGCCGCATCATCTTCAACTCCGCCGTGCCTCAGAACCTGGGCTATGTGGACCGCAGCAAGCGGGAAAACGCCCTGCTTCTTGAGATCGACAAGGTCGTGGATAAAAACGGCCTGAACGATATCGTAGCCCGCAGCTTTGAAAAGAACGGCTCCACCATCACCTGCAACGTGCTGGATGCCGTCAAGAAGCTGGGCTTTGAATACTCCACCCGGGGCGCTGTTACCATCAGCGTGGGCGACATCGCCGTTCCCAAAGAAAAAGTCGGCCTCCTGGCCGATGCCGAAAAACGGGTATCCGTCATCGAAGCCAACTTCCGTATGGGCTTCTTGAGCGAAGAAGAGCGCCGCGCCCAGGTCATCAAAGTGTGGGAAGAGACCACCAAGCTGGTCACCAACGCCTTGATGAAGGGCATGGCCCCCGATAACCCCGTTTACATGATGGCAGTATCCGGTGCTCGTGGTAGCGTAAACCAGATCCGTCAGCTGGCCGGCATGCGCGGCCTGATGGCAGATCCCTCCGGCCGCATCATCGAGCTGCCCATTAAAGCAAACTTCCGTGAAGGCCTTACGGTACTGGAGTTCTTCATCAGTGCTCACGGCGCACGTAAAGGTTTGGCCGATACCGCACTTCGTACCGCTGACTCCGGTTACTTGACCCGCCGTCTGGTGGATGTATCCCAGGAAGTCATCGTAAATGAAGAGGACTGCTTCGCTGCATTGGGCGAGACCATCCGCGGTACCACCATTACCGACATTGCCAACGGCAAAGAGATCATTGAGCCTTTGGCAGACAGGCTCCTTGGCCGCACCAGCGCAGAGGAGATCGTAGACCCCCGCACCGGCGAAGTGATCGTACCTCTTAACGAGGAGATCACCGGCGAAGCTGCAAAACGCATCGTGGAAGCCGGCATCACGGAGGTCAACGTCCGCAGCGTATTGACCTGCCGCGCACGCCACGGCGTATGCGCCAAGTGCTACGGCCGCAACCTGGCCACCGGCGGCCCCGTTTCCATCGGTGAAGCGGTCGGCATCATCGCCGCTCAGTCCATCGGCGAGCCCGGTACCCAGCTGACCATGCGTACCTTCCACACCGGCGGCGTCGCCGGAGACGATATCACCCAGGGTCTTCCCCGTGTAGAGGAGCTCTTTGAGGCCCGCAAGCCCAAGGGACTTGCCACCATCACCGAGATCTCCGGTATCGTTTCCATCGATGACAGCAAAAAACGCCGTGAGGTTACCGTCAGCAACTCCGAAGGCGAAAGCGAAACCTACGCCATCCCCTTCCAGAGCCGTCTGCGCGTGAAGAACGGCGATGTAGTGGAAGCCGGCGAGCCCTTGACCGAAGGCCCCATCAACCCCCACGATATCCTGAAGATCAAGGGTGTAAAGGGCGTGCAGAACTACCTGCTCCGCGAGGTACTCTCCGTATACCGTATGCAGGGCGTAGAGATCAACGATAAGCACATCGAGGTCATCATCCGTCAGATGCTCCGCAAAGTGCGGGTGGAAGACTTCGGCGATACCAACCTTCTCCCCGGCGAACTGGTTGACATCCACCGGTTTGAAGAGGAGAACGAGCGGGTTATCTTAGAGGGTGGCCAGCCCGCAACCGCCAAGTACGTGCTCATGGGCATCACCAAGGCCAGCTTGGCAACCGAATCCTTCCTGAGCGCCGCATCCTTCCAGGAGACCACCCGCGTCCTCACCGAGGCCGCCATCAAGGGCAAGGTGGATCCCTTGGTCGGCTTGAAGGAAAACGTCATCATCGGCAAGCTGATCCCCGCCGGTACCGGCATGCGCCGCTATAAGGAGATCGACTTGCACAAAGAGGGCAGAAGCGCCATTAACCTGGACGAAGCAGCCCTTGAAAGCGTAGAAGAGATCCTCCCGGAAGAACTGGATGTAGACGCCCTGCTGGACGACATCAGCCTGGATTCCTTGGAGATCTGAACTTAAAACATCATTGGCCCTTAGGACACTGGCGTAAAAAAGAAATTTATCCGTTGACAGGGTATTTTCCTTTTGATAAAATACGTTAGTGTCCTTACATATGGCCCTGTGGCTACCCGTGCCCCGGGCATAGAGGACGGTTTTTCCCTTCTTGGAACGCAGGAACGGAAAAACTTTCGCGGAATATGCTGATCCGCAAGCATTACGGGATTCTCGCCTTTTATCGGATGACCCACCGCTTAAAAGGTAAGCACGAAACCCCATTGGGGTAAGGAGGATTTACATGCCTACTATCAATCAGTTGGTTCGCAAAGGCAGAACCAAGGTGGAGTATAAATCTACGGCTCCTATCCTGAAGAAGAGCCCCCAGAAGCGGGGCGTGTGCCTTGCCGTACGTACCATGACCCCCAAAAAGCCTAACTCCGCTCTGCGGAAGATCGCTCGTGTGCGTCTGGTAAACGGCATGGAAGGTACCTGTTACATTCCCGGTGTTGGTCACAACCTGCAGGAGCACTCCGTGGTATTGATCCGCGGCGGCCGTGTAAAGGACCTTCCCGGTGTAAGGTATCACATCATCCGCGGTGCTTTGGATACCGCCGGCGTGGTGGGCAGGCAGCAGTCTCGCTCCCTCTACGGCACCAAGCGGCCCAAGAAATAAGACTTTTTCTGCGTAATTACGCTGTTTGAGCCAAAGGAGGAACAATCATGCCTAGACGTGGCGGGGTACCGAAACGTGAAGTTTTGCCCGATCCTATTTACAACAGTACCGTTGTGACCAAGCTCATCAACCAGGTCATGCTGGATGGTAAGCGCGGTGTAGCACAGCGTGTTTGCTATGATGCTTTTGATATCATCCGTAACAAGACCGGCCGTGAGCCCATCGAAGTGTTCGATGCTTGTATGGAAAACATCAAACCCCAGCTGGAAGTTAAGGCTCGCCGTGTTGGCGGTGCCACCTACCAGGTACCTATTGAAATCCGTGCCGAGCGCCGGCAGACTCTGGCCATCCGTTGGCTGGTGACCTACTCCCGCGCCCGTTCCGAGAAAACCATGCGTGAGCGCCTCGCCGGCGAGATCATGGATGCTGCCAACAACCAGGGCAACACCGTGAAGAAGCGGGAAGACACCCACCGTATGGCCGAGGCCAACAAGGCTTTCGCACATTATCGCTGGTAAGCGACACAACAGTTGCACGAGAATATTCCCCCGTTTCGGGGGAATATTATTGTAAAAATTTCTTTATTACATTTGGAAGGAGGGGTCTCGCATGCCCCGGGCATATTCTTTGGAAAATACCCGCAACATCGGCATCATGGCGCACATCGATGCCGGCAAGACCACCACTACTGAAAGGATCCTGTTCTATACCGGCAAGATCCACCGCACTGGCGAGACCCATGAGGGCAGCGCCACCATGGACTTCATGGTCCAGGAGCAGGAGCGTGGCATTACCATTCAGAGTGCTGCAACCACCTGTTTCTGGCGTGAGAAGCGCATCAACATCATTGACACTCCCGGCCACGTGGACTTTACCGTAGAGGTAGAGCGCTCTCTGCGCGTTCTGGACGGCACCGTAGCAGTGTTCTGTGCCAAGGGCGGCGTAGAGCCCCAGAGTGAGACCGTGTGGCGTCAGGCTGAAAAATACGGGGTGCCCCGTATGGCTT
>SVGV01000011.1 GCA_015056185.1 Clostridiales bacterium | reverse complement strand
ATAAGTACGATTACACCGTTGTCAACGATGATATCGACGCCTGCGTGGAACAAATCAAAACCATCATCAGCCAATATAAAGCTTCTAGGAGGTAACAGTTATGATCTATCCCCCCATTGGTGATTTGCTTAGTACCGTGGATTGCCGCTATACCCTGGTTGTAGAAACCGCAAAACGGGCCCGCCAGCTGGTATCCGGTGACCCCAAACTGACGGAAGAAGAGTTCATCAAACCCGTCAGCACCGCCATCCAGGAGATCTACGAAGGCAAGATCACCTGCTCTCGTCGGGAAGGACTGAAATAACGATGGATAAAAAAACGGTGGTGCTTGGCGTCACCGGCGGCATCGCCGCTTATAAATCCGCAGAGATCACATCCCGCCTGCGCAAAGCCGGCGTGGAGGTTTACGTCATAATGACGAAGAACGCCACAGAGTTTATCGCCCCCCTCACCTTTGAGACCCTCAGCGGCCACGCCGTTGCGGTGGATATGTTTGCGGAAAAAGTCCGCTACGAGGTGGAGCATATCTCTTTGGCAAAACGGGCAGATGTATTTTTGATCGCCCCCGCAACGGCCAACATCATCGGCAAGATGGCAAACGGCATCGCCGATGACATGCTTTCCACCACCGTTATGGCCACTGAGGCGCCCATCTGCATCGCCCCCGCCATGAACGAAAAAATGTGGGAGCACCCCGCAACTCAGCAGAACATGGCTACTTTGGTGAGCCGCGGCGCCCATGTGGTGGGCCCCGGCTGCGGCATTTTAGCCTGTGGGGATATCGGCTATGGCCGCATGGAAGAACCCAATGTCATTGTGGAAGCGGTGCTGGATCTTTTAGAGAGTGAAAAGCCTTTAAAGGGCAAAAAAGTGGTCATCACCGCAGGCCCCACCCGGGAAGCCATCGACCCTGTGCGGTACATCAGCAACCGCAGCAGCGGTAAAATGGGCGTTTCTTTGGCAAAAGAAGCCCGCCGTTTGGGTGCCGATGTTACCCTCATCCATGGCCCCATGACGGTCAGCGCCCCCTTATGGGTCCACGCCGTCCCTGTGGAGACCACCGCCCAGATGCACGACGCCGTTTTAACCGCCTTTGAGGGTGCCGACATCCTCATCAAGGCGGCCGCTCCTGCTGACTTCACCCCGGCGGAAAGCTATGATTTCAAGATCAAAAAGACCCAGCACGAGCTGGATTCCATCCGCCTGGTGGAAACCGCCGATATTTTGAGCGACGTCGCCGCACGGAAAAAGCCCGGGCAGCTGGTCATCGGCTTTGCCGCCGAGACCAACGCGGTGTTAAGCTACGCAGAGGATAAGCTCACCCGCAAAAACCTGGATATGATCGTCGCCAACGATGTTACCCAAAAGGGCGCCGGGTTCGATGCCGATACCAACATCGTAACGGTGCTGAAAAAGGGCTATCAGCGCCAGATCCCCTTAGCCCATAAGGATGCCATAGCTGCCGCGGTGCTGCAGGAGATCATCGATATGCTGTAACAAAAAGCACCCATTTCATGGGTGCTTTTCTGCTTGAAAGGAGGTGCGGAAGTGTACGCCAAAGTCATTGTGGATATCGCCCACAGCAGTGTGGATCGGGTATTTGAATACGCGGTACCCAAAGATCTTTCTATTCAGATCGGCCACCGGGTGGTGGTGCCCTTTGGCAGGGGTAACGGCGTAATAGAAGGGTATGTAACAGAGCTGAGCGAAAGCTGCAGCTTTGATTGCCATAAAGTGAAAAGCATCTTCCGCACTGCAGATGACGTCCCTGCCTTTACAAAGGAGCAGCTTTCTTTAGCAGAGCGGATTGCAAAAGAATACCACTGCACCATGAGCGAAAGCCTTCGGTTGATGATCCCTGCACAGATGCGGGGGCAAAGGGTCAGCGAAAAGCAGATCAACATTGCAAACCTTATGATAGAAGGGGAGGAACTGAGCGAGCTTTTAGACTACACCGCCCGCCGGGCAAAAAGCCAGCACACGGTGCTGGAGTTGCTCTGCCAGGTAAAAACCATCCCCGTAAGCGATCTGCACGCCATCTGCCCCCAGAGCAAAAGCGGCCTTACGCCCCTTATAAAACGGGGTGCTGTGGCCATTACAAAACAAAGCGTCCGCCGGCTGCCCTTTGGTGCAGAGGACGCCCGGCGCACTCAGGCCCCCGTTTTGACGGAAGACCAGCAAAAGGCGGTGGACCGGGTAAAAGATGCCATGGATGGGGAGCGGCAAAAGGAGTTTTTGCTCCACGGCATCACAGGCAGCGGCAAGACGGAGGTCTATTTGGCCGCCATCGGTCATGCGTTAAGTAAGGGAAAAAGTGCCATCATGCTGGTGCCTGAGATCTCTCTCACTCCCCAGATGGTCTCCCGCTTCCGCAGCCGCTTTGGGGATACTGTCGCGGTGATCCACTCCCAGCTTTCGGCGGGGGAGCGGTACGACGAATGGCGGCGCATCCGCCAGGGGGAAGCCAAGGTGGTCATCGGTGCCCGCAGCGCAGTGTTTGCCCCGGTGGAAAACCTGGGTCTGCTTGTCATCGATGAAGAACACGAGCAAAGCTACCGCAGCGAGATCCGCCCCCGGTACGATGCAAAAGTCATCGCCCGCTGGCGGTGCAGCAGCGCAAAGGCACCCCTTGTTTTGGGCAGCGCCACCCCCAGCGTTACCACCTACTTCCGCTGTAAAGAGCGGGGCAGGATGGAGCTGCTTTCCCTCCCCAAACGCATCGGCAAAAGCGGGCTGCCAACGGTGCACACCTGCGATATGCGTGAGGAGCTTTTGATGGGCAACCGCAGCATCTTCAGCGGAAAGCTGGCGGAACTGATCCGGGATCGCTTAAGCCGCAACGAGCAGATCATGCTGTTTATCAACCTGCGCGGTTACGCCAAGTTTATGATGTGCCGCGGCTGCGGCCATGTGATCAAATGCCCCCACTGCGATGTTTCCTACACCTATCACAGGGGAAAATACGGCGATTACCTGCGCTGCCACTATTGCGGTGATACCATTGCCGTGCCGGATGTTTGCCCAAGCTGCGGCAAAAAGTATTTAAAACACTTTGGCATCGGCACCCAGCAGGTGGAAGAACTGGTCAAAGAGCAATTTCCATCGGCCCGGGTCCTCAGGATGGATCATGACACCACCCGCCAAAAAGATGCCCACAGCAAGATTTTAAAGAAGTTCGAGCGGGGCGAGGCCGATGTTCTGGTAGGCACCCAGATGATCGCCAAGGGCCTGGATTTCCCCAACGTTACCTTGGTTGGGGTCATGGCGGCGGACAGCGCCCTGTACTTCCCCGATTACCGCAGCCCCGAACGCACCTTCCAGCTGATCACCCAGGTGGCAGGCCGTGCCGGCCGTGCCGGATCCCCGGGGGATGTGGTGGTGCAAACCTACAACCCGGAGCATTTCGCGGTGGAGCTGGCCTGCAGGCAGGACTACATCGGCTTTTATAAGGAAGAGATCGTCAATCGGCGCATTGCCCAATTCCCGCCCTATGCCCTGTTTATGCGGGCACTGTACACGGGGGAAGAGGCAGAAGCACGAAAGGCATCCCGCACCGCCGGCAAAGGGTGTGAGGAGGTCTTAACCCGCCATGGCGTTGTTCCCCTTGAATTAAAGTTCGGCCCGGCACCCATGGCAAAACGGGGGGATGAAGCCCGCTGCCATGTGCTGTTAAAGCTCAGCGCCAAAGATGTCAAACGGCCCCTTATTGAAGAGCTTTATGCCGTAATGGAATCCCAAAGCTGCGGTGATAAGCGCAGCGTGGTGGAATTAGACCCCTTAAGCATGTTTTAGTACCGTAAAAATTACCCCTTATGGTATAATATAACCTTAGAGAACAGAGAGGAGAATGCCCCATGGCAATCAGAGAGATTTTAACGGTGGGTCACCCCATCTTACGGAAAAAAGCAAAACTGGTCACCGAGATCGACGACCGCCTCATCACCTTGCTGGATGACATGATCGAAACCATGCGCGCTTCCGATGGTGTTGGCCTTGCTGCCAACCAGGTAGGTGTGCTGCGCCGGGTAGTGGTCATCGAGGTGGAAGATGAACTGTTTGAGCTCATCAACCCCGAGATCGTCTCCATGGAAGGCATGCAGGAGGAAGTGGAAGGCTGCCTCAGTAACCCCGGTTTTGCAGGCTATGTCCAGCGCCCCGAAAAAGTGGTGGTGCGCGCCTATGACCGCACGGGCTCCCTTTATGAATACGCCGGCGAGGGCCTTATTGCCCGTGCCTTCTGCCATGAGATCGACCATCTGGACGGCATTTTGTTCATCGATAAAGTCACCAAAGAAGCCAGCCTGGACGAGGAGTAATCATGCGCGTGGTATTCATGGGTACGCCTCAGTTCGCCGTGCCCGTACTGGAGGCTCTTAATAAAGAGCATGAGGTCATCGCAGTGGTGACCCAGCCCGATGCCCCCAAGGGCAGGAGCAAAAAACTCATCCCTTCCCCTGTAAAGGTCCGTGCGTTGGAGCTGGGCCTACAGGTGCACACCTATGAAAAGGTGCGCGCAAAAGAAGCAGCACAAGAGCTCGAGAATTTCCAGGCCGACGTATTCGTTACCGCCGCCTATGGGCAGATCTTAAGCCAGCGCAATTTAGATGCCCCCAAATACGGCGTCATCAACGCCCACGCATCCCTTTTGCCCAAATACCGGGGCAGTGCCCCCGTCAACTGGTGCCTCATCAACGGCGAAAGCATAACGGGCGTGACTACCATGTACACCGCCCGGGGGGTGGATACGGGGGATATGATCTACGCAGAAGAAGTAGCCATCGACCCTTACGAATCCGCCGAGGAGCTTTTACTGCGCCTTGCCCCTGTGGCAGCCGGCCTGGTATTAAAAACCTTAGCCGCTATCGAAAGCGGCACCTGTCCCCGCACCCCTCAAAAGGAAGAGGAGAGCAGCTATTACCCCATGCTCACAAAAGAGGATGGCAAGCTGGATTTCACCCAAAGCGCCGCCATGGTGGCAGGCCGCTGCCGGGGCGTTACCCCCTGGCCCGGCGCCTACGGCTTTTTGGATGGCCAGCGGTTAAAGCTTTTTGACCCCCGTGTGATGGAGGGTAGCGGCGAACCGGGCCAGGTGCTGCAGTTTGATAAAAACGGCATGGTCATCGCCTGCGGCAGCGGCGCCATCCGGTTTTTGCGGGTCCAGCCCGATGGCAAAAAGCCCATGAACGACGTGGATTTCATCCGCGGCAAAAAAGAAACGCCCGGGGGGTTCAGCCTGTGAGCGCCCGCGCCGGAGAGAGGGCTGCCCTCTTTATCATCACCGAGGTGCTCAGCGGCACCCATTTTGCCGATGCCCAGTTAAAGGCCTTTTCCGGCCTGGATGGTGCCTCCATCCGTGCGGCAACGGCATATTCCCGCATGACCATCGAAAACATCATCTGGGTGGATCACGTTTTAAAAAGCTATATCCGTATGGATAAGACCCGCCCCTATTTAAAAAACATCCTGCGCTTAGGTACCGCCCGGTGCTTGTTTGGCCATGAGGATTCCGCCGCCGTCAACGGCAGTGTGGAACTGGCCAAAGAGCTGGGTAAAAAAGGCCAGCCCGGGTTTATCAACGGCGTTCTGCGGCGCATCTTGCGGGAAAAAGAGGCTATCATGGCCTTTACGCCCACAAACGCAAAAGAGCTGGGGCTGAGGTATTCCTTTGTGGAATACGCTGCCAACCAGCTGGTATCCATGCTGGGGTTTGAAGATGCGAAAAAACTGATGCAAACCAAATCCAGCGTGACGACCATCCGCATCAACCCCTTAAAAACCACCGCCGATGCCGCCCTTACTGAGCTAAAAGCTTTGGGCTATGAAGCATCCTTGGGGCAAACCAAAGGGATGCTCACGGTGGAAAACGGCGGCGGCATCGCTGCATCGGCACCCTTTACTGAGGGCCGCATCAGCCTGATGGGCACCGCCAGCCGCGTGGCATCGGGGTTTGTGGGCCCGAATACCAAGCACATCATCGATGTTTGCGCTGCCCCCGGCGGCAAAAGCTGCGCCATGGCAGAGGATCACCCCGATGCCACTGTGCACGCCATGGACGTCAGCGTTCTGCGGCTGGAGCAGATGGCGGCTCAGGTAAAGCGCCTGGGGCTGAATAACATTGCCCTTAGCCCCCATGACGGCCAAAGGATTGAGGAAACCCTTGTGGATTCCGCCGACCTCGTTTTGGTGGATGCTCCCTGCAGCGGTCTTGGTACCTTTTTAAACCGGCCGGAGGTCAAAAGCCAAAAGCCCAAGCAGGATGTGCGGGAACTGCACTACATCCAGGGGCGCATTTTAAGTGCCTCTGCAAAGTATGTAAAAAAAGGGGGCAGGCTTGTTTACACCACCTGCACCTTTACCAAGGATGAAAACGAAAGTGCCATCCGCAGCTTTTTAAAGCGGGAAAAGGACTTCCGTCTCGTCAATTTTGAAAACCCCTATTTAACGGAAAGCATGAAAGAGCGCTACCAAAACGGCCAGCTTCGCCTATGGAGCCACCTGGATGGTACCGATTGCTTCTTCATTGCCACCATGGAGCGAACATGAAATTATTGGAGATGGATTACAGCCAGATCGAATCCCTGATGAAAGACCTCGGCCAGGGCAAATTCCGGGCCGGGCAGGTGATGTCCTGGCTGAAACGGGGCAAAACCCCCGATGATATGACAAACCTTGCTAAACCCTTGCGGGCTGCTCTGAACGAGATTGGCCTTGGGGGCGTCAGGGTGGAAAACGCCATCACCAGTAAGGATGGCAGCACCAAGTTTTTATTCCGCTGTGAGGATCATAACGCCATCGAGGGGGTTTTGATGCAGTACCACCACGGCGGGTCTTTGTGCCTTTCCACCCAGGCGGGGTGCCGCATGGGCTGCAAATTCTGCGCCAGCGGCGAAAATGGCCTGGTCAGAAACCTTAACGTGGATGAACTGGTGGGCCAGGTCCATGCAGCTATGGGTCACCTGGGCGAAGGGGCTCTTAACCACATGGTGCTCATGGGCTGCGGCGAACCCTTTGATAATTACCACAATGTCGTCCGCTTTTTGCGCCTGATGACGGATGAAAAGGGCTATGGGTTCTCCCCCCGCAACATCTCCCTTTCCACCTGCGGCCTTGTGGACCGCATCTACGATTTTATTGAAGAAAAGATCCCGGTGGTGTTGTGCATTTCTTTGCACGCCCCCAACGATGCCGTCCGTCATGAGATCATGCCTATTTCCCACCGCTACCGTATCGAGGATGTGGTAAAAGCGGCCAGGGCGTATGATACCGCCAGCGGCCGCCGGGTCATCTTTGAATATATCTTAATTAAGGGCGTAAACGACAGCCCCGCCCAGGCAAAAGAACTGGCACGGCTGACAAGGGGCATGCGTAAACACATTAACCTCATCCCCCTAAACGGGGATGTTGGGGGCTGGCAGGCCCCCGGCCGGCAGGATTGCCAAAGATTTTTATCGGTCTTAAAAGAAAACGGCGCCTCCGCCACCATCCGCCGTACCCTTGCGGATGACATCGAGGGGGCATGCGGCCAGCTGCGCCGCCGTGTATTACAAGAAGAGGGGTGAATGGCGTGAAGTTTGCATCGGCAACCCATGTGGGGAAGATCCGCAAAGTCAATGAAGATAACTCATACATCCCTGCACCCGAGGCTGAGTTGGAGTATCAGCAGCGGTTTTTTGCCGTTGCCGATGGCATGGGCGGCCACAGCGCAGGGGAAGTAGCCAGCGCACTGGCGGTCCGCAGCATGCTCAATTATTTGGCTAAGCCCGGTAAATGGGCCGATGCAGCACTGGATCCCATCAAAGTGCTGAAGGACGCCATTGACGCCACCAATAAAAAGATCTATATGCTGGGCACCTATTCCGATAAATGCGCCAACATGGGCACTACCATCACCTGCGCACTGTGCTACGATGACCGTTGGGTCATCGGCCACGTGGGGGATAGCCGTGCGTATCTCATCCGGGAGGGCAGGGCAGAACAGGTCACCCAAGACCATTCCATGGTGGAAGAGCTTGTTGCCCAGGGTTTGATGGAAAAGGACAGTGCGGAATACATCATGCAGCGGCATATCATCACCCGTGCCTTAGGTGTGCGGGGGGATGAATACGGCGATTGCTTTCCCCTTATGGCCAAAGAGGGGGATGCGCTTTTGCTGTGCTCCGACGGTCTTTCTGAAAACGTCTCATTGGAGGAGATCGCATCCTACTGTACCGATCTTTCCCCTGAAGATGCCTGTGAACAGCTAAAAGAGCTTGCCCTTGTGCGCAGCGGCAGTGACAACATCACCCTCTGCCTCTGCAAGCGGGAGGAGGTGTGTGATGGATAACCCCATCCTCCTCTCCAATCGCTACGAAGTAGGCGAGATCATCGGTTACGGCGGCATGGCCACCATCCACCGCGCCTATGACCGCAAGCTGGACCGGCAGATTGCACTGAAGATATTAAAACGGGAATACGCCACCGATCGTGAGATGGTAGGCCGATTCATCAATGAGGCCAAAGCCATGCATAAGCTGGATCACCCCCACATCGTGCGGGTATACGGCGTGGCGGGGGATAGTGGCACCTACTACATCCCCATGGAACTGGTGCCGGGCAATACCTTAAAAGAGCTGATTCAGCGCAAGGGGCGCATCCCCATCAACCAGGCGGTGACCTGGGCGCTGGATGTGTGCGATGCATTAAGCTACGCCCACAGCAAACGGATCATCCACCGGGATATCAAGCCGGATAACATCTTGATCGACCCTGACGGCATGGCGAAGATCACGGATTTCGGCATTGCAAAGGTGCTGGATGGCGCCGCCGTGACGCAGCTGGATGGCGATGTTTTGGGCAGCGTACAGTACATTGCCCCGGAACAAGCCCAGGGAAAAAAGACGGATGAAAAGACGGATATCTATAGCTTAGGCGTTACATTATACGAGATGCTCACGGGCAAACTGCCCTTCAGTGCGGATACCAGCGTGGCCGTTGCCATGAAGCACATCCGCTCTGTGGTGGTGCCGCCGGTCTCGATTGAGCCCAGCATCCCCTATAGTTTGAGCAGCGTGGTGGTAAAGGCCCTTTCCAAGAACCCGGCCAACCGCTATGCAAGCATGGAGGCCTTTTATAACGACCTTCTGCGCAGCGTCCACGAGCCAGACGGCACTTTTGCCGATACGGTGGATCACAGCATCGAGGTGCTGGATGACAAACCGGTGGATCCCCGCCGCAGCATCAAAAAGATCACCCTCATCTGCGGTGCGGCCATCTTCGCCCTTGCGGCGTTCATCCTGGTGGGTATCTTGCTGCTTGGCGGCAGTTCCTCCACCCAGGTGACCATCCCGGCGGTAAAAGGGCTGTATGTGGATCTCGCAACCGATAACCTCACAAAAGCCGGCTTAAGCTACGAGATCCGCTCGGCCTACAGCGATCTGGCCGAGGGCACCGTGATCTCCTCCAGCCCCCTTGAGGGCGAGGTCGTTGAGGCAAAAACCAAGGTGACCCTCACCGTCAGCCAGGGGCCGGATAAAGTTCAGGTGCCCAACCTTACGGGTAAGGATTACGCCGGCGCTGTGCTGGAATTGGAACGCCTGGGCCTTGAGGTCGGCACGGTGGAATACTCCCCCCAGGGGGAGGAGCCTACGGGCAAAGTTTTCAGCCAATCCCCCGCACAGGGGCAGATGGTCACAGCGGGCACTTTCGTCAACCTGGCCATCGATGGCTATAACCCCGATCATGTGACCCACACCACCCCCGTTACGGGGCGTACCGTAAAAGAAGCCATCAGCTTTTTAAAGGAAGATGGGTTTAAAAACATCGTGGTGTGCGAATCCACCTCCTCTGCGGAAAACCGCGGCCTTGTCATCAGCCAGTCTCCCGGCGGCGGCATCTACGCCATGAAGGAGAGTCTGTGCATCCTATACGTGGGCAACTACCGGGCAAGGGGAATCAGGGGCACCAAGAAGGTCAGCGTTACCACCCCATCCAGCGGGTGCAGCGTTGTGATCACCGTGGTGGAAAGTGACGGCGAATTTGTGATGTATGAAGAAACCTTAAGTAAGGGCAGCCACAGCGTCAATGTAAAGCTGAACTGCGCCGAAAAAGGGGAGAAGACGCTGCGGATCTACTGCGGCGGAGTTTTGATAGGTACTGCACAAGTTGAGTTATAACGAATCACCAAAAGCGGTCACCGGCCGCATTATAAAAGGCATCGGTGGGTTTTACACAGTGGAACATAACGGAGTGCTGTACACCTTAAAGGCCGCAGGCAAATTCCGCAACGATGTAAAAACACCCCTCCCGGGGGATTACGTCACCTTTGACCCTGCGGCGGGGGATGACGGCGCGTTTTACGCCATCCTGCCCCGCAAAAATCAGCTCATCCGCCCCAAGGTCAGCAATATCGATGCTGTTTTGGCGCTTGTCAGTGCGCGGGAGCCCGAGGCTGATTACCTCTTGTTGGATAAACTCTGTGCCTGCGCCGCCATGATGGAGATCCCCGTCATCACGGTGCTCAATAAAAGCGATCTTGCTACCGAAAGCGAAAAGGCGCATTTTCTAAAAACCTATGCCGCCTTTACCCCCATCTGCGCCAGCAACTTAACGGGGGAGGGCATGGCAGAACTCCGCGCTATGGTAAAGGGCAAGGTGTGTTGTTTTGCCGGCCAATCCGGGGTGGGTAAAAGCAGCATCACCCGGGCGTTTTTGCCAGAGGCCGCTCAGGTGGAAGTCTCCGGCCTTTCCCATAAGACCCGCCGCGGCCGCCACACCACCCGCCATGCGGAGCTCATCCCCATGGGGGATGGAGGGTACCTTGTGGATACCCCCGGCTTCAGCCTAATGGAATTACCCCTCATGGAGCCGGAACGGCTCAAAAACCTGTACCCCGAGTTTGCTCCCTATGAGGAAGGCTGCCGGTTTCACGGCTGCTACCATCATAAGGAGCCCGACTGCACTGTAAAAGCAGCGGTGGAAGAGGGCAGCATCCCCCTTGATCGCTACAAAAGATATACGGACCTTTTGACCGAGGTTCGGGAAAAATGGAGGAAACGCTATGAGTAAAGTATTGGTGAGCCCCTCCATCCTGTCTGCTGATTTCGCTCAGCTGGGCAAGGATGTGAAAAACCTGCAGGACGCCGGCGCCGATTGGATCCATGTTGATGTCATGGATGGCCAGTTTGTGCCCAATATCTCCTTTGGTATGCCCGTAGTAAAGGCCATCCGTCCCTATGCGGATATCCCCTTTGATGTGCATCTCATGATCGCCAATCCCTTAAAATATATTGAGGAATTCGCCAAAGTAGGGGCGGATATCATCACCATCCATCTGGAAACGGTGGAGGATGTGCCCGCTGCTATCGCTGCCATCAAAGCCCTTAACAAAAAAGTGGGCCTTGCCATCAGCCCCGATACCCCCGTAGACGCCGTTTTGCCCTATGTAAAGGATGTTTACATGGTGCTGATCATGACGGTGTACCCCGGCTTTGGCGGCCAGAGCATGATCGCCGCCTGCCTTGATAAAGTCACCGCTGTGGTGGAAAAGGCCAAGGAAGAAAACAGCGAGCTCATTGTCCAGGTGGATGGCGGCATCAACGCCAAAACAGTGGCCGATGCTTTGGCTGCCGGTGCAAACTGCATCGTAGCGGGCAGCGCAGTGTTCTCCGCTGAGGATATGTCTGCCGCTATCGAAGGCCTCCGTGGCTAAAGCGGCTGTCATCACAGGGGGTGAACTGCCCCCTTTCAGCATTGTCATGCCTGTGATCGCGCAGTGCCAGGTGATCATCGCCTGCGATGGCGGCATGGAATGGGCAGCCAAAGCGGGCATCACCCCCCATTATATGATCGGGGATATGGATTCCGTTTCAAAAGAGACCCTTTCGCTTTTTCAGACGGCGGGGGTAAAGGAGATCCGCCTTTCCCCCATAAAGGATGATACCGATACCGAGGCCGGCGTGAACCTGGCGTTGTCCCTGGGTGCAGATGAGATCGCCATCATCGGCGGAACGGGCAAACGGCTGGATCATTCCATCGCAAACCTGCACTTGCTCTATGATCTCGCACAAAAAGGGATCCGCGCAGTGATGTACGGCAATTCGGAAGAGGTGCGGTGCGTTGTGGGTGAAGATGTCCTTTTTGGCGCAGTGGGGCAAACGGTTTCCGTGCTGCCGCTTATGGGGGAATGCTGCTTATCCCTTAAGGGGTTTTATTACCCCCTCAGCCAGTACCATTACCGCCTTGGCAGCACCGTGGGCATCAGCAATGTGGTCACGGAGGAAGGGGCAAAAGTCACCGTGCACAGCGGCTGTGCCTTTGTGTTTTTGAATCACAACAATTAAGAGAGGCCTTTGCCTCTCTTTTTGTTTTGCCTTGCAACATCCGCCCCATAGGCACATAAGCATATAGGGGAGGGGAGGGGATGGTATGGCAAAGGGCAGAAGAGGCCAGGGAATGAAAAACGCCATAGGCCTGGGGCTTATGGCGGGTGGTGTTGTGGTATTGGTGTGCTTCATCCCATTTTGGGCATGGGTATGTGCTTTGGGGGTGGTGCTCATCATCCTTGGTATTATGTGTATTTGGGGGTAAAAAAAGCGCACTTAACGTGCGCTTTTACTGGCTGCTCACACAACCCGCTGTACTTTGCCGGAACGCAGGCAACGGGTGCATACGTTCACCGTCTTGGGGCTGCCATTGATCATAACACGAGCCCGCTGAAGGTTGGGAGACCAAGTCCGGCGGGTCTTTCTATTGGAATGGCTGACATGATTACCCGCGACGGTACCTTTACCGCATACGGCACATACTCTCGGCATGCAAAACACCTCCCTATACGCATGACTGCCATCAATTTTATCATCAAGCATTGAGTTTTGCAAGAAGTTTTCGTGCAAAAAATATAAATTTGCAAAGTGCGTATATTTAGGGTAAAATGATACAACTGGTGGAAGTATACCATCAGCTACCTGCTTTTTAAAGTACAGGAGGAATGAACCATGGCAGCAAGATTACCGAGCGAATTGGGCGTAGTAGATATCTCTGAAAGCGTGATTGCAAAACTGGCCGGTATTACCGCTACCGAGTGCCTTGGCGTACTGGGCCTGGCCGCCGCAGACGGCTGGACCGACCTTTTAAAGAAGGATAGCGTGGATAAAGGCGTCAGGGTCAATGCTATTGAAGAAGGCAAAGTAAAAATCGATATCAGCCTTGTGGTGCAGTACGGCGTATCCATCAAAGCTGTTGCTGAAAACGTCATCAGCAGTGTGCGTTACCATGTAGAAAACATGACCGGCCTGAAGGTGGCCGACATCAACGTCATCATCCGCGGTATCCGCGTATAAGGTACCGAGGTTTAGGAGGATTTTTTAGGTGTCTATCAATATCATAGGGGGCCGCCAGCTCAAAGATATGATCAGTGTGGCTTCCGCATACCTTGAGAAAAACAAAAAGGCCATCGATGCCCTTAACGTATTCCCCGTACCCGATGGCGATACCGGCGTAAACATGTCCCTCACCATGCAGACGGCAGCCCGCGAGGCCCGCACCTGCACGGAAGAGAGCATCTCTGCAGTGGCCAATGCCATCTCCATGGGCTCCTTAAAGGGTGCCCGCGGCAACAGCGGCGTGATCCTTTCCCAGATCTTCCGGGGCTTTGCCCGGGGCATCGGCAGCGGTGTGAATGAAATGGACGGCGTCACTTTGGCAAAAGCCATGCGCGGCGGCGTAGAGGCTGCCTATAAGGCCGTTATGAAGCCCAAAGAGGGTACCGTGCTTACGGTGGTCCGTTCCATGGCAGAAGCCGCCGAGGCCGTCAGCAGCAAGAATAACAGCGTCATGGCCGTTATTGACGGCATGATCCGTGAAGGTGAAGCCACCCTGGCCAAAACCCCCGATATGCTCCCTGTTTTGAAGGAAGCAGGCGTGGTGGATGCCGGCGGCATGGGCCTTGTGGTCATCATCAAGGGCTTTAAGATGGCTCTTGAAGGGGTGGAAGTCCCCGAAGAAGAGATCGAAGTGGTGGGCGCCAACCTGGTTGTGGAAGAGCTCAATGAAGACATCGAGTTTGGCTACTGCACCGAGTTCTTTGTCAAACAGCCCAAGGGCGATCTGGACGATGACGACATCGACACCCTGCGCGGCCAGCTGGAAAAACTGGGCGATTGCGTATTGGTGGTAGGCGGCGGCGATCTGCTGAAAGTCCACGTTCATACCAACGACCCCGGCTTAGCATTGCAGAACGGCTTAAAGATGGGCTACCTCAGCGCCATCAAGATCGAAAACATGCGGGAGCAGAACGCAAACCTTTCCGAGCGACCCAGCTGGGAAGGGGAAGAAGCCAAAGCCCCTGTGGAAAAGAAACCCTTTGCCATGATCTCCGTTTCCGCCGGCGAAGGCTTCAGCGCTGTGTTTGCTGATCTGGGCGTGGATCATGTGGTTTCCGGCGGCCAGAGCATGAACCCCAGCATTGAGGACATCCTCACCGCCATCGAAGAAGTTCCTTCCGATAACGTCTTCGTGTTCCCCAACAACAAAAACATCATCATGGCCGCCCAGCAGGCAGCCGATGCCAGCAGCAAAAATGTGGCGGTCATCGCCACCCGTTCTCTGCCCCAGGGCATCAGCGGTGCTTTGGCCTTTAACCCCGAAGCTTCCTTCGAAGAAAACCTGGAAGCTATGAACACCGCCATCGGCGAGGTGGATTGCGGGCAGATCACCCATGCGGTGCGCAGCTCCAACATGAACGGCCTACATGTGGAAGAGGGTGACCTCATCGGCCTCTTCAACGGCGATATGATCATCAAAGGCACCGAAATGGTGGATACCTGCATCGATCTTCTCAGTAAGATCGTTAGCGAGGATCGGGAGGTCATCAGCGTATTCTACGGCGAAGGCGTAGAAGAGGCCGAGGCCAACGCCTTAAGCGAAGCTTTGGAAGAAGCCTTTGAGGAATGCGAAGTGCTGACCTACAACGGTGGACAGCCTGTTTACGATTATATCTTCAGCGTGGAGTAAACAAACATCCATTGGAGGGGCAACGCCCCTCCTTTTTATTAAGGGGGTGAGGGCATCGTGCTCAGCGAAAACCTGGAGGCCATCCGCGGGGTGGGCAAAACCAGACGGGAGCAACTGAATAAACTGGGTGTGGAAACGGTGGAGGACCTCCTTTGCTATATGCCCCGCACCTATCATGACCTGACCGACCTGCGCACTGTAAGGGAGATGGAAGCAGGCACTCCCTGGTTTGGGGTGCTCACTGTATTGACCACGCCAAAGGTGCAGTATGTCAAACGGAATTTTTCCCTCATCCGCGTCAAAGCCGGGGATGAAACGGGCAATGTGTACCTTTGCTGGTATAACCAGCCCTACATGGCCCAAAACCTGACAGAGGGCGAAAGCTATTATATTTACGGCAAACCGGAATACTACCGGGGCGAGATCCGCCTAAATTCCCTCATGGTGGAAAAACTCAGCGAGGGGGAAGGCGCAAGGCTTTTGCCGGTGTACCGCAGCACAAAGGGCTTAAGCCAGGGGGTATTCCGCAAGCTTTTGAAGAACACCTTTGAACGCTATGGCGATGCCCTTACTTTTCCATTGCCGGAAGATTTTACAAACAAATACCGACTTCTTCCCTTGGAAGATGCCTATTACGGCGCTCACTTCCCGGTGGATCATACCCAAAAGGATGAAAGCATCCGCACCATCTCCTTTTTTGAGGTGCTGCTGTTAAAGACCTTCTTGGCCCGGTCCAAAGCGATGGAAGAGGGCAAAGCGGTTTCTCTAAACCTGGGTCAGGCCGCCCACGATGCGTTTTTAGCCCAATTAGCCTTCACACCCACCGGCGCCCAGCAAAGGGCCATGGCCGCCATTCGCGGCGGCATCCAAAGCACCGCCCCCTACGAGGCGCTTTTGCAGGGGGATGTGGGCAGCGGCAAAACGGTGGTGGCTTTTTATGCCCTTTATGCAGCGGTGCTTGGGGGCACCCAGGGTGCCCTCATGGCCCCTACGGAGATCCTCTGCCGCCAGCACTATGAAAGCGCAAAGAAGTTTTTTGAACCTTTCAACATCAAAGTGGGCATGATCGTCAGCGGTATGCGCAAAAAAGAACGGGATGCCCTGTTAAAGCAGGTGGAGACCGGCGAAGTGCAGATCCTCATCGGCACCCATGCTATGATCCAAAAAGATGTGCAGTTCCATGAACTTGGCCTTGCCGTGGCCGATGAGCAGCATCGGTTTGGGGTACGGCAAAGGGCGGTGCTGCAGCAAAAGGGCAGGGCGCCCCACTTCATCGTCATGAGCGCCACACCCATCCCCCGCACGTTAGCGTTGATCGTCTATGGTGACCTTGACATCATCGTTATGGATGAACTGCCCGGAGGCAGGCGGCCCATCCGCACCCACCTGGTGCCGACTCATAAAGAGGAAGGCCTCCTTGGATTCATCACAGGGCAGGCGGAACTGGGCAACCGCATCTACTATGTTTGCCCCCTGATCGAAGAAGGGGAGAGCGAGCAGGTATCCGTCAAGGCGGCTTATGAGCGGCTAAGCCATCAGCTGCCAAATGTCAAGATGGCCATGCTCCATGGGCGAATGGCCCAAAAGGATAAGGAAGCCGTCATGGAGGCCTTTAGCACCGGTGATGTGCAGATGCTCGTTTCCACCACGGTCATCGAGGTGGGCATCGATGTGAAGACCGCCACGGTCATGGTCATCGATGGAGCCGATCGATTTGGCCTGGCCCAGCTGCACCAGCTCAGGGGCCGCGTAGGCCGGGGGGATCAGCAGTCCTACTGCTTCCTTTTAAACCGCAGCAAGAGTGAAGCACCCCGATTGATGGATTTCTGCTCCACCACCGATGGGTTTGCCATCGCCAGGATGGATCTGAAGAACCGGGGCCCCGGTGCACTCCTTGGCCAATGGCAAAGCGGCAAGGGCGATCTGTTTTTTATGAATTTCGCCATGGATGCCCATCTCCTTGAAGATGTGCTCACCGCATATGACGATATTTTCATCAAAAACCGTTATGGCGAAGAACTGCAGCTTCGCCTCATCGCCCGGGCAAAAAACAAATACCGCAGCTTGTTAAATGAGATCACGTTAAATTAAAGCAAAGAAAAAACAGCGTCTTACGGCGCTGTTTTTTCTTTTTCCCTGCATGGAAGGATTCGATCAAGTTGGAAGTTGTTACATGGGTATTCAAAATCAAAATGGTTACAGTAATAGTGCAACAAAAAAGGAGGTGAATGCAGTTGAAGGGTAAAAACAAAAGCCAGGCTCAGAGTGCTTTGGATCAGATGAAGTACGAAGTAGCAAGCGAGATCGGCGTAACCTTAAGAGAAGGCGATAACGGTGACAACACCGCAAAGCAGAACGGCTCTGTAGGTGGATATATGGTAAAACGGATGTTTGATGACTACTACGCCAAACACGGCAAATAACGCAAGACGACAGGATTCTTAAGAAAGGAGAATGGCACAATGGCAAACAATAGCTCTAAGGGTTCCCGCGGCCGCAAGCAGGCGCTGAACTCTTTGAAGAACGAAGTAGCCGGCGAACTGGGCATTAACCTCAAGCAGGGTTATAACGGTGACATTACCTCCCGTGAGGCCGGCCGCATCGGCGGCAACATCACCCGCCGTGTGATCGAACAGATGGAAGGCGAAATGAGCGGCAAATAACCAAATACCGCTAATATAAAGGGCCCCCTATGGGGCCTTTTATTTGTTTTGCCAAGGGGGTATAAAAAGGTTACAATGTACCTTGACAGCCCATCCAATGGGCGGTATAATGCCACTAAATAGTTTTACGATTTACTACGATAACACGCGAAACAAACGCGAGATACAGGAGGCAGCCATGGTGAATCGCCTGCAGATCCCCGAAGGCGTATCGGATTTTTACGGAGACACCGCTTATTTTAAACGAAAAGTGGAGCAAAGCCTGCGCAGCAGCTTTTTATTAAGGGGCTACGAAGAGGTTGAGACCCCTTCACTGGAATACTTTGATACCTTCAAGGGGGAGATCGGCGGCATCCGTGAAGAGGCCACCGTTCGCTTTTTTGATATGGATGGCCGCATGCTGGCCCTTCGGCCGGACCTCACCATGCCCGTTGCCCGCATTGCCGCTACCCGCCCCAGGGGTGTAGGTGCGCTGCGGTACTGCTACATCGGCAATGCCTACGGTATGCAGCAGGAATACGGCATGAAACGCCGTGAGTTCACCCAGGCGGGCTGCGAATTGTTAGGGGTCAGCGGGATCAGTGCCGATGCCGAGCTGCTTTTAACGGCGGCTGAGAGTCTTTTAAACCTGGGTATCCAGGATTTCGTGCTGGATCTCGGCCATGTGGGCTATTTGAGGGAAGTCTGCCGCTATGGCAATTTAACGGCGGTGCAGACCGCAGCCGTCGCCGCCCTCATCGATGAAAAGAACGAGGCAGAGCTTGCCATCTACTGCCGTGAGCAGGGGATGGATGAAGGCTTTGCAAAGCAGCTTTGTGAACTCATCTATCTCTTTGGGGATGAAAGCGTGTTCCAGCGTGCCCGCAGCCTGTTCCCCTTAAAGGGCTGCCTTGCCATTGTGGATGAATTGGAAGCCATCTGCACCATGGTGCGCTCCATGGATCTTCCTTTTAAGATCTCCATCGATTTCGCCATGGCGCCCAACTTAAACTACTATACCGGCCTGGTGTTCCGGGGCATGAGCCCGCTGTTGGGTTACAGCCTGGTTTCCGGCGGTCGCTACGATACCCTGATGGAGCAATTCGGCCGCCCCATGCCCGCCATCGGCTTTGCCATGGGGGTGGGCAACATCCTGCATGTGCTCCGCTCCATGGGGGCGCTCCGGGCTTGCCCCAAGGCAGATGTACTCATCGGCTGCGGCGAAGGGGGCAGCGAACTCTTGGCCCTTGCGGCTAAGTACCGTGGGGAGGGCAAAACGGTCATCATCAGCTATGCCGGGGATGCGGCGGAGTTTCAAGCAGAAGCTGCAGCACGCAAACCCAAAAAAGCGGTGTATTACACCGCCGGTACCATCGCCTATGAGGAGGAATTCTAATGGGTAAGATCACCATCGCCCTTGCAAAGGGCAGATTATTTCAAAAATCCATGGATGTGTTCCGCTCTGTGGGCATCACCGCCCCGGATCTTACAGAGGATAGCCGCCTGTTGGTCATCCCCGGAGAGATCGCCGATTTCCTCATCGTAAAACCGGTGGACGTCCCCGTTTATGTGGAACACGGCGTGGCGGATATGGGCATCTGCGGCAAGGATACGTTGCTTGAGAGCGGTGCCAATATTTTAGAGATGCTGGATATGGGCTTTGGCAAATGCCGCCTTTCCGTCTGTGGTTACGAAGGGACGGATCCCTTCTTCAGCGGCATCCGCGTTGCCACCAAATACCCCAATTTTGCCCGTAAACTGTACCGGGATCGTGGCTGCAGCGCAGAGATCATCAAGCTTTCCGGCTCGGTGGAACTGGGCCCCATCATCGGGCTGAGCGATGTTATTGTGGATATCGTGGAAAGCGGCCGTACGTTAGTGGAAAACGGCCTCAGCGTGCTGGAGGATGTTGCCCAGGTCAGCAGCCGCTTGTGCGTCAACCGGGTCTCCTTAAAAACCAAGGGGGATATCATCCGCCCCGCCATTGAGGGCATCCGCAAGAATCTGGAGGCAGGGTTATGATCTACTACGGCAAACAGGAAGCACAGGTTTTGCTTGATCGCTTGGCAGAGCGTGCTGTGATGGAAGAGGGCGAAATATATACCGCCGTCAGCACCACTTTAAACGCCATCCGTACAAAGGGTGATGAAGCTTTAAAAGAACTGACCCTCCGCTTTGACGGTACGGATTACGCCGCTACCCCTTTGATGGTATCCAAAGAGGAGATCGAGGCCGCTTATGATGCCGTGCCTGAAACTCAGCTGAAGGCCATCCGCAAAGCCATCGAAAACCTGACGGAATACCACGAAAAGCAGAAGGATGACGGCTATACCATCTTAAAAGACGGCATCATCATGGCCCAGCGCGTGCGGCCCATCAAACGGGCGGGCATCTATGTGCCCGGCGGCACTGCCAGCTACCCCAGCAGCGTTCTGATGAACGCCATCCCCGCTAAGATCGCCGGTGTAAAAGAGATCTACATGGCTACCCCCGCAAAGGGCGGCAAGCTGAATCCCCTCACGCTGGTTGCGGCCAATGAAGCAGGGGTCACTGCCATCTTCCGTATGGGCGGCGCCCAGGCCATTGCCGCCTTTGCTTACGGTACCGAAACCGTGCCCAAGGTGGATAAGATCACCGGCCCCGGCAATGCCTATGTGGCCATGGCAAAACGCCAGGTATTCGGCACCGTGGGCATCGATTCCATCGCCGGCCCCAGTGAGATCATGGTCATCGCCGATGACAGCGCCAATCCTCGCTTTGTTGCGGCGGATCTTTACAGCCAGGCAGAGCACGATGTTCTTGCGGCAGCCATCTGCCTGACCACCAGCAAAAACCTTGCGCTGGCTGTGGAGGCCGAGCTTGCCCGCCAGGGGGAAGAACTGCTCCGTGGGGATATCGCAAAAGCATCCATGGCGCGTTACGGCGGCATTATCGTGCTGGATACCATTGAAGAATGCGTTGAAGTCTGCAACGCCATCGGTCCCGAACACCTGGAACTGGTGCTGGATGATACCGATGTGGATCTGGATTCCATCGAAAACGCAGGCGGCATCTTTATTGGCAGTTACAGCCCCGAACCTCTGGGGGATTACCTCGCCGGCACCAACCATGTGCTGCCCACCTGCGGCACCAGCCGCTTCAGTTCCCCCCTGGGTGTGTACGATTTTGTGAAACGCAGCAGCGTTCTGTGCTATAATAGGGAACGTCTTGCAGAAGTGAAGGATGATGTCCTGGCTTTTGCAGGGGCAGAGGGCCTGGAGGCCCACGGCAAAGCGGTCGCCATCCGCTTTATGGAGGATTGAATCATGCGTACAGCCAGCTACAGCCGCAAAACGGCAGAAACGGATATCGCCATCACCGTCAACATCGATGGTACCGGCAAAAGCACCATCCAAACGGGCATCGGGTTCTTTGACCACATGCTCATCCTTTTGGCAAAGCACGGCTATATGGATCTTAGCGTAGCCTGCACCGGGGATACCTATGTGGATGGCCACCATACCGTAGAGGATGTGGGCATCGCCCTGGGCACCGCCATTAAAGATGCGTTGGGCAACAAGGCGGGTATCCGCCGCTACGGCAACTTTGCCGTACCCATGGATGAAGCTTTGGCAAAAGTCCATCTGGATCTTTCCGGCCGCCCCTTTTTGGTGTTTGATTGCGCGTTTGCCGGCCCCGGCTGCGGCGGGTTTGATACCCAGCTGACGGAAGAATTCTTCCGCGGTCTGGCCTTTGCGGCGGGCATCACGCTGCATATGCAGGTGCCCTACGGCAAAAATGATCACCACAAGATCGAGGCGCTGTTTAAAGCCTTTGCCCGTGCGCTGGATGTGGCCACCTCCTTCGATGGCCGCACCAACGACATCCCCAGTACCAAAGGTGTATTGTAATGAGCATCGTATTTCCTGCCATCGATATGAAAGACGGCAACTGCGTGCGCCTGCTTCGGGGGGATTACGCCCAGCAGACGGTTTACGGTACCGACCCTGCCGCCATGGCCAAAAGCTTTTTTGATGCAGGCGCTACCCACATCCATGTGGTGGATCTGGATGGCGCCCGGGATGGCCTTGGCAAGAACCTCAGCGCTATTGAAGAGATGGCAAAGCTGGGCGTGTTCATCCAAACGGGGGGCGGCATCCGCACATTGGACGATGTTCGCCGCCGCATGGATGCAGGTGTCAGCCGCTGCATCATCGGCACTGCCGCGGTGGAAAACCCCGATATGGTCGCAAAAGCGGCGGCGTTGTACCCCGGTGCCATCGCTGTGGGCATCGATGAGCGCAATGGTTTTGTGGCCACCCGCGGATGGGAGACCGACAGCGGTGTCAAGGTGCTGGATTTAGCCCTCAAAATGAAATCCTTTGGGGTGGATACCGTCATCCATACGGATATCAGCCGAGATGGCATGAAGACGGGCCCCAACATGAAAAAGAGCGTAGCGCTGATGGAGCAAACCGGTATGAACATCGTGGTGTCCGGCGGCGTTGGTGCCCTAAGCCATGTGGAGGATGCTGTGAACAACGATCTTTACGGTATCATCATCGGTAAAGCATTGTACGATGGCGAGATCGATCTTCTGTCTGCCTTAAAACTTAGTGAACAATAATCGGGAGTGAATCATATTATGGATCAGGAACTCATCGCTCAGGTAAAATATAACGAACAGGGCCTCGTGCCCGTAGTCACCCAGGACGCCGTCACCGGCGCTGTTTTGATGCAGGCCTATATGAACGCGGAATCCTTAAAACTGACCCTTGAAAAGAAAGTCATGGTCTATTACAGCCGTTCCCGTCAGGAACTGTGGGAAAAGGGCGCGACCAGCGGCAACACCCAGCGCCTGGTCTCTTTGGCCATCGATTGCGACGGCGACAGCCTCCTTGCAAAGGTCATCCAGAAGGGCGGAGCCTGCCACACCGGTGAATACTCCTGCTTCTTCCGTACCATCGAAGAGGTGGAAAAGGTGCCGAACTCCACCATTTTGTATGAACTGCAGGATGTGGTCCGTGACCGTCAGGCAAACCCCAAAGAGGGCAGCTATACCTGCTACCTGTTCCGGGAAGGCATCGATAAGATCTTAAAGAAGGTGGGGGAGGAATCCGCCGAGACCATCATCGCTGCCAAAAATGCCAGCCGGGAAGAGATCAGCTACGAAACCGCTGATTTGTTCTACCATCTCATCGTCATGCTGGTGGAGCGCGGTGTGCCTCTTAGCGATATTTTTGAACAATTGCAAAAAAGGCGGTAATCACCCCTTGACATACCGTTAAGGGTGGGTTAAAATAACCAAGTCGCCAGATATGGAGTTGGGGAGCATAGCTCAGTTGGGAGAGCACTTGCCTTACAAGCAAGGGGTCACTGGTTCGAGCCCAGTTGTTCCCACCAAAATGGCCCGGTAGTTCAGATGGTTAGAATGCCAGCCTGTCACGCTGGAGGTCGAGGGTTCGAGCCCCTTCCGGGTCGCCATAAGCCTTGGTAGCTCAGTTGGTAGAGCAGTAGACTGAAAATCTACGTGTCGGTGGTTCGATTCCGCCCCAAGGCACCATTTGCGGTAGTAGCTCAGTGGTAGAGTGCCACCTTGCCAAGGTGGATGTCGCGAGTTCGAATCTCGTCTACCGCTCCAATGGCGCCATAGCCAAGTGGTAAGGCAGAGGTCTGCAAAACCTTTATCCCCAGTTCGAGTCTGGGTGGCGCCTCCACGTAATCAAACCTCATCACAGGATGAGGTTTTTTCTTTTTTTATAAATAAATCACCCAAACACCCATGCTCTTTGGGTTGCAACCATCCATCCTTTGGACTACAATAGCCTACTGGAATAAGGATAGGGGTGATTCCTGTGTCGTCTAAACAAGGTTATACAGTAAAGTATCCCATTGCAAAGTCTCTGCTTCATTATGGGGTCATTGCAGCTTCCGCCATTCTTTTGGCTTTCAATTACCAACTGTTCGTGGTCAAAAACGGCTTTGCCCCTGCGGGCCTGAACGGCATTGCTACCATGGTGCAGTACAAAACGGGGTTCAGCATCGGCTATATGTCCCTTTTGATCAACATTCCGTTGTGCATCTTCAGCTATTTTTGCTTGAATAAAGAGTTCGCAAAACGATCCCTTTGCTTTTGCCTTGTGTACTCCTTTGTGTTTTTATATCTGCAAAGCCTTGGGCTGGAGGCATTCCAGTACGATGCCCAGGGGCACGATACCATTTTCCCCTGTATTTTGAGCGGCGTGATCAGCGGCATCGTGTACGGCATTTGCTTTCAAAACAATGCCAGCACCGGCGGTACGGACATCGTCTCAAAATACATCAGCACCCATAAGCCGGAACTGAACTTCTTTTACGTCACCTTCTGCTTAAATGCCCTGGTGGCGGTTTCCTCCTTCTTTGTGTACGCTCAGCCCGGCCCCGATGGCGCCCTGGTGTACGACTACAAGCCTGTTTGCCTGTGCATCCTCTATTGCTTTCTTTCCAGCTTTGTGGGCAGCTACCTCATCAGCGGCACCAAAAAGGCCTGTAAGTTTACCGTCATCACCGCCCATCCCGATGAGATCACCGCAGATATTGCCAGTAAACTCAAGCACGGTTCCACCCGCATCACCGCCATGGGGTCCTACCATCGGGAGGAGCGCACGGTGCTCATCTGCGTGGTGAACCCCCATCAGATCGTGGATTTCAAGAATATTTTAAAGAACTATGATGATACCTTCGCCTTCCATGAAACGGTAGAGGAGACCCACGGCAACTTTAAACGGATCAAATGAAAGAAATCGTTGAATTATTGGAAGAAAAAGACCGCTTTATCCATCTGCTGCTCCTGGCCGACCCGGATCTTACCATGATCCATCGGTATTTAGACCAAAGCAGGGTCTTTGTGCTGATGGATGATTCCACGCCCCTTTGCCAGGCGGCGATGCTGGATTTAGGCAATGGGATGTGCGAATGCAAAAACCTCGCTACCGATGCATCCATGCAGAACAACGGCTATGCCAGCTATCTCCTTTCTGTCCTATGTACCCGGTTTAAAGATAGCCACCATACCATGCTGGTGGGGACCTCAGAAAGCGGCGTGGGGTTTTACCGGCGTTTGGGGTTTACCATCAGCCATGTAAAAAAGGGGTTCTTTTTGGAGTACCCGGAGCCCATCTATGAAAACGGCAAACAACTTACGGATATGATCTATCTAAGAAAAGAACTATAAAAAAAGAAGTCCTGCGGGACTTCTTTTTTTAGTATGGCTTTCTTGCCAATTGCAGATCGATGGTGTCTCTTAGGGTGATGCTGCCGCCATGTTCCAGAATGGCAGCTTCCAGCTCAGCAAAAAACGGCAGCTTTACGGCATCTTTTAAGGCAAGATGGTCAGAATAGGTATTCAGCAGCTCGATGTACTCCTTGGCGGTAAACACCCGATCCCGGTAAAATAGATGGCATGCGATGTCAGAAAAACCGTATCCTTTGGCGATGGCGGCGATCTCCTCCGCCTGCTGCTTTGTAAAAGGCCGGTATTTTACGGCGGGTTTACCGTAAAAGGGGTAATAGTAGCGGCCATAGATCCTATCGATCCGATCCCCTAAGACGGGGTCATCGGGGCAGCGATAGGGGCGGTTATGGAACCGCGCAAAGGCCCCGCCGGGCTTTAGAATGGAAAACACCTTTTGGTAACCGATGGTTTGGGGCACCCAGTGGAAGGCCGTTGCGGAAAACACAAGGTCATAGCTTTGATTGGGCAAATCGGCATCTTCAAAGGTGGATTGCAGCACAGTAAAACCATGGTAAGCTGCGAACCGATCCTTTAAAATAGCGCAAAAATTGATGCCCGGTTCCACTGCCGTCAGGCTGCACCCGGTGCTTAAAATGGGCTCAGTAGCCTTCCCGCTGCCGCTGCCGATCTCCAGTACCGTGCTGCCCGCACCTATGGGCTCGTAATCGTAAATAGTCTCAAACAGCTCTATGGGGTAGCCGGGGCGAAACCGGTCATAGGTTTTGGCAACGGCATCAAAGCTTTTGTTCGAAGGGATCGTCATCGGCTCTCCCTCAAAATGGGCTCGATGGCTTCCTGCGCCGCACAGAGATCATCCTGGTGTACGTAAAAAATATGGTTATAGCTGTCGGAAGCATCGGGGGCGTAGCCCGGGCGCAGAGAAGCCCGGCTGACCCGGTTGACTACCTTAATGCGGTAATCGATCCCTGCATCGATGAGGGCATGGGCGATCTCCCTTTGCATGGTGATGGAATAGGTGCTGTAAAGCTCTTCTCTGTTAAACAGGGTGATCATGGCGCTCCTCCTTTTATAAAAGTATACCATAGGACGCCATATGAAAAAAGGGCGCCGGTTACCCGGCCGCCCTTTAGTTGCCCCGCATGAGGTTTTCTGCACAGGTGCGCAGCTCCTCTTCCGAGTGGAACTGGATGCTGCTCTGCATGATGGTTTCCTGCACATATTTGGGCAGGGTACGAAAATAGGTGTTGTGGGCTAATTCTTTCTGAAAGGGGTTCATCTTTTCCTCCTTTTAGTTGTCGCCCCGCAGAAGGTTTTCAGCGTAATCCTTTAAGCTTTCAAAGGAGTTCACGCTTTGGCTGCGGGTCTGGATCTGCTCTTTAACATACTGGGGCAGGCCATAAAAATACTGTTTTGCCTCTGCGTCGCTTTCCAGCAGCAGGTTTAAGTCACGGTAATGCTTCATGCTTCCTCCTTAGGATATATACCCTTTCAGCACCTCCATATGGTGCTCTTCCATCTTGAGCAGCTCTTTTGCCAGGCTCTCTGCCCTGGGTGCCGTGCCCTCATACTGGCGCAGCTGTTTTGTGATCTCCACAATGCCGTTGGCGCTTCCTTTTACCATCATCTGGGCGATGTTCCCGGGGGAGCGGTCCATCAGGGTCTTCATATCGATCATCAAATAGCTCATGGCCCGGGCGGGCAGGGGTACTTTGCCCAAGGGCTCTTCTGCCTGGGCTTCCGCCTTGGCGGCCAGGGTGCGGTAGGCTTTGTGCTGTTCCATCAGCTCATCGTATAGGGGGCCATCCTTTAAAATGTCCATCAAATGGGCGGTGGTCTCCATGCCCATGCGGGCGTTGTGGTTTACAAAGGTTAAAAGTTCTCCTCCGTGGTCCATGCTATCACCTCGTGGATAGCATTTCCTTGGGTGAAAAAACTATACAACAAAAGCCCCTGAACGGGGCTTTTTTTCATTCGGCCAGTATTAAGATTTCATCGATCCCGTATGCGCAGAACAGATCCGCCATCTCTTGTGTGATGGTTTCCCCGCACACCGCGATGGGTACCGCGGGCGGGCAGGCCACCGTGGGGGCGGCGCAGATGCACCCAACAGCATTTTGCGGGGTGACCCATCTGCTTTTGCCCATGAGAGCAGTGCGGATGCTCACCGCCTGCAGCCCGTGGGGGATGGGGGCCGTAACGGGTTTTGCTTTGGCCTGCCCCTTTTTACAACCGGCAAGTGCCCCATTAAGGGCGTCAAGGTCTTTTGTGGGGTTATCCGGTGTGAGCATCAAAACCAGGTGAGCATCATCGCTAAACTCACTGTAGATCCCGTGGCGGTACAGATGCTCCGCAAGCTCTTTTCCCGTTACCCCGTAAGAGGGTGCGTCGATGACGATCTTCAGCGGGTCAGAGGGGAGGATGGTATACCCCATGGCGCTCAGCTTTGCCTTTGCGTCATCAATCGAGCAGATGGTCTGCTTTAGCTTGTTTTGGTAGCCATCGCTTAAATAGCGGTTGCAGAGGTCCAGGGACTGCAGCGTCAAATAGCTGGGGCTGGTG